>DAINRC010000171.1:0-3483 GCA_036742135.1 Bacillota bacterium
GCCTCAACTTTTTTTTGCACTCTTCCCTGACGCTTTTTTAGAAGAAGCTCTGCCAACTCCATGTCTGCAGGTGTGGTCACTTTGATGTTCTCTTCTTCGCCAGGATAAACCTCCACGACAATACCAAGGCGCTCCACCAAACTAGCATCATCAGTTCCTACAAAACCTTCTTTTCTGGCCTCAGTGTAAGCCTTTTTCAGGAACTCCAGCCTGAAAATCTGGGGAGTCTGGGCCAGCCAAATTTTATTTCTGTCAGGTGTTGCCGAGATTCTTCCTCTTTCCTCAACCACCTTCACCGTATCCTTTACCCGGACACCAACCACCACAGCCCCACTACGATGAGCCTGTTCTAGCGCCCCCTCAAAGACCTGGAGAGAAAGTAAGGGCCTGGCTCCATCATGCACAGCCACAAGCTCGCAGTCACTGGGAAGGGCCTCCAACCCTGCAGCTACGGATTCCTGGCGCGTTTTGCCACCAGGAACAACAGCAAGCAGTTTGCGATAATCGCCAAAAGCAAAAAGGGTTTCACAGAAGCGGACCTCTTCTGGATGAGCAACGACAATGTAGCCATCCAGAGAAGAACTCTCGAAAACATCCAGGCTGTAAAGAATCAGAGGGCGTCCTCCCAGAGGCAGATAGACCTTGTTCACCGGATAACCCATGCGCTCACCGCGACCCGCGGCCACGATTATTCCCACAGTCTTACCCAATAAAATTCACCTCTTGATAGTGACGCGAAGAGGTGTTCTTCTTCGAACCTTTTGGTTTCGCAAAGATCATCCTTCCTGCAGAAGTTTGGAGGACACTGGTAACCACTACCGAGATATTCTGCCCGATGAACTTCTTCCCTCCCTCAATGACGATCATCGTCCCATCATCTAGGTAGGCAATTCCCTGACCGGGCTCTTTACCGTCTCGAAGGACATCAACAGAAGCAATCTCCTCTCCTGGAAGATAAAGGGGCTTCACCGCATTAGCCAGTTCGTTGATGTTCAAGACCTTGACCCCCTCCAGTTCGGCAACCTTGTTAAGATTGAAATCATTGGTGACAATTGGGGCTCCCAAAAGCTTGGCAACCTTCACCAGCTTGCTGTCCACTTCTCCACCTTCGATCTCCTCGAAATCGCGGATCTCGATCTTGTTCCCCTGCTCTTTGCGCATTTTGTTGAGGATATCTAAACCCCTGCGACCCTTATTGCGACGCAGCAAATCAGGAGAATCAGCAATGTGCTGCAGTTCCTCCAGCACAAAACGGGGAACCACTAGAGTTCCTTCTAGAAATCCACTTCTATAGATATCGGCAATCCGCCCATCAATGATCACATTAGTATCAAGAATTTTATAATTCCCACTTTCGGAACGGACTGTTTGCTTTCCACCTATCCGCAATAGAGAAAAGAACCCCAGAAATTCTTCTTTCTTCTTGATGCCTACACTCAAGCCCAAATAGCCTAAAAGAAGACTGGCTACAATTGGTATATAAGGCCCTACCCAGGGAATCCGCGCCAGAGGAGCGCCCAGCAAATTAGCAATCACCAAACCGATGATCAAGCCGAGTGCACCGCCAATCAAATCCTGAATCGGAGTCCGCTGGAGCACTCCTTCAAAAAAGCGCACCATCTGCAAGGTAACCCTAATCAGCCAAGGCGCCAACAAAAAGGTGAGAACCCCAAAAATAAGAGTAATCAGACCAACTAAAGAAAACAAAAAAAGCTCTTTCTGGGGCATCACCTGTCTGATAAGGTCTAAACGCATTAAAAAAAACCCCAGCGAATACCCAAGTCCCGCACCAATAATTGCCAGGACGATTCTGACAATGCGCTCTGCCATTGACTCACCTCCTTATCTGAATTCATCCTTATTCTGGTTAACCATTGACCTCATTATACGGGTATTTCCAGGCTGGTGCAAGCAAAGCTTTTGTGAAAATTATATCAGAAGGATTTTCTTGCTGTCAAAATCAGGAGATACCCAATTTTTCCTGAAGGACACCGCTAATCCCCAGACACAAGTAAAAATCCCAAATTGACAAAGCTCAAAAGCTGCAGTTATAATTAAGGCAAACCGGCACATAACAAGTGCGAGGAGGTCTGTTTATGAAGGACCTGATTTGTGACGAGTTTCAGAACACAGTAGCTGAACTCCTCATCCGCCACCACAGCATCCTCGATGTTCTCTCCAAGCTCCAAGAAGCATGTGCCCGAGTTCACAGGGCAACGGCAAAATCTGTTACCGGTTGTGGATGTATCAGCATCGAAGCCAAGAAAAAGCAAATCCCTCCCGATGCCTCCCTCTTCGACCTCAAGAACTACCTCGAAAGCCACCTAAGAGGACAGCTCTGCCCCAGCTGTAGAGAAATCGTGGAAACAGAGATTGGCAAGACCCTCTTCTATCTTACAGCCCTCTGCAATCTCCTAGACCTCAATCTCTACGACATTTTCCTGAAAGAACACAAAAAGCTCTCAACTCTGCGCGTTTTCAATCTCACCTAAAAGGTAAAAGGCTCGGGAGGAATGAGATAATCACTACACTAGGAATCAGCACATAAAAAGGACCCAAGTGGGTCCTTTTCAATTTTTTATAGGTAGCGGTCGAGCATCACCTGTTCCTGGAGGCGGCGCAGCCCGTTCTTGATCGAGCGTGCCCTAACCTCACCGATTCCCTCCACATCATCGAGTTCCTCTATGGAAGCCTTAACAATATTCTGAAGGTTGCCAAACGTCTGGACGAGGTTTTCGATTATGGGGAAGGGAAGGCGCGGGAGCTTCTGCAGCAGACGGTAACCACGGGGATAAACATTGAGATCAAGGGAACTGGCAGCAGCACCGTAGCCCAACGCCCTGCTGATGTTCGTAAGGTCGAGCAGTTCTTCAGAGGTCCAGCTGGCAAAAGCCTGTCTGATTTCTAAAGCATCTTTATCTTCCCCAACATAGTAATCCTGGATCACATGAAGGAGTTCTTCTTCAACATTGGAGACCAACTCCTCAACCTGCATCTTCACCAGACGTCCCTCAGTTCCCAGTTCGCCAATATAGTTCTGCAACTCCCGAACAATCCGCATGACCATTTCCCCTCTTTGAACAACGCGGCAGACGTCATAGACGGTTACCAGATCTTCAAACTCGAGGGCCGTCAGGTTGAGCAGGGCTTTATCAAATACCCCTTTATACTTTTCTAAAGTTTGGATTGCTTGGTTGGCCTTTGAAAGGATCACCGCGATATCCTGAAGAATGTAGCGAACCACCCCTTTGTAAAGGGTGATCACGCTCCTTCGCTGGGAAATGGCGATCACCAGGGCACCTGTCTGGCGGGCTACCCGCTCTGCGGTGCGGTGTCTAATTCCGGTTTCTGAAGAAGGAATAGTAGGATCAGGAATTAACTGGGCATTAGCATAAAGGATCCTCTTGGCATCACTACTCAAAATTATTGCTCCATCCATCTTCGCCAACTCGTAAAGATTCGCTGGAGTGAAATCAGTATCGA
>DAINRC010000172.1:0-3472 GCA_036742135.1 Bacillota bacterium
ATCATGCACTTACGATGTATAAATCTATGCTACTACGCTAATCGTTTCAATTCAACCCCTCAGCCCCCTGGATTCGTTGCGGAGGGATCAGGATCGCCGTGATTTTGAAACAGCGACCGCTCGGTGACTCCCCCAACACGATCTATGAGCTGCCAGAAAATGATACGTTTTGATAAATCGGTGCCACCCAAGCTGCTTGTAATACACGAACACCCCGTCCTCCGCGCCCAGACTCGCAAGCATCTGGAGTCATGCGGATACACGGTGGTTGAAGCTGGTAGCTGTAAAGAGGCTATCGCAATCATGCATACCTGCACCTTCGCAGGAATAATTGTCGATAACGATATGGCTGATTATGAGGCTGCATCTCCACTTTCCGCTCGGAGCGCTACTGGAAACTCTAATATCCCGTGCATAGTACTTGCAACAAATCGGGTTATTCGAAAGCCGGAAAAAGATTTCAACACAGCCTTAGATGATTACTTGTATAAGCCTTTCAGACCTAGCGCTCTAGCCAAGCATGTACATGAAGTAATAAAGACCTCTGCTGGGAGCGAGCATTTAAGGCTTGTATGTCCCGCAGCCTACGCATTGACAGGGACAACAGGAATCAACCTCACAAAATTCAACCTTTCTTCTAAACAGATTATTTTGCTTCATACTCTTATCAGAAACTCACCTCGCGCTGTGAGCAAAGCATGTTTCGTAGACGCTCTGTACTCACACAAGAGCCCGCCAATAAATCCTTATAATGCGGTAGAGTCCTTAGTTTTTCATTTACGTAAAAGACTACGCGCCGAAGAATCAAATGTGAGTATAAAATCTGTTCGAGGCGTTGGGTATAGAGCTTCTATTAACCAAACACAGAACTCTATAACAAAAAATGTTAATCTTCTTGAGCTCTAGAAATCCAGCCTCTACGAAATATCGGGATTGAAATCCGCGTATTTACCGGATTTATTTTCTCAAATTAAAGGCTTGAAACATCCTATTACGCCTACCACCGACTACGGGTGGCGGACTTGGCGATGAAGGTATTTCTTCGACTTTAACGATGATTTGTTCGTTACTTAATACGCGGAGGACAGGACGTGCTTAGACGGTTCGTCTGACCGGCATGCCCTTCTCAATGAGGTGAAGGCTGTCAAACTGCCCATGATCGTTATGAACGATGACGACCCTAACGACCGGGTGTGTCCATATTGTCTGGGTGAGCCCCCCCGGCCAAGAAGCCAACGTGCTCATTTTCCCGTCCTTTAGTCGCCGCGACGCGGAACATATTGTGTTGCCACTCTGGCGTGGGCGTCATCATGCGTACCGCTTCGTCTGAGAACTTAGCTATCAAGGCATACTTGTGTGTCTTTCTCTTTTGCATCAGGTTAATCCTCGGCATATATGCGCGCGCAAACATCTACCAAGCTTCGCAATCGGTACATGCGCCCGATCGAAGCAACACGCGCAACAGCGCTGCAACCGTCGCAGATCCGTTTATCAGTCATGCCTCAACGTCTGAGTCCTAACATCCATGCCCACACCCACTAATTTCTTAGTCGATGATATGGTCAACCTTACACACTCGTAACTTCCACTTCTCCTGATCCATTAGGCGTCAACACTTCAAAAACAAGCCAACAACTGCTGCCTGTAATGCTGGGAAAAACTCACCTGATGGCTTGGCTCGACTGAAAAGCCCTCTAGTGAAATGATGCTCGTAGTTCCAGCCCCAATAGCCTGCTCTTTGCCACATCCAATACTGTTATCTAGATTATTGATATTGTCCGCAGCCTCGATAGAGCTCGGCGTTGAGCCTGAAGTGGAAGCTGGCATCTGTACCTCGTTTAGTACCGCCAAGTCCTCCGGCAAATCATCCGCAACTCTCTCAGCCAAACACTGCAGCGTCGGCTCCGCCAACATGAACAGCCAAGCCTGATCATCGGACTCACCTGTACGCCTAAGCACTCGCCCAAGCACTTGCCGGTAATGCAACTCGGTGCGAATGCGGCTGAGATAGCAGCACACCTGAAGCCGGGGGATGTCCGTTCCTTCGCTGATCATTCCGACAGCGACAATCCAGGGCGAGGCGCTCTGCCTAAACGCATTGATCACCTGCTGCGCATCCGGGATTTTGTTGGTCACGATGCAGCAAACCCCACCCCTGGACTCCAGAGCCTGGGCAATTTGCTGAGCGTGCTCAATGTCAGTGGCAACAACCAAACCGGCAGCATTCGGCTTGATTTGGCGAAGCTCATTGAGCTTGTTACAGCCAAGATCGAGTAGCTGATTGATCACGTCGTCATGGCGCAGCAATTCTTCGTAGGTGACAGGCGATTCCCCCAAGAGTTTGGCAATGCTGGGAAACATCCTGACTGTACTCTCAGGACCCATTTCCTCGGTGAGTTTTACCTTCTGATTGTCGAGCAAGACAATACGAGGAGAACGGCATACCGCATCGGCAATGGCCTCTTTCAGTCCGTATCGGTAGTCACAGATCAAGTGCCCTTCTGGCGTCGAGTAACGGGCCAAGACAATAGCCCGGTCATCTGAGCGCCATGGCGTACCGGAGAGCGCCAAGGTGAAGGCTGCGCGGTCTTGTATCCGATGCAATATCTGCTGCCCCCAGGCGTTGCTGAGAAGCGGATCATGGCCAGCGCAATGGTGAATCTCATCGAAGACCACGAGCACACGGTAATCATCAAGAAGCTGCCAGAACCCCTCATCTCGGTGCTCCATGGCCTGGTAGGTGGACGCCGTTCCCACAGCGCCTATCTGGCCATCCAGCCGCCTGCCAAGTACCTCTGCAAAGGTTGAGCGGAAGCCATCGACAACCTGGCAGGATGGCGCGAAGCACATCACCAGATCGATTTTGTCCTGCTTAAGCAACCTACTAGCTAACTCTGCCGCCATGCGTGTCTTCCCAGCTCCCGGCGTCGCCTGGCAGAAGAAGTGCGGTGTAGTGGCAAAGTGCTCCAACGCCGTGTCGATGCAGCTGAGTTGCCAGTCTCGCAGCGATCTGTTCATCGTGCAGCGGCAAGCGTCTTGAGGGTCTTTTCGATGGCCCGAAGATGTCCGAGTAGACGTGAACTGCGATCCCTGGCCTCCAAGTACTCGTCTTCGACCTTATCCCGCAAATGCGGCATGTCTTCTAGGAGCAGCTTGAATCGCTCCGCCTCTCCCATTGAAGACAGGAAGTCCAAGCGGATTTCTTTGTGGAGCGCTTCCAGATGCTGATCCGCACTGGCTGACGACTCAAGCGGGACAGCCTCAACTTGAAACACTACAGATTCCCGCTCGGGCTCAGAAACAGTCTTTAGGCTGTTCTCAAACCCGTTGTCAACCAACTCCAATTGCAGGTGTGCCGGAATCGGTTTCAGGTGGTAGACCTGCCCCCGCGAACGACGCTCTTCATCAAGCACAAGCCAGCCCGTGCGCAGTAGCCCCGATGCTGTAACGCTTGTGCTCCCGTCTGCGGATT
>DAINRC010000173.1:0-1653 GCA_036742135.1 Bacillota bacterium
CTCCTCCACGATCACCTCTGCGAGCGGCTTATTACCCGGGTCAACCTCCCGCTCCTCCGGGACGAGGTACATCGCATCCTTGTCCCCGAAGTAGAGGGTGATCTTTTTCTTCGTTTTTGTTTCTTCGGTTTCATTTGCAGCCTGAGAACTGGCTGTCGTCTTCTGCTGCCTGGTAACCCCTGCCTTGCTCCCGCATCTGAGAGCTGTTAACAGCAGCGCCAGGGCGACCAGAAGCGCCGCAGCTCCCCGCAGCGCCGCAGTTCCCTGCAGGATAGGCCTTTTCCTTGATGACATTCGCGAACTCCTCCTTCGGCAGGTGCCTCCGGCACCCGCTGTTTCTAATATCAGTATACCAGCTATCGTTCTAAGTGGGCCTTCAAGATCTCAGGGGTCTCTATTTTTGTACCATGTAAAAAAATCCTGAAAGTGATCGAATTACCAAGGAAATAGCAGGAAAACCCAGAATGTTGTAGTATAACCTAAATAAGGTTCTAAGACAGGAGTTGTCAGCCGATGCTGGAAGGGTGTGTGGCATTAGAGGAGTGCGAACGGTTACTCGCCGAAAAGGTTGAGAATACCGGCTTTCTGGGCGAGGTTGAGCTCTCACCGGAAGATTTAAAGAAGCTCAGCGCGATGATCAGGGAACGGCTTAAAAGGGACATCCAGGAAGGGCTCGGTTATTTACGGAGATCCGCTCCGACCTGCCTGGCGATGCTTTTGGTTGGACTGGGTATCTGGGAGTATCAGGAGGGGACTTACTGGCCAGCGGTGGCTGAGGCTCTTGGGTTCGATGATGTTGGCTCGCGGGTGAGGTTGGGGCAATTTTTCCTGGAATTTCTGAAGGAGAGAGGCCTGCCAGAGTTCGATTTCGAGCGGGAAAGCGAACCCGCCCGGCGGTATGTGACTCCCATTCTGATGCACGGCGGCATCCCTCAGCACTGTCTGGAGGAATTTTTCACCCAAATTGTTTTTAGGTTGCTCAGCGATGACGTAGTCGGCGCTGATGACATTAAAGACAGGCTTTACTTGATCAGAGAAGAGGATTACCACAGAAGAGAGTTGCAGAAAGAGTTACAGAGGCTTGAGAAACAAAAGAAGAAATTGGCAGAGAAATGCTGGATCCTGGCCCGGCTGGAGGATCTCCAGAAAAAGGCTGAGGAATTGGATGCTGTGTGCCCCAGGCGAGAGGAGTTAGAGGATCTGCCTGAAGATTGTGCCGCATTTCTCGAGGAAAATGAAAACAAATTGAAGGGTGTCCAGCGCCAGATCGCTGAACTGGAAAGGGAGCAGAGGGTTTGCAGACAGGCGATCCAGGCATTCACGACTGATGAGAGGAACATATTGGAACGGGCGGTGGAGATTGAGGAGTGTGTCATGAACTATCAAGGCATTTTCAGGAGCAGGGAGGAACTGCGGCGGCTGAAGGCGGAAGAGGAAAAATGTCGTAAAGAATTAGAGACTTTAATGCAATCTCTTTGGGGAACTTCCTGGGATGAACGCTACCAAGCATCACTGGCAGACCTTGAGTGGGAGCTGCTTGGGCAAAAGTGCAGGAAATATCAGGCGCTCTCAAATTATCGGAGAGAGCTTGGCGAAAAACTCACCCTGTTGGGTGAGGAGCCCTCACGCCTTCATCCGGGCTTCTGGATGGGG
>DAINRC010000173.1:1663-3434 GCA_036742135.1 Bacillota bacterium
CTTCCTACCGCTGGCCGGGGTCGTTGCTCCTTTCTGCAGGGCTGGTGATTGCGGCAAGTGCCTGCAGTTTGTGGCACAAGGAGAGGCGGCGAAAAGACTGGAGGGAGCAGGAGCACAAAGCATTACAATATAAGATCACGGATGCTGAGAAAAGACTGCTCCTGCTGGAAGGAGAAATCGGGCGGCTGGCCGCTGGCCTCCCCCTCCCCTCCGATTGGGGGTGGGCGCTACAGCCCGGGGTGGTTGACGTTCTTGGGGCGCTGAGAGAAGCTTTCGAACGCAGGCAGGAATGCTTAAGGAAGATCCGTGAGATGGAGGCAGTGCTTGCCGCATGGGAGCAGGAGGTGCTGGAGGTTGCTGCAGCTGCTTTTGGAGTAGCTCCTCCTTCGGGCGAGGCTGCCCTTGAGAAGCTGTCAGAGAAATTGTCTGAGAGCAAGGAGAGGAAGAGAGAGGCGGAGCTGGCAGAAAGGGCTTTGAGAGAGGAGATCGAGCCCCAACTAAAAGAACTGAGGGAGGAAGAGAGCCGGATCGGGGCGGAACTCTGCCGGGTGAAGGTGCGCCTTTTGGTTTGGGGGCGGGGCAATCTGGAAGAGGGTCTCAGAGAGCTTGCCCTGAAGCGGAGCATTTACCGCCAGCGGCAAGAGATTGCGGCGGAGGTAAAGAATCTCACGAGGCTTTTGGGGATGACATATGAGGAAGTCGCCGGGGAAGGGGTTGAGCGGCTGCGGCTGAACGAAGAGGGAGAGCTTGAAAGAATCTGCAGGGCCATCAGGGAAAAGGAGGAGGAGTTGAGGCGATGCCCCTCGTATCTCCCGGTAGTCGACAAACCTGTTGAGCGGTTTCTGGTTTACGGGGGTGAGTGGGCAGAAAGGTGGCTGTCCGGCGCTGTCAGGCTGGCAGAGCTGGCGCTGCGGGGGAAGGAGATCCCAGAGGAGAATTATGGCCTCCCTGGCTGGTTCGTGGAGTGGTTCAAGGAGTGGTGGAAGAAGGTTCAGCCGGTGGGTAAGTCGGGGAAGGGAACTGGAAAACCTTGCCTGCAGCTGGAGATGTATGCTGAGCCTGTTTTAAAGCTGGATCTGCGCCAGCATGAGCTTCTGATCTGCTATGGTAGCTGTTGTTTGTGTCTCCAGGGCAGAGCTGCGGCTCCTGAGGTTTTCCTCAAAGTGACTGCTTCTGGTGGAAAGCCCGGCAGCGGGATTCCTCCTAGCCATGAACTCCCCCTGCGTTTGTACCACACAGAGGTTGGCTGGGCGGAAACCGAGGCGGTGGAGTGCCCGGTTCCGCTGGCAGAAAGCTATAGTGTCTCCCTGGTAGTAGACGGCAATACTGTCTATTTTCGGGAGATCGCCGGCATAAAGGAGAAACCCTTTCTCGCTTTTGATGAGAAGGGAAGGCTGATCGACTCTGAGCAGTTGCCTCGCAGGATGCTCTGGCTGCTCGTCTTAAGCGGTTACGCTCTTTCTCCCTCAGTCCCCGTGATTGAAGATGCAACTCCTCCTTGGTTGCTGTCAGCCTACCGGATTTTCCTCGTCGATCTGAGCAGCGTTACAGATGCCTATCTTGTAGACCGGGAAGGCGTGAAGCATCCGATCTCTCTTGCGGAAGGGGAGGAATTTGAGCCTTACCTCGAGGGGGGAGAGATCGTCTCTTGCGCTGCCGTGGGAGGGATCCCTGTCTATGCTGAAGGGCCTACCTCTCTTGTCATTCCAACTAGTGCTCTCGTCTTTGGAGAGGATACCAGGCTACTTGTCCGGCAGGGGCTGGGGTGGGC
>DAINRC010000174.1:0-2005 GCA_036742135.1 Bacillota bacterium
CAGGAACAATGAGTTCAAACATTGATCTGGATCATGATAAATACCACTTCTCTCGATCAAATTTCATTTCTTCTAAAGAGGGAATGTTCTGATTAAACTGAACGCTCGCTCGTCTTTTGAGCTCCAGCTTGAAGTGATTCCAGTAGGATTCCTTCGCTTTTTGATCTTCAAGCATCTCATCAGCATCTGAAGTCCCGCTACTTTTTGGAACCAGCCCCGCCTCTTCTGCTTCTTTAATCACAGCTTTGCACAATTTATCGATCATGATGATGCGGAAGGCATTGTACCACTCGTAATCGTCCCAATACTCAGCCTCAGAAAGCCCCCACTCCTTGATCAGAAGGTCAACTGCGGCGCGGTAGTTTGGATTTGATTGATACTCTTCCTTTTCCTTCGCAAGGAACTTATTAATCTCTTCAGAAGTAGGAACTACCTTTCTTTTCATGGCTTCATTCAGGAGAATTTTTTCTTCTGCAAGGACATTGAAAACGACATGACTTTCAAATGAAGGGTTGAGAGATTTATACAATCCCTTCCGGAATTCCAGTTCGCCAACTGTAAGAGGCACTCCCTCAATCCAGGCAGCGATTTGGTCAGTCGGTTGCTCTAAATTCTTCAAGCTCTCCACACTTTTTTTAAGCAGGTCCTTATGGGAGCGGACAAACTGCCCCGTGGCTTTTATAACATCTTCCAACGCTGGACGCTCTTCGGCACAAAGAAAATTCTTTTGTTCTGGAGAAATCACAATCGAAATCCCAGCTAAGAGCACAGTTAAAATGACGGCAGTCAAGTACCGGCTCCAGAGCTTCAACCTAGGATTTACGTTGCACATAAATATAACCCCCTTTTTTGATTTAACATATTAGAACCAAGGCGTAAACGTACTATCATTCCACAAAAAAGGATACCAGCTAGAAGAAGGTAAAGCAAACAGAGTAACAACTTTTACTCGAAAGGTCCCGCTGGGTCTTCCTTCCAACCAATAATAAGTGTGTTTTGATAAAAGCGTAAGGGTTCCCCCGGGAAAATATCTTGGATAAATACTGCCGCTACTCCAAATACTGCCGTCTTGACTGGCCTTCACGGTATTGTTCATATCGAGTAGATAAACACCAGAAATCTCTACCATACCATTTCCTACTTCTGGAGGCCAAATACCATCTTCTGGTACTTTATAAGCAACAAAGTCTTGATCGGACACTGCTTTATAAGTTGACCCTGCCTCGTACCCGGTAACTACTTGTCCTCTATAATCAGTACGATAGTTAAATGTTTTTATTCCCCAATTGAGTGAAAAAGAAGTATGAGAAAAACGATTATAACCGTTGACTTCAGAAGACGCCTCCGCACTTGCACCTAAACATAAAGATGCCAGGATAAATTGTAAAATTAACAAAGCAATAACTTTAAAGCTTTTTTTCATTTCCTTACACCACCTTTTTAAGGTTACACGCAAGTTTCCTAAAATATGGATAGTGTAAAACTAAAGCCATAACTCCATCCCCTCCTTTCTGGGTGAAGTACAATTGGCGTCAAAGCCACAAATTTTTACCTATCTGGAATTTGCAAAACGCTCACCACCTATCTCAATTTTTTACTTAAATCTCCCTCTATCTCTCGCTCTCTTAGATTTTCAAGTTTTTTCATCCTCCATCTAAGAAACGAGAGAGAAGGATTAAAAGTTACCATATGAGTATTTTTGAGTATTTTTTATCCTAAGGTTTTGGGTGGCACCCTCACCTCAAAATTCTCCCCCAGGCTACCCTATCATTTCTCGCAGGGTCTTGCCCCTTCATTCCTTCGTTCTGCCTTAAGGGGGCGGGTGGGGCCTGCCTTTACTTGTATGCAGGGTCTATGCCCTTATGGAGGTGGTTGGCTTCCCCCACCCAAAACCTCCTTGAGCTTATGCTATTTTCTTTAGTTGCTCCTCCCGATATTTCCCTAACACTTTGCTGGCGTCATATTCTTTCTTCTGGGTAACAAGGGTAAACATCACCCGCAGTAG
>DAINRC010000174.1:2015-3432 GCA_036742135.1 Bacillota bacterium
TAGCTTTAAAGCCACAGCTACTAGGGCCTGTTTCTTCGTTAAGGGATTTTCCGGCCTCTTTAGGAAGTATTGATATAGCGCCTTGAATTCTTTGTTCTTGGCCACTAAGATTAGACTTGCCTGGTAAAGTAGATTCCTTAGTCCCGGCCGCCCCCTCTTGGATATGGTGGTCTTGGTTTTCTGTTTCTGCCCCGATTTCTGGGCCGTCAGGTTATATCCCGCCAGTTTCTGTATCTGTTTCCAGTGTTGATACTTAGTAGGGTCGCCTATCTCCCCTAAAAAGCCGGCCGCTGTCACTACCCCTACCCCAGGAATGCTTAAAAGATAACTCGCTAAACCTGTCGCTTCTAGGTGTTCTCCCATGGCTTCTTCTGTCTTCTTTATTTGACCTTGGTAAAACTCTATTTCTTCCAGACAGGCTTGAAGTTTGACTTTAGCGCCTTCTAGCCCCTCTTTAACACCTATGCTCTTTTCTGCTGCTTGCCTTAGGGCAAGTGCCCTCTTTATCCCTACTCTACGATTGGAGGCCTGTTTTAGCCCGTCTTCTAGCTCTTCTAGCTTTAGGCTCAATATGTCCTTGGGAAAGGGACAGTTCCTTAAAACCCACTGGGCTGCCTTGCCCAAAAGGCTCTTAAATACTTCTATCAGCTCGGGAAAGTATTCATCTATTATGGCTTTAAGCTGGCAGAGGGCTGCGTTAAGTTTTTTGTGTTGTTGCTGCCGGGTGATATAAAGGGTCCTCAGTTCAGCGTATACCCCTTCCGGTAAAATACAGTGCAAAAATTTGCCCTCTTTTACTAGTTGGGCTATAAGACCTGCGTCCTTGCGGTCGTTCTTGTCTTGGCTGTTGTCCTCCATTTCTTTGCTGTTTTTGACGTGATAAGGATTTACGATGACTACGGTGTAACCTGCCTCTTTTAGGAAATAGGCCAAAGGTTTCCAGTAGTGCCCGGTGGGTTCCATGCCTATAATGACCCGTTCCGCTTTCTCTTTTCCCTTGGCTTCGCTTATTTTCCCTAGTAGACGGCAGAAGCCTTCTCTGCTATTATGAAAGTAGAACGGTTTTACTACGTCGATACCCATGGCATTATATATCCGGGCGTAATGGTTTTTCTTGGCTATATCCACTCCTACAATTAGCACGTTGCCAAAAACTAAGGCTTTCTTTTCCGCCTTTTGCATTGCTTGCTCGCCTCCTGGTAGCTTGGGTTTTGTTCTTCAATTCTTTTCTACCAGGAGGCTTTCTTATTGGCAACGGCTATTCTAAATCATTACAGGAATACTTGTATGTTCCGAAAATACTTTCCAAACTTCCCTTTACTATATAGAAGCCATCAGCTAGTGCTAACTCCTGTTGCCGCCACAACCAGGAGCAAGATGGAAGCAAACCGCAGAAGATTCGTCTTGAGCAGTTTCA
>DAINRC010000175.1:0-422 GCA_036742135.1 Bacillota bacterium
ACGGTTCTTAGGGGAGGCAGGAGTGGTAACACTCCTGCTTTACCCGACTGAAGGCCCACATCGGCGCATGCCGAGTCCGGCCTGGTGCACAGCGTGGTAGGGACGGCAGCGAACGTTGCAGACGTTACCCAGGTCGACAAGCTGCTGCACGGTGAGGAAAACATGGTGGGTGCCGACGCGGGTTACACCGGCGTCGAGAAGCGCCCGGAACATGAAGGCCGGGAGGTGATCTGGCAGATCGCGGCCCGCCGCAGTACGTACAAGAAGCTGAGTAAGCGCAGCGCGCTGTACAAAGCCAAGCGCAAGATCGAGAAGGCCAAGGCCCAGGTGCGCGCCAAGGTCGAGCACCCGTTCCGGGTGATCAAGCGCCAGTTCGGTTATGTGAAGACACGCTTCCGTGGCCTGGCGAAGAACACGGCGCA
>DAINRC010000175.1:432-3384 GCA_036742135.1 Bacillota bacterium
GCTGGTGACATTGTTTGCCCTGTCGAACCTGTGGATGGCGCGCCGGCATTTGCTGACGAATGCAGGAGAGGTGCGCCTGTAATGTGGGAAATGGCCGCTGAGAGGTGTTCGCGGCGGCTAAAAACTCAGAAATGAGCGGATGACTTGATCGATTTTGGTCGAATCGCCGCTTCTAAAATTGGCAAGGGCAGAAGTCGGCCGGAAACACAGGGCTACTTCAGACCATCCCTAGAATAAATTGGCTCACGGCATAAATGCTAGTGTTGTCTTGAGATTCTGTTGCGCTTGGGGGAACTACGCCTTGTTCGAGTATCCGCTTCTTGCTGCCGGAATTTGAAGACCACGAGCAGCAGCCATCGAACAAAAATTTCTGCTGTTTTTCAGTGCAAGTGATGAGGTTAAGAGCACATCACACGTAAGCTCCGCTTAGCATTAATGTAATATAAGACTCAGCTTTGTGTAAGGTTGACACCTTTAAACTATCCAACATCAATGACCAAGAGGTGTTAACGATGAAAAAATTTGCGGCAGTTCTTGCTGTTGGCATAGCCGTAAGTTCCTCCTTCGCAATGGCTGAGGTTGATAGAAACTCAACGATGCAGCATGACTATGCTGCAGTCGAGGGTAGACAGGCTTTAAAGGTTCTTCTTGAAAGCGGTGATGTACTAAGTGTGACGCCAATGGGCGAAGATAGTATTCTAGGCTGGCCAAGCTATCGTGCGCAGCCATACGAAATCAAAATTCGTACTCCTGATGGAGTTGTCCACTCAGTGGAGTTCCGTAGCGCGCCAGTTGGCATCAATAACGGTTAATTATTTATAAGGGAATTAATACGATATAAGCCAATTGTATGATCGTTACGATTGGCTTATGACTGATTTTTCAAATGGCATTCTTTTTTTTGCACAAGAGTAACAATAGAAGCCAAGGCGTCATTTCAGTGGGTAGAGCGTAGGTGTCCTGCCACTGAATAAAAGCGCTTTCCTACCAAGTCCATAAGATACCATCTTGGCAGGAAAGCGGCTTGCTGGTTATACAGCCATACGTTCACATTCCTCAGCGCACTTCATACAGGCTTTCGCGCACTCTTGGCAGTGATCCATCTGATGCTTGGCACACTCTTCACCGCAGGCTCGGCAAATTTTTGCACACAATGCACAGAACTCTTTAGCCAACTCGCTCTGGCGACTCATGAGTCTGGCTGCCAGAGCACATATGTCAGCACAATCTCTGTCGAGCTCAATGCAACGGGCCATCGTTTGTACGTCGTCTTCAAGTAAACAGGCAGATGCGCATGCTTCGCAAACTAGAGCGCAGTTAGAACAAGCTTGAATGCAGCTATTGAACATTGTTTCAGTCATGACTTCCTCCAAAGTTCGTATTTTAGCGTATAGTCTTGAGCTGGCCTGAGGTGATCCTCTAGCAGCTCATAAATCCGACATATTCAGAGTTCGTCCGTTCCAATGGTTAACATTACAATCGTGTAAGGTCCCTTATGATCGCTATGCGGCTGATTTTAAAATATTTACCTTTATTCGATATTTTATTATTGGCGGGGAAATTCCATGTGAAAGCCCGTCACGCCGTCTAATGAGGTGCACCAGATTCTGCCTTTATGGGCCTCAACAATAGATCTGGTAATAGCCAAGCCGAGGCCAGCGTTGCTTGGACTACCCTCGCGCCGGGCAGGATCGACCCGATAGAAGCGATGAAAGAGCTTGTCCAGGTGCTCGGGCTCGATCGTCCCTCCGGGATTCTCGACGCTGAGGGTTACCGTTCTTTCCGCCTCGTGAATCGTTACAGAAATAGTTTCCCCTACCGGGGTGTAACGCAGCGCGTTGGATAACAAATTGGAGACCGCTCTATCAATCATTAATTTATCTCCCAGCACATTTCCTGCGCCTGAGACTGAGAGACGGATATCGCGTTCGTCAGCCACTAAGTGGTAATACGCAAGCAGTTTAGCAACGACATCAGCTAGTTCGATAGACGCTTGTTCGGGAATAATCAAGCCGTTGTCGGATTTGGCCAAAAAGAGCATGTCGTCAATAATGCGTGACATACGCTTCAACTCCTCTAGATTGGAGTAAAGATTCTCCTCATAAGCATCAATATTCCGCTTTTTGGTCAGCACCACCTCGGTGTGGGTCATGAGGTTGCTAACAGGGGTTCGCAGTTCATGAGCAATGTCCGCCGAGAAATTGGAAAGCCGAACAAAGGCATCTTCCAAGCGATCTAACATCGCATTGAAGGACAGAACCAATTGCTGTAACTCAAGCGGTATCGGTTCAAGCGGCATTCGTTCCTGCAACGACCTTGCTGACATCGATGCGGCGAGATGGGTAACTTGCCTCAGAGGCCTGAGACCGCTTCTAACTACCATCCAGCCAAGCGCAGCACTAATTAGAGCGCTGACGCTTAATCCAACGCCGAACCAACGCTGCAAAGTCTGAAAGAAATGCGCGTGGTTAGTGACATCAAGAATCAACAGTGCTGTAAGTGGTTCGGGCTGGTCTGCTACCGAGATTCGGGCAGTCAATCCTCTATACAGGCGGCCGGCATATTTCCATTCCCACATATTCTGCTGTTCTGCGTCCCTATAGCTTTCCGGGACGTCGACTGTCTTGGGATCAGAAAAGAGCACTCTGCCATCTTCGCTCAAGATGGTCGCCGCTAAATCATGATGGGCACCTAGCAGAGCTCGCAACTGCGGTAGCTCCTCAGCAAGGTTTGCGCTGCTGCGTACGTTATTGAAAATTTTCTTGGTCGATTCGAGCTTCTCCACCAAGGCCTGCCGATCCAACACTTCGAAGTGATGCTGGCTAAGCAAATTGAAGCTCAGCCCAGCTATGGTGAGAACTACAACCACCACAGACATGAACATGACACTCATTCGGGCGGTCAGCGAAAGGTGACGCAGGGCGGCCGCAAAAACTGAGTGCAACACCTGAC
>DAINRC010000176.1:0-3379 GCA_036742135.1 Bacillota bacterium
TCTTTTCTGAGAACCCTGCGCACCTCTCGAAACACCTCGACCAGGTGCTCTACGTAGAGTTCGGGCGTTGGCTCCAACCCCAAGCACCCCAACCACGCCCCGCACTTGCAGCAGAACCGCCCCTGTCTTAGTTCAGTCCCGCAGACGCCTTTGAGGGTGTTTCCAACTTTAGCGTTGACGCCGCAAATACTGCCCCGTTTGCGCTCTGTGACTTCTTCGCTCCACTCGTGTTCGCAATCAGGATCTCCTCCCCAAACTGTGGGAGGGAGCCCGTAATCACGAAGTTGGTAGTATGGAGGCGATGTAACAACACAATGAACGCTCTCACTAGGGAGCGTCCGCAAAACATCGAGAACGTTACCAACGTAAAAAGTGTGTGTTACTATCTTTTTCCGCAAGATTCCTCAGTAACTCCCTTTCCCGGCAGGCCAGTAGGTAGCCGCCAACCACTTCGTGCACGAGAAGGTAATGATACACCTCTTTTTTAAAGTTTAATGAGAGTTTTGATTGCGTTCCCAATAGTTTCCATGATTGTAGGATCGAGGATTACGTAGAGAAAAGCTGCTGACACGACTACAACCATCGCAGGAATGATTTGAGACCTCATTACCATGACGATAGCGATCGCTGCAGCTCCCACAACTATAAGGAGTTTAAGAAACCCCAGGAGACTCATTGCAGCATCTTCCAAATTAAATGCCAGAGCGATATCAGGAGAAGTCAAAAACAGTAAAACAGTCAACAGAGGAAAAACGACCAAAAACTGCAGAACCCTACTTTTCATGGTTCAGACATCACCTCCTTAAACATTCTCATCCTACTGGACACAGAGGTAGCACCAACGCCTTGTGGTTCGGAAGCGAGCTGAATTCAAAAATAATTGGACTATTATTATCGGAAAATTTCATCACAGCCTCGCCACCGAAATCAACTACCGCTTTCAAAGCGTTTTCGAGGAAAGAGACGTTAAACCATCTAAAAACAGAACCCTTCGCTTTCACTTCAACAGCTTCTTCTGCCTCACCTACAGCATTCTTGCAGCTTAGCACCAGTTTTCCAGGCAGCACTTCTACTTTAACGGAATAATCCGGGGATTCCTCTGCGATAGTTGCCACCCTTCTAATCGCCTGAAAGAGACTTTGAACGGAAAACTCCGCCTCCGCCACGAATTCTGTGGGAAAAGCCGCTTTCCAATCAGGGATACTGTATTCCAACTTCCGCGCCACTACCCGGGTAGATTCGGTAGCAAATTCGACCCACCCCTCCTCGCCTACAGCGATCCTTATGGGAACATCTTCCTTAACCTGCTCAGTAAACAGTTTGCAGGCCTTCAGAGGAACAATAGCATCAAACTCTTTTCCGCCTTCGTCTGGAAAGCGTTCGGTAGCGAGACGGAAGTTGTCGCAGCAAGTCAGGGTAAGCTCCCCTTCCCTCCGCTGAATCCACAATCCAGTATAGTATTCAGGAGCTTTCACACTCTTCTGGCTCAAGGAGGCCGCGGCGTAGGAAACACGCTCGATCGCGGCAGCGATTTCCCCGCCCTGCATTTCAATGACTGCAACACCGTCCCCATCAGAAACGGGCACGCGAGGATACTCGTCCGGATCATACCCCGCGTAGACCACGTTAGCTCCCCCGACTCTCACCCTCGTCCTGAAATTCTCTCTTTCTTCAACAAAAACATCCTCACTCTCAGCAAGCGACACTAAGTCGGTGAGCTTCTTTAAAGGAACCACAACCGAGCCCGTGCTCTCCACCTCCGCGGGGAAGGAAACCTCGCAGAAAACCTCGAGGTCGGTGGCGAGGAGCGTCGCTTTACCGTCACTTCCCACCAACAGCCCATTCACCAAAATAGGGAGAAGGGGGCTACTCGGGGCGACCTTTGAGCAGGTCTTCAGCACAGACAGAAAGTCCTGTCTCGATGTTTTAAACTTCAGCACAGTGTTCACACTCCTCTCTGTCAATTTCTGCTAGAATTTTCTGTATACAAGCGGCCATTTCAAAAAAACACACGTCACGGGGCTTTCCGGAATCTCTTCCTCCACCTCTCACCACCTTTCCCCGCACCATCATTCCGCCCCTCCTGGCGGTAACAAAAGACTTTGTGTCCAAGACAGCTAGCGGGCGTCCTGCGGCCCTCACAGCGAGGCGGTACCTCTCCGGAGAAACCACGCCTACCAGCACGATGCGCCCGGAAAACTGCTGGGCGAAGTACCTCAACCCGGGCAGGTAGGACACCCACGCCTTGCTCCCCTTTAGTCCTCTCCCCACGACCTGAAAGGAGAAGGAGACTACCTCCGCGCCGGTCGAGTCGAGGAACTCGAGCCAACGGTCGATGTCCTCACGACAATACCAGGATACGTCGGGCACTACGCGGATGCCTTCTTCCGCCATCTCTTTCACGACGATCGCGGACCTGCGCATGTTGAAGAGGTGCTCGAACCGCGGCGCGTCTTCATAAATCGAAAAGTTGGGGGCAAAGACAAGATCGAAGCCCTTCAAAATAGCGTATCGTTCGCGTCGCTCCTTCCAGAACACCTCCAAAAAATCATCGTAAATGAACAGGTGAAAAGCGATCTTGCTGTCAGGGGGTAAGCGGAACTGCTCCCGCGGGCTGATCTTCCCTTCCCACACAGCACGGGAGACCTTCCCGCCGTGCAGGGCGAACCACCTCAAATCATCGGGAGGGTGTTCTTGAAGGGGGGCAGAGATCGCAGGAATGTAGTCCGGCACCTCTACCGATGGTAAAGCGAACCTTTCTCCTTTAGCGACTAGCGAGAATGTCTTTTCCGTTTCGTTCCTAAACCTGTACCACGCTACCGGCTTGTCCGGACAGAGATAGGAACAATTCCTACAAGCGCCGCGCGCAAAACATTCCGACCGCCGCAGGAGAACGCCGCAACTAGGACACCCCGAACACCACACGCCGAAAGCGGGGCACTCGGTGGTGCAGTTCCCGCAGATCATCTACCTCGTAGCCTCCTCGACGAGGCGGAGGAGCGTCTCCTTGCTCATCCCGGGTGCGGCATTAAGCTCCAAAACATAAAACCTACCTGTCCGCCGGTCGCGCAGGATGTCGACCCCGGCGAACTCCGCCCCCGTTCTGCGAACGGCCTCCAAGGCCGCTTCAGCAGCCCCACGCGGTAGTGAAGAAAACCTGCGGTACTCCCTCCGGGGCGACAGGTCTTCGGGGGAAGACCCCTGCACCGCGTTTTTTGAATAAGCGGTGAGGATCTTACCGTTAAAGACTGTCACCCGCCACTCGTCCCTTTCGGGGAAAAACTCTTGAAACAGGTCGTAGTGCAGCGACCGCGAGTCCCCGTCCGGCGACCCAAAATCGAGGACTTCCTTCCCCGAACCCCGCGCCTCCCTGAGGGAA
>DAINRC010000177.1:0-1262 GCA_036742135.1 Bacillota bacterium
AGGTCAAAGCGATTGAGCTGATTCCAGTCGACAACTTTTCTCACCTCCAAAACCATCAATCCATCGCAATACTCCACAGCCCGGCAGGCCATGTTGAAACTCTTTAGCACATCGCTGAAGACATGCTTGAGTTCGCGAGAGATCTCGTGAATATCGGACAGGTGCCGTAAACGTTTCTCCGGCGGGGTCCGTTCCAACCAACTGCGCCCGGCAGGCGTGGTCAGTATTTCCATCGAGGAAAGTCCACAATTGACCATGTCAATCATGGGCACCATTATCCCTATCTTCCCTAGACGCCGATAATGGTTCTTGAACGTCCTGTGATCCATGGGCGATTCGACCATCACGTACTTGACCATACCGGGACCGGTATTGATCGTGCAGCGTGCGATCTTGTACGGCTCATAGGCCTGAGGATAGCTCGTCGAACGCTCGGCGTAAACGTTCGGGATAGAAATCACCTTGCGTCCGCGCATGCTGGTACTCTTCCTTAATCCTGCTGACGGGGTCAGGCAGGCTCCTGGGTCGTGGAGTGACGATGATCGTCTCGCTTCCTGCATCGTATTCAAGCTCCATCGTGTCCATCTGATGTTGGGCGAATGGAGCTACCAAGCGTTGGAAGCAGGCCACGATGTGGTCTATCGGTGAGTAATCGTCCAGGCGTGCGCCGAACAACTCAATCACCACGGCTATCAGGTTGTCTGCCTCAGACAGGTTATATTGATTCACCAAGGCCTGCACGGTGGCAGGCACCTCCCTTGGGAAATCCAGGGCGTTCTGAGCATCCATCAGAGCCTCGATGGTGCGCTCCAACTCGGAGGTCGACACGAGGTAGTGCATTAGGACCTCCTGTATCAGTAGCGTTTCAAGGCTTCGAGGTAGATGTTCTTAACCATACCGCGAGTCAACTCATCGGGAATGGCATTGAACGTCTGGGCCAGGACATGTTGGATGTACTGCTCATATGGCTCCAGATCTCCTTCCTCGTACGGTACCTTCGGTGGCTTGGGCGGGGTCAGTTGATGCAACTGGGCAATGGCATCGCGGTAACGCACCGCCAGCACATCGCCTTCGATGTTGATCATCAGGTCTTCAGAGTTGGCCGGAACTTCAAACGTGACGGACTTGCGGTCCAGGTGTGTGCTAATGGCCTCAACCAACGGGTCGAAGAACAGCACCAGCGTCAGGTAGTAGTCGTCGACTTCGGCAGCCAGCGCATCCAAGGCTTCCACCGACATGGTCGTCGTCGGATACCCCAACTC
>DAINRC010000177.1:1272-3366 GCA_036742135.1 Bacillota bacterium
TTGAAGACAGGATGTAGGCCTTGGCAAACTCGGCGGAGGCTTTGACCAACATCTTGTTACGAAGCGGGCCTTGTTCTGGAACGACATGACCGCGTGGCCAGGTATTGATTGATCCTTCAAGGTAACAGATCAAATCTGACAATGGTACTCGGATTAACTGCACGTGCTCACTCCTAACTCAGTGACGTGACCTTGATGATAACCAGAACCTCGGTCGTCATCTCGATAGCCAGCACGTATCCCCTTAACTGTGAAAGGATGTGCTCATCAAGTTGGCAAATAAAATTCAACTCATACCGCTTCTGAAGACGACGGATCAATTCGTATTGCTGTTCCAGCGAGGCGCAGTGTGGAACTCTGGAAAGCAGTTCCAACTGACACTGGTCAGCTAAATCTGATTCGATCACATACTGCCATGCAAGAGGCGATAGGACATTATCTGTGTCTAGGGTACCGGTAAGAGAAGAAACGTCGAAGATGAAGCCTATAGGGCCTTTAAAATCGATATTCATGGCTCCCCCTACAGGATACGACGCACCGGGATCTTTTTACCTGCCATATGACCTAAAAAATAAAGCCAGGAGACGGGTGGTCCGTCTCCTTTATGCCGAGGGTCAACTGAAGCTGGGATAGCCGTCATCACTCGACGGGTTGATCTTATTCAGCGCCGGGCCATGCTTGTCGAAGTCATAGCGCTCTTCGGGGAATTCATGGTGCCAATCGCCGTTCTTACAGCGGTGACATTCATAACCCACAGAGGTCTGAGGGGTGCTGTGGATCGAGTCGACATTGCCGCAGCGTTCGCATTCAAAAACGGTCATTTATTTTTTCTCCAAGAGAAAGGGATTGCTGGTCACATGGGTAATGTGTGACCAGCATAAAGTGGAAGTTATTCGCTGTCGGCAGCGGGTGCTTGCTCGGCTTCAGGCCTCAGCGATGCAAAGGTCCGTTTGGTAAAGCGACGGGCGCGGAACAGCGGCTTCAGTTTACGGGTGGGTTCACCAAACAGACTGACCGGCTCGATCATGATATTGGCCCATGCTTCATTGAGTTGTTCTTCGGTAGCCTCGGGCATGGACACCCAGGGGATGACCTTGACCGTACCTTTGTGATCGAGGATGTGCATCTCACCGCGTTTGTGGTTACGGATGAAGATCACCTCTTGGAAATCAGGGACTTCCAAATCACCGATCGGTTCATCCGGCATGGCCCAGAGCAGCCGCATGCGATTGGACAGCGAGATCAGTTCATCGTCGAGCATGTAGCTCTTACGGAAGATCTTCTCAGGTTTCATGAGGCGGTTTTGACGGCCTTCGATGTCCATGAGAATCCGACGGCGCTCACCCAGTCCGCCTGGCAGCAAATACACACTGCCAGCGTTTTGGTCAAACGCATTGAGGTGGTCGAACCCGGCACGCTTCGCAAAACGCAGCAGCTTGTCGCGGAATGCCATCTTGGCGGGCGTACCCCAGACAAACCAGCGCGTGTTCTGGTAGTTGGCATTGGTGAGCAGTTGACGGCGGTAGTTTTCAATGTTCTCGGCGTAGCTCATGGTGGAACTCCTTTAAACAAATCGACTGTTGGCGTGTTACGGGGTTGTAACAGGTCTACGGTTCATGCGGGGTTGACGGAAGAGCGGCCTGAATATGAACGAGGGAGTGAAAAATCGCCCGAAGGTGTCGCACTGAAGGTTATTCCAGGCTTCGTAGAAGACTGTGTCCGTGAGGCCTTCACGCATCACCCAAGGAATGACCTTCACCGTACCAGCGCGATCACGAACATGCAGCTCACCCTGCTTGCCATTACGGATAACCACCAATGACTCGATGTGATCGACCTGTATGAGCTCAAACGGCATCACCGGCACGATTCCTTCAATGTTCATGCGCCGATGTAGGCCGATCAGATAGGCAGGATGACTCACGATCCGACGCGACACCTTGGGAGCTTTACGGCCAATCGAGGTGGAACCGGTTTTGCGCATCATTTCCTTGCGCTTCTTGCCGGCCCACCCTATCTTCAGGTCCTCTTCAGTGACCTTGTCAATCGCACTCAAAAACACGTTAACGCCAGACTGATCAGCATAACGGCGCA
>DAINRC010000178.1:0-1153 GCA_036742135.1 Bacillota bacterium
GCGTGGCAGCGCGCATCAGGCCGGTTATGTCGACGCCATAATGATTAGCGAAATTGTCGTCCTCGGCAGCCAGCAGTGCGTGGATGAATTCCTCAGGGATGTCCTCGAAGTGGATCGGTGAGCGTCGCATTTCCCCGAACTCGGCGATCAGCTTGTCATCCGCGCTATAAACCCGCAGCGGAATTTGAAGCTGTATGCTCCGCAGGGAATCGACGGAGGGGAGGTTGGGGCTGAGGTAGAGAAATGCGCCGCTGATGCTCAGCAAGAGTGCGCAAAAGACTGCGAAGCACGACCAGAGAAAAAATTTCAAAAAACGCATCAGGGTTCTTGGAATCCAGGATTTGGGGGAGGAAGACTGCGGCGATGCTGAAAGGGAAAACCGTTCACATTATATGCGGTTTTTTTGCCGGGTAGCCATTTGCGCTTCTGTCAAGGCTGTTATCTAATGTGGATAAACATAATTAATCCGTAAGTTGCGGATAAAGATAGGAAATCGGTCGTGCTAGGGCTCTTCACTAAGAAAGCGAACACGCTGCTTGGGATCGATATCAGTTCGACCTCAGTCAAGCTCCTCGAATTAAGTCGATCAGGTAGTCGCTACCGCGTCGAGGCGTATGCTGTCGAGCCGCTCCCGGCAAACGCCGTAGTTGAAAAGAACATCGCCGAGCTCGAGGGCGTCGGCCAGGCATTGCAGCGGGTGGTTGCCAAGGCCAAGACCGGATGCAAGTCGGCGGTAGTGGCTGTTTCAGGCTCCGCGGTAATCACCAAGATCATCGAGATGGATGCTGGTTTGTCCGACGAAGAACTCGAGAATCAGCTGAAGATCGAGGCGGACCAGTACATTCCCTATCCGCTGGAAGAAGTGGCGATCGACTTCGAAGTCCAGGGGCCGGCTCCTCGCTCTCCTGGCCGAGCAGAAGTCCTGCTCGCCGCTTGCCGCAAGGAAAACGTCGAAATTCGTGAGGCAGCGCTTGCGCTGGCGGGACTCACTGCCAAGGTGGTTGACGTCGAAGCCTATGCGCTTGAGCGGTCTTACGGGCTACTTGCTCCACAGTTGGGTGCGGCGCATGGAGAGTTGACCGTTGCCGTGGTGGATATCGGTGCCACCATGACTACCCTCAGTGTTCTGCATAACGGTCGTACTATTTACACC
>DAINRC010000178.1:1163-3355 GCA_036742135.1 Bacillota bacterium
ACAGCTTTTCGGCGGGCGTCAGCTGACGGAGGAAATTCAGCGACGCTACGGCCTTTCACAAGAAGAAGCTGGTCTAGCCAAAAAGCAAGGCGGCCTCCCAGACGACTACGACAGTGAGGTTTTGCTTCCGTTCAAAGAGGCAGTTGTGCAGCAGGTTTCTCGCTCGTTGCAGTTCTTCTTTGCGGCAGGACAGTTCCATGATGTCGACTGCATCCTGTTAGCGGGCGGGACGGCATCGATACCTGGGTTGGATCACATGATTCAGCAGAAGATCGGTACTCAGACTCTAGTTGCGAATCCATTCGCCGATATGGCTTTGAGCAGCAAAGTGAATGCTGGAGCGCTGGCTAGCGATGCGCCGGCCTTGATGATTGCTTGTGGCCTGGCGCTGAGGAGCTTCGACTAATGGCGCAAATCAACTTACTTCCGTGGCGTGAACAGCTGCGTGAAGAACGAAAGCAGCGTTTCCTAGCGTCTCTGGTCGGTGTGCTGGTCATAGCGGCTGGTCTGGTCTTTCTTGGAGATCGTTATTTTCAAGCTGCGATTGAGCAGCAGAGTGCGCGCAACGAGTTTGTCAAAAAGGAGATTGCGGTTCTTGATGCTCGTATTAAAGAAATCAAGGAATTGAAAGATCGTCGTCAGCAACTACTGGAGCGCATGAAGATCATCCAGGACTTGCAAGGTAATCGACCTATTATCGGGCGAGTTTTTGATCAGCTTGTAAGAACTCTGCCGGATGGAGTGTATTTCACTTCGGTAAAAATGACCGGAAAGAACATTGCGATCATTGGTGCTGCCGAATCGAACAATCGTGTCTCCAACCTTATGCGCAATCTTGATGCCTCTGATTGGCTCGAAGCGCCGAATCTGAACGAGGTGAAAGCCGTCACCGCCGGTGCCGTGGATCAGGAAAATGTGTTCCAGCTGACGGTTCAGCAAACGCAGCCGGTTGCCGCTACGGAAGGAGCAAAGCCATGAGTCTGGCTGAATCGTTAGATAGTTTTCGCAAGATAGACTTCGCTGATCTCGATCTTAATAACCTCGGTTCTTGGCCTGCGCCGGTCAAGTTCATTGCTGGCGTTATGCTTCTCGCAGCGGTGCTTGCTCTAGGTTATTACTTTCATTTGCAGGAAATGCAACTGCAATTGGAGCAGCAGCGCGCTCAGGAAGAAACCTTGAAGCAGCAGTTCTCGACCAAAGCCTTCCAGGCCGCCAATTTGGAAGCTTATAAAGCGCAAATGGCCGAGATGGAAACGTCGTTTGGTGCGTTATTGCGGCAACTGCCAAGCGATACCGAGGTCCCTGGGCTTCTGGAAGATATCACTCGAACAGGTCTCGGTAGTGGGCTGGAGTTCGAGGAAATCAAGTTGCAGCCAGAGGTGGCTCAGCAGTTTTATATCGAGTTGCCTATAAATATTAAGGTCGTTGGGGGGTATCACGATCTGGCAACTTTCGTGAGTGGTGTGGCAAGCCTTCCGCGTATCGTCACGCTACATGATTTCGAGATCAAGACTGAAAAGAACGAAGCTACATCAAAATTGCGTATGAACATCGTCGCTAAGACTTATCGTTATAACGACAAGGGGCTGCAGAAATGAATCGCGCGAGACTTACTGCGTTGGGCTTAAGTCTGGTTGCGCTGACTGGCTGCGGCAGCAGCAACGACTTCGGCGATCTGCAGCAATATATGAATGAGGTCAGGGCGAAGCCGAAAGGGACAATTGAGCCGCTACCGGCATTCATTCCCTACGAAGCCTTTACCTATAGCGCTGCCGCCCTGCGACATCCGTTTCAGCCTCCCGTCAAGCTTGATTTAACCCAGCGGCAAAAGGGCTCAAAAGATATCCAGCCCGATGAGTCGCGAGTTAAGCAGTTTCTTGAGGGGTTCAATATCGAGAACTTCACGATGGTAGGCACGTTAGCCAATGGTGGGGGGCGGTACGCCTTGATCAAGGGCGGCGACGGGGTTCATCGCGTCAAGATTGGTGACTATTTGGGGCGCAACCATGGCCGTATCGTCGAGATCAGCGATGCGGGAGTGGATGTAGTGGAAATCGTACCTGATGGAGAGGGTGGGTGGCTCGAGCGCCCGCGCAGTCTGACCTTGAAAGAGCGCACCTAGCGCGGGGCAAAAGCATGGAAAACCTTTACCGGTCTGCACAACGGAAGCAATTTATGAACACTACCCTTTC
>DAINRC010000179.1:0-3303 GCA_036742135.1 Bacillota bacterium
TGCTCGTAGAGGTATTTAGACGCTTTGTATTCGGCAGCGAGCCCGAGTCGCTGATAATGATGGCCGTCGCATTCCTGGCATTGCTCGCCAACATGGGTTGTTTGCTGCTGATTTCCAAACACAGGGAAGGCGGGGCCCACATGAAAGCGAGCTGGATATTTTCCGCCAATGATGTGGTCATCAACGTGGGCGTCATAGTCGCCGGAGCGCTCGTCGCTTGGAGTGGATCCAACTACCCAGACCTGATTATCGGTACTGTTGTGGGATTCATCGTTCTCAACGGCGCTCGGCGTATTCTGGCGCTCAAGAGCTGAAGGAGCTCCCGTTACAGAAAAAGGGTGTCGTCATGCCTGTAAGCCATCCGGGTCTAGCGGCGACAGCTAGAACTGGCGACGCAGCTTTAGCCATTAACGGATGGTGGGTATTGCAGAACGTGGGCTGCAAAGTCCATCAGCGAGACGAAGCCGCACTGATCGGCTTTTCCTTCACGCTGTAGGTGGTAGCCCCGCATGCCTTGCCCAATTGGACCAAGCATATCGGCTTGCAACGTGTCACCGATCATTGCGATGGCGGAGGCTTCGCAGCCAAGCTGTTCGATCATCTGACGATAGATTGCAGGCTCAGGCTTTATTGCCCCAACCTCAAAGCTCCATCCGTAAACATCGAACGACGGCAGTAACAGTTTGGCTGGAATCGCATATGGGGCTGCGAGATTGGAGCACAACGCGAGCTTCAGGCCGGCGTTCTTTAGCTGATTTAGCGACTCCAACGCATCATCGAAAAGGCGAACGCTGGCCAGCTCGGTGAAAAGGTCGCTTTCAAGGCTAGCTAACTCAGAGTTGCTCAACTGCGCACCGAAATAATCGGCAGCTCCAGCCAAACCCAGATTTCGAGTCATCAGAGTCCGTGCGTCATCCGGCCTTGGTGTTCTGCCCTGAAGCCGCAGGTGCTGCATCAGTTGGCGGAAAGGATGGCGACGCTCATCTATCTGGAGAAGCGTGCCAAACACATCGAAAACTACTGCTTGTATCATGCCAGTACCACTACCGTTGGAGGCGAACCGACCACCCGAAGAGCGATGCCGCCCCTCAGTTTTCTGAACTGGATTTCTTCAGAGGTGGCACGAAGAAGATGGGTCTTTGCGGGGGCGCTATCAGGATATCTGTCGACTTGATGCTTGTGCCTTTTCGACGCCTTGTTTTGCCGTTCTTGTCGACCGCCAGCAGATCACCGGTCGCGACAGCAATGTCGAGTGCCTGCTTTACGCGAAGCTCGTCAGCCATGGTGTAGTTGGTCAATCCGCTCATCAGACCCAAAAAAGGTTGCCGTTCTACCTCCCATAGGCCCGCTATCCCTAGCAGCCGCCCATCGGCACGGGAAATTCGAGTAGGAATAGCCTTGCCTGTTCGCCAGTCGGGCTCATAGATCGCCACCGCAGGGATGATGCAGTGCTGTGCCTTCTTCCATGCCTCCCTGAATGACCGCTTGACCGAGGCCGTCTCAGAACGGGCGTTGTAGGTGGACCGTGCCAGCTTTTTGTCGGCCCAGAAGGGCAGGAGCCCAAACACTCCCACCTCAGCTTCAAATGGCAACACGGCGTCATCGTACGGGTCGACATTGCGAGGCTTGCGCAGGAACGGCCCGGCATAACCTGGCCACAATTCGAGCTTCTCCTGAGCGTCGAACTCGACACCAAACTCTTCTTGGAGACGCTCTGGGGTAGGGGCTTCGTAACGACTGCACATAACACACCTCTCATTCGTCACTGTGCTGCTCGGTGTTGCGGCCCGCAACGCCTTGGCGAGTGGGATCTATGATTAGGACAATCTCTCGCGGCACCCCGCTTACTGAGTACATCCTTATACTGAACGCCTGCCTCCGACGATGGTGAATGCATGTCGATAGATCAGCCCCTCCCTTTCTGGCGCAGAGCAGGAACATTTCTATGGGACTCAGTGCGTGAGGACTGTGGGTATCCTGCAACGCTCATGAAGCTGATTAAGAGCCCAGTCAAACTTAATTCGCCCATCCAGGAAACAGCAAAAGGTATTGGCGCAGGAGCGGTTGTTAGGTGGCACGACTTCGGATCTCTTATTTATGAGCGCGGGATATATCGCGACAAGCTGAATGGATGGACCCACTGCCGCACCTATGGTCGGTATGGCTCGACTAGCATCGAATGCGCCCCACTATTGCGCGTTGGCAGCGAGATGCAGATCCAACGGTGGCGGTGCGATATCCAACAGGTAGATGGCTTCTCCGCGTCGAAATCCGAACTCAAGGAGTTCGCCACCATGGATGACATGGTGGTAAGGAACTCACCCGAGATGATCGACGAGATATCTCCGGCGAAGCTGGCGAAGAATCTGGCCTGGGATGAAATTCGGATCATCAGCCACGTCGATCACGATTATTTCGCCACTTGGGCTTGGGACGGACGCGTCTTTCTGATGAACTCCGGCGGTTCGCATCACTTCGCAGCTGCCAAGTACATCGCGGCGCGGCTTGAACAGCCGGTTGAGCTGACCGGAACCTATAAGATCTACGGGTTATGTGAGCAGGCTATAACAGAACTCAGGCGTGAATACGGCATGTTCGTGTTGTCGCATGAGCCTGATGCTTGGTTGGGGTTCAACGAAGCTATGGCTCGCTTCAAGGCAACGTATTATTGGAAGACATTGCCCCGCCCGCACAACCACCAGCGTTGCGCAATTTTTTTACCGCTAAAGGAGAAGCGCTCTGCCATGGTTGCGAGGATTCTCAAGGAAAACAATTTCCAGGACCTAGGCGCTTACTTGGCTGGCCTAGCTGCCCAGTCATAAGCGGTCATCAACAAAGTCAATCCGCCATAATTAGGGTAGTCCAGACCTCAGCGCAACTATCCAATGATAGCTAGTGATCATCCTGACTCTCACAAAGTTTGAGATTGGGATTATCCAGCATCTCAGTTGTGAATACGTCGCCGGGTTTTTTGAGCATATAACCCTTCAGTGTTTTCGTTTTACGAGGTCCAAAGACTTCGCACGTCCAGATGTTATGTCCGTTGCTCTTCTTAACGTGAAGCTTCAGCTTTTCGAACGACTTTTGGACCTGCAGCCATGGCTGTCCTTCGCCAGCCCTCGCTGAGAAGAGGGTCGGATGCTCTTGGGCATACCTTCTGAATATTTCAGGAGTCACCAGAAAAGCCGTGCCGTTGACGGTGTGAACCTTGGCTTTTGCATCATTGATAATGATCTTGTGGGTTCCTACACCCACTTTTAGCCAGTGCATGAAAAGGTGACCTAGCGTGTCGCCGATCGGGCC
>DAINRC010000180.1:0-1772 GCA_036742135.1 Bacillota bacterium
CCGGAAAGAACCATACTGGTTGGGCCGGTGTCTTCCCCCGGCCGGTGCCACGGGATACCGGGCAAGAGGGGACAGCCGGCCAATCCCCTGTTGTAGAGAGCCTTGCGGATTTCTCCAAACCACGGGAGCCGCCTTGAGTGCGGCGATAGACCCGCTTTCCCTCCCGAAAAGTTAAAGCCCGGCCCGGTTAACAATGGTTTCAGCCACTTCTTCAGCGGACTTGAAGGGAAAATCACCTGCTTTCAACAGTTTGCCGGCCTCGCCGGCGGTCATCTTTAAGTCGCCAGCCTGGCATGTGGTTTCGGCTCCCTGGGGAAACGACGCCAGCAACTCCTCAGGGGTGTGGATGGGAAAAGTCGCCCCTTTCAACGCCCCGATAATCTGCGCTTTGATGGCTTCACGTACGGACATGGCTGAATTCCTCCTTTTACTGATTTTTTCTTTAAGAAAAAAATATAAAGTCCACCGACTTACTGAATCTGTTAACTGGTTTACAAGGTTACGTCACTTCATTCCGTCCCTGCAGGACTCAATTTTAAAGGCCGCTTCCAGTTGATCAAGGGATTTCCAGAGTTCTTCCGGAGTAACCCCTGCGGCTTCGGCAAGAACTTTAATCGGAATATTCCTTAAATTTCCCCTTTTGTTACCCGCAGCGTATTCCGAATGCAGGTAGAGATTTAAAAAGACGACCAGAACCCTTCCCGGGATGTTCCGGCTTTGATCTCATACAGCAGAAGGGCCATAAACTGGATTTGCCCGGCTAAATTTTGAATGATCTTTAGGGCAAATGTTTCATCACCGGCAGCTGGAGTTTTACCAGATTGTTTATCGTTCATTTAGTGTCACACTTCCTCAACAACAAGCTTCCAGGGCTTCAGCCAGCCTTTCCCGGTCCAGCAGGCAGATGCGGTGCCCCCTGGCGGCAATGATCCCTTCCTGCTTCAAGAGACCTAAAATCTTCGTCACCATCACCCGGGAGGCGCTGACCAGGTTGCCGATATCCTGGTGCGTCAGCTCGATATCGATGGTAATACCTTCCGGAGAGGGAATGCCGTACTCATCCGCCAGCCTCAAGAGCGTAGCAGCAATCCTTCCCCTCACGTCCCTGAAGGCCATGTTGGCCACCTGGTCGGTAAAATCGTTCAACTTCTTTCCAAGCAGTTGAATGATCTTCAAGGAAATTTGGGGGTTTTTAAGCAAAACGGCAAAGTCTTCCCTGGTGCAGGAGCACACGAAGGTATCCGCCATTGCCTGGGCGCTCATGGTATGCAGGGTATCCTCGAAGAAGGTGTTTTCACCGAACATGTCGTCCTCTTTGAGGATGTCCAGGATGATCTCCTTACCCTCTCCGGACACTTTAAACAGTTTCACCCGGCCGTATTTAATAAGGTAGATAGCATCGGCGGGCTCTCCTTCCCTGAAAATAAACTCGTTTTTACGGTAAACCCTTTTGCGGGCCAGCGCGCCGATTCTTTCCCGCTCAGCAAAGTCCAGGGCTGAAAATATTTCTAACTCCTTCATGCAGCGTATCTTTTTCATGATTTCCCTTCTTCCAAAAGCTTTTCCACTTCCCTGCGAAAATGTTCCAAATCTATGGGCAGTATTTCAACGGGCACCTGGGTATAATCAAAGAACTCCAGAATTTTCTCGTCGTCAACAGGGGTGATCCCGGTGTCCAGCAGCAGGATACGGTCATAATAACCGAAATTCTGCCGGGCGTCAATCTCATCCCATTTCAAGCCTTCTACGAATATCTTGCGCCAGTTCTCCAG
>DAINRC010000180.1:2042-3284 GCA_036742135.1 Bacillota bacterium
GTCTTCTTTCACATCGTCCAGGGCCTGCACAAGAGCTTCTCCCAATTTGTCGAAATCCACGTGGAGCCCTGGTTCCAGGTAATGAATTTCAACTTCTTTTCCTTGCAGAACGTACTCCAATTCCTTTTCCAGAATGCCGCAGCATAAAATTTTTGGGGACATACCACTCCCTCCTGAAAATTTGTCTTTATGATCAAAGCTTAACTTAATGTCCCTCAATCGTCTGTAAACTGTTTAACAAGCCCGGCTGCTCCGCGGAAAAATTACGAGATTCGGTAATTCCAGGAGCAGGGGTGCGGCAAGTTACGATTTAGCCAACATCCGCAAAGCCAGCAAATTAAGTCCCACCGCATCGAACGAGCAGCAGGCCAATGAGAAAAACAACAGCTCCAAACACAAAGAAGGATAGATCCTGCGGACCATGGAGAGACCGGGGTTCAGGTTTCCTCTTGCCGGCTCCGCCGGTAGACCAGGCCTGAAGCCACGGCCAGCAGTTCCCCCCGCTGGTTCTCCACGGTAATCCGGTACAACCCGGTATGGCGGGTTAAATTTTCCTCGCGGGCGGTAGCCACCAGTTCATCCCCAGGAACGCTTTTCTTTAAATAAGCTGATGTTCATATTTATACCAACGGCTGGCACACCCCGGGAATTACTGGCGATACCAAAGGCCACATCGGCCACGGTAAAAATGACCCCGCCGTGGGTAATGCCGTGAATGTTAGTCATCTGCTCCGTCACCTTCAACCTGACCCGAGAATAACCGGGCTCAAGCTCCACTATTTCCACTCCCAACAACCTGGGGAAAGGATCGTTTAAGAGCCACTCTTTCAACTCCCGCGGCAGGGTGACATGTTCATCGCTCATCCTATCTCCCCCGTTTTTGTTTTTCAGTTTCCCCAGAGGAAGCATAATTTCCTGCCGTCAAAAAGAAAAGTCCCGGCACCGGGACACCTTAAATTATTTCACAAGGGGTGATCCACTGCAAGGGGGACATTGCCAAATACTGTCGAGAATTAAGCATCTTGAGCATCTCGCACAGCCACCCGGGCAGGCCCGGACGATGGAGAATGAGGGCGTGTGCATGCGAAACCACCTTTCTTTGTACAGTTTCAGAAGTCTTTTCATAGTTTTACAAAACTCCGCAACAATGGAGAGACACTATTCTTCCTCAGCTCGCCCAAAAAACTCCCGGCAGGGTATAATGGAAGTATGGTCGGCATTCGAGAAGATTTCCTCAAACGC
>DAINRC010000181.1:0-3266 GCA_036742135.1 Bacillota bacterium
TGCTCATCATTGTCTGGGCGGTATGGTATACATGGTGGAAGCAGAGGAAGTGAGGGGGGCTGCGGTGATGGCAGATGCGGCGCGGAATCTGCTAACAACTGCCCAGGTCTGTCGTATTTTGGGAGTAACGCCACATGAGGTTTACCGTCTGGCAACAGAGGGCTACTTAGAGGTCAAGAACTTTATCAGGTATAAACACGGTGACTTGCCTCTTTTCAGTGGGGATCAGGTTGAAGCGGTGCGCCGCCAAATGCCCAAGATCCTCAGGCGCTGGGAAGGAGAAGAAAGTGCCCGTAAAGGAGCTCAAGCTGCCTGGACGCGGCTCAAGAGATGGCGTTCCTGCTACTATACCAGGTTAAGGAAGGAGAAGTTTCTCCGGGCCTTAGAAGAATTTTCAGAAAAAACCGCTTTACTACTGCGGGCCTCCTACTACCTTTACCACCTGAACCACTACGCTAAGGCAGGGGAGTCTTACCTCTACGACCTTAAAGAAAAAGTTCTTGCGGTGATGGCAGCAAAGTTTGGTTCCGAAGATGGACTCAAGATTTTCTTTGTGCCTGGACCACCGCGCATCAGGCTTTGTGCTGCATGCCGGAGGCGGGCGCGCCGCGAAAAAAGGAGTTATCTGGAGTTCGCCAGCTTCACCGGAGGTTGCCCTCACTGCCAGAAGGATGAGGACTACTACAGCCTCTACGAGTTCGTTGTCGAGGGTGGAGAACACCGCTTCTGCTTCCATTCCCCGGCTCAGGTTGCCAGGAAATGGCTGAAAGGCCGCCAGGTTCCTGAGAAGGAAGGATATGAGCGCGAAGGAGGGTATCCCTTCGGAAGGAGAATCTATCCGGGGGAGGCTGCTGCCGTTAACCTCGCTGAGGTTATTGATGAACTGGAGGAGTTTCTGAGGGTTGCGGAAGAACTGTGAGGAGTACCACGAAAATGCTCGAACTGGAGAACGTTGTTTTCGGTTACCATGACTCAGCACCAGTGCTCAAAGGGATTAGCCTGGTGATTGAGAAAGGAGACTTCCTGATTATCAGAGGGCCTTCTGGGAGCGGAAAGTCTACATTACTACGCCTCCTCAACGGCCTCCTGGAACCTCAGGAAGGGGTTGTCCTTTTCCACGGCCGGCCCCTTTCCAGTTATGATTATCCTTCACTTCGCCGTCGGGTCATCTACCTTCCGCAAACACCTGTGCTCCTCGACGTCCCGGTGCGGGACAACCTCTGCCTCCCTTTTCGTTTCCGCTCAGCAGGGAAGGCGGCACCGCCTGGAGATGAGGTGCTAAAGGAGTACCTGAAGACCTTCAGGCTGGAGGATGTTTCTCTTGATGCCAATGCCCGCAACCTTTCAGTAGGGCAGAAACAGCGCCTTGCCCTGATCAGGGCGCTTCTGCTTAAGCCCGAGGTGCTTCTTCTGGATGAACCGACAGCTTCTCTGGATCCCCAGATGTGCCGGGTTGTGGAAAACTACCTGGAGGCTCTCAACCAGGAGCAGGGAGTGAGTATTGTTATGGTCAATCACAGTGATTACCTTCCCCGCAAGGTGAATTATCGTTTGCTGTATCTCGATCAGGGGAGTCTTAAGGAGGAAGTTCGATGAGCGTCATTGACATCAGTTGGTCAGGATTGTTGCTTTCCCTGCTCTTCGTCGTTCTTGCCGGACTGAGTTCCTTTGTTCTCCAACTCGGTCTTCACAAAGACATCTTCTGGGGGGTGGTGCGCACCGTTTCCCAGCTTTTCCTGATGGGATTTCTTTTGAAGTACGTCTTTCAGTTGAACTCTCCCGGCCCTGTGCTTCTCGTTTATGCGGCAATGGTCCTCTTTGCTGCCCAGATCATCAGCGGAAGGGTGAAGAACAAAGAAGTCCCCTACCTGGCTCCCACTATTGTTTCTATGTTCCTCAGCTACACCCTGGTGACGTATATCGTCACTGCGGGAGTCATCCAGGTCGAACCGTGGTACAAACCCAGCTACTTCCTGCCAATTGGGGGAATGGTGATCGGCAATTCGATGAACGCCATTGCCCTTTCTCTTGAGCGACTTTTTGGAGACCTGCGGGCCCAGAGGGATGTTGTGGAGATGTTCCTTTCTCTTGGTGCCGACTACCGAGAGGCATCCGGGGACATCTTCAGGCGGGCTGTCAGCGCTGGGATGATCCCCTCGATCAATTCGATGATGGGAGTGGGGCTGGTGTTTCTTCCTGGGATGATGAGCGGTCAGATCCTTGCCGGCGCTGACCCCCTCATTGCGGTGAAGTACCAGATCGTGGTGATGCTGATGCTCGTCGGTTCCACCGCGCTTGGCAGCTTTCTGGTGACCCTGCTGGCCAGGAGGATGTGCTTTTCCGCCAGTCACAGCCTGCTCCTCGGCAGGGATTGATGTGGCATGCAGCTTCCAGCGGTTTTTTCATCAGGATGACTGGGCATTTCAGTATTCACTCCTGGGGAGCTGGTGTCACCGACAAATTTTGACACTGCTTCCCAATCATACCTGGTGTATTGCCCTGCGGTCAAGAGTGGCTGTTTTTTTATAAAAACTTTGGCATAATAGAGGCTAGGAGATGATAAATGTGCGACCTGATGGTAGAAAGCCAGAAGAAATGCGGCCGGTGCGTATTCACCGGGGTTATCTGAAACATGCTGAGGGTTCTGTGCTGATCGAGGTGGGGGATACCAAGCTGATCTGTTCTGCCAGTATTGAGGATAAGGTTCCCCCGTTTATAAAAGGAGAAGGCAAGGGATGGATAACTGCAGAATACGGTATGCTGCCTAGATCGACTAATGTGCGCACCCCGCGCGACATCTCTCGGGGGCGCCTCAGTGGTAGGAGTTGCGAAATCCAGAGGCTTATCGGGAGGTCGTTGCGGGCTGTTGTCGATCTCCATAAACTTGGGGAGCGGACCATCTGGATTGACTGTGATGTGATTCAGGCTGATGGAGGAACACGCACTGCAGCGATAACGGGGGGGTTCATCGCTCTCGTTGATGCTCTCAGGTTCCTGAAAGAAAGGGGAGAAATCGAAGAAGTCCCTGTTTGTGATTATCTTGCTGCAGTAAGTGTCGGTAGGGTAGACGGGGAAATCAGACTCGACCTCTGCTTTGAGGAAGACGCTCGGGCTGAGATAGACATGAATGTGGTGATGACTGGAAGTGGTAAGTTTGTCGAGGTGCAGGGAACCGCAGAAGGGGCACCTTTTTCTTGGGAAGAACTTCAGAAGCTTCTCAGCCTGGCTGCACGGGGCATTGGAGAATTGCTGACTCTGCAAAAGGA
>DAINRC010000182.1:0-3213 GCA_036742135.1 Bacillota bacterium
GTAATCAGGGCCAGGGCAACCTTGTGGGCTGGAAAGCGCAGTCCAACATTGGGAAGCCCTGCAGTAACTTCATCAGGAACCTGCGGTGCCCGGGGCAAGACCAAGGTTAAGGGGCCTGGCCAGAAAGATCCGGCAAGGACCTCGGCAACCTTTGGCCAGGAAGCTACCAGTTGGCGCGCCTGCTCCACTGAGGCTACATGGACAATCAAGGGATTACGACGCGGTCTGCCTTTGACGGCAAAAATCTTTTCTACTGCTTTCCGGTCAAAGGCATTTGCTCCCAGTCCGTAAACTGTTTCCGTCGGAAAAGCAACAAGACCACCGGCCCGGATTACTGCTGCTGCTACTTCAATTTTCTCAGGCTCCGGATTTTCGGGATCAACGCGAAGATATAAGGTCTCTTTTTCTTTGTTCACTGCTACCCCCTCAATTCTTTTTCCGAACCACTGTAAGTAAGCGGTCATGACCCTGGTAATCAAGTTCTATGAGGGGCTTACTCCATTTCTGCGGGTCGAGCAATTCTGCAAGAAGCCGCGCCTGCCCTGGCCCCAACTCACAAGCAAGAAGACCTCCTGGAGTCAGGAAAGAGGCAGCTTGGGGGAGAAGCCTCCTATAGAGGTCAAGCCCATCGCTTCCCCCATCAAGAGCAACCATGGGCTCGGCGCGCACATCTGGTGGTAAAAAAGCCAGTTCCCCGGTGGGGATGTAAGGAAGGTTGGCCACAACAACATCTCCTTTTCCGATTTCTCCTGCCGCTAACAGAGGTGTCAGGAGATCGCCACAAAGGAATTCGATTCTGTCCTGAACACCATGATTCCTAGCATTAGAGCGAGCCACCTCCAGGGCTTCTTCAGCTACATCTATAGCGACCACGCGCACCCTCGGATGATAGGAAGCCAGACTAACAGCAATGGCTCCACTCCCTGTGCCCACATCAGCAACCAAAAAGTGGTCTTTATGATCATCCTGTAGTTTTAAAAAATCGAGGACTTTTTCCACCAAGAGTTCGGTTTCCGGCCTGGGGATCAGAACATCTGGGGTAACCTGGAACTCGAGGGACATGAACTCCCTTTTCCCGGTTAGATAAGCAACAGGAACTCCTTCTGCTCTTTTCCGCAGGAGTTGACGGAAAAAAACCACCTTTTCTGGAGCAACCTCAATCTCAGGGTGAATTAGGAGATCAACTCTCTTTTTTCCTAAAACGAATGCCAGCAGCACCTCGGCATCAAGGCGGGGTGTTGCTATTCCCTGGGCACGCAGAAACCGGGTTCCTTCAGTCAACAGCAAACCCACATCCATTCAAGCACTCGCTTCCCCCTGGCCCAGCTCTTCCTGGAGTTGCTGGGCACGGTAGTAAGTAATCAAGCTGGAGATAATCTCCTCCAGGTCTCCGTCGAGGACCTCGGAAAGTCGGTAAAGGGTGAGCCCAATACGGTGATCCGTTACCCTGTTTTGAGGAAAATTATAAGTTCTAATGCGCTCACTGCGCTCCCCGCTCCCTACCTGGCTCCTGCGCAGGTTGGAAATCTCCCCTTCACGCTCTTGCTGTAATTTATCCAGAAGTCGTGCCCGCAAAACCTTCAAGGCCTTTTCTTTGTTCTTGTGCTGAGATTTCTCGTCCTGGCAGGTGACCACCAGCCCTGTAGGAAGGTGGGTAATCCGCACCGCTGACTGGGTAGTGTTGACGGATTGGCCCCCAGGGCCACTAGAACAAAAAACATCAATCCGCAGGTCATCAGGATTAATTTCCACTTCCACTTCTTCTGCTTCCGGCAAAACAGCTACAGTTGCTGTTGAGGTGTGGATTCTTCCCCCAGACTCAGTGATCGGGATCCTTTGCACGCGGTGAACACCACTTTCGTATTTGAGCTTGCTGAAGACTCTATCTCCCTTAACCAAGAAAATAACTTCTTTAAAGCCTCCAATGTCAGTGGGATGGGTGCTCAAAACATCAATCTTCCAGCCCTGACGCTCAGCGTAGCGGGTATACATCCGGAAAAGATCGGCAGCAAAAAGGGCAGCTTCTTCACCACCGGTTCCCGCCCTGATCTCCATGATCACGTTCTTTTCATCCCTGGGATCACGAGGCAGCAGGAGGATTTTCAGCTTCTCCTCAAGTTCCTCCTTTTTTTCCTGGAGTTGCTCAAGCTCCTCCTCAGCAAGATCCTTCAGCTCAGGCTCGACCTTTTCTTCCAGCAGTGCTTTTGTTTCCTTGATCTCCTGGCAGACCTTCTTGTAGGTCCTATAGGTGGAAACAACCTCTGTCAGTTCAGCATGAGCTTTCGCATATTTCTGCCACTTTTTTTGGTCAGCAATGACTTCTTGGCTGCTAAGCAACTGCTCCAGTTCTTCATATTTGGCTTCAAGACCTTCCAGTTTTTCGATCATCTTCATCACCCCCAGCAGCACTGCTTGCGTCAGAAGCTGGAAGCACAGCCTGGAAAGCTGTCAGGGCCACTTCCAACTGACTGGCATCCGGTTCCTCAGTAGTCAGCTTCTGCAGCCAGAGACCCGGAGCAATCAACAACCTCATTTTTTCTTTATGATCGCGGCTCAAGAGGAGAAATTCATAAGCAATTCCGGCCACCAAGGGAAGTAAAGCTAAACGGGAGCCGAACCTCCACCACCAGGGGCCCTCACCAAGAAAAGCAAAAATAAAGATACTGAGCACCAAAACCACCAGAATAAAGGCAGTTCCGCACCCTGGATGCAGAGGAGAGCGCTTGGCAGCCTCGGCAACAGTCAGGGCAGCGCCCTCTTCCCAGGTATTGATTACCTTGTGCTCTGCTCCATGGAACTGAAAAACCCTTTGGATGTCACGGAAACTTCGGATAAAGTAAAGATATAAGAGAAAAATTGTGAGGCGCACACTTCCCTCAACAACGTTTTGCCCCAAGCTCCCCAGGCAGCAACTAACGAGATGGCCGATCCATGCGGGGAGAAGAATAAAAAGAGCAATTGCCAGCAGCAAGGCAACCACTACAGTCATGCCGAGCTCGATGGCACCGAGTTCTTCGCCTTCTTCACCTGCAACAATTGCAGCAGAATAATTCAAAGCCCGCACCCCGAGAATCAACGACTCTAGCAGAACAACTGGCCCTCGCAAAAACGGCCACCCCAAGACTGGGTGGAGCTTGGTCCAGGGGCGATAATCCTCCTCTTGGAGAACGATCTTTTCCCCGGTCCGGACAGCAACCGCCACCTTGCTCGGAC
>DAINRC010000183.1:0-418 GCA_036742135.1 Bacillota bacterium
GCTTCTCAGGGGATCAGACCGGCATTAGTTATCGGAACACCGGTTGGCTTTGTCGGGGCTGCGGAAGTCAAGGCACGCCTGGCAGAACAATCGATCCCCTACATTACGATGATCGGCTCTCGGGGCGGTAGTGCGGTGGCTGTGGCGATTGTAAACGCTTTGCTGGCGCTGGCCCGCGGTCAGGCTGGGTTGTAGCAGTCAGATGGGGGTAGTGAGGTTGCTTGGTTTCTTACTCAGGATCAAGATGGGGTGATTTTGATGGCGAAGAAAATTATGATTCAGGGAACTGCCTCCAATGTGGGAAAAAGCATCATCGTCACGGCCCTGTGCAGGATTTTCCGTCAGGACGGCTACCGTGTCGTTCCTTTTAAGGCGCAGAACATGGCTCTTAATTCGTTTGTCACACCGTCAGGAGGGG
>DAINRC010000183.1:428-3202 GCA_036742135.1 Bacillota bacterium
AAATCGGACGCGCCCAGGCGGTTCAGGCGCAGGCTGCTGGTCTTGAGCCCTCTGTGGAAATGAACCCCATTCTGCTGAAGCCGACGGGAGACGCCTCATCACAGGTGATCGTGTTAGGCAAGCCCATAGGGAACATGAGTGCACGGGATTACCATCTGGGTCGTAATCTGGAGCTTTTTCAAGTAATTAGAGATGTGCTCCAAAAGCTGGATGAGGAATTTGAGATTATCGTGATCGAGGGAGCAGGCAGTCCTGCCGAAGTTAATCTCAAGGACCGCGACCTCGCCAACATGCGGACTGCTCGTTTGGCTGGAGCACCTGTTTTACTGGTGGCAGACATTGACCGCGGTGGCGCCCTCGCCTCGGTTGTGGGAACCCTTGCCCTCCTGGAACCAGAAGAGGAGCAGCTTGTCCGCGGAATCATCTTCAACAAATTCAGGGGGGATCGCGCCCTCCTCGAACCCGCCCTCGACTTCCTGGAAGAGAGAACGGGAAAGCCGGTTTTGGGTGTGCTCCCCTATCTTCAAGATCTGCGCCTTCCTGCCGAGGATTCTGTTTGTCTTGAAGAACCATCTCCGGGACCTCCTGGTGAGATCGAAGTTGCCGTCATTTACCTGCCTCGAATTTCCAATTTCACCGACTTTGATGCTCTCGCTCTCGAACCCGGAGTTTGTGTCCGCTATGTCAAAGACGGGGAGCCCCTGGGTTCACCAGATCTGATCATCATCCCGGGAACAAAGAACACCATTGAGGACCTTTTTTACCTCTACGAGACAGGCTATGCGGCCGCGGTGAGAAAGGCCGCGGCTCAGGGGGTTCCGGTCTGTGGGCTTTGTGGAGGCTATCAGATGTTGGGCCGCCAGTTAAGGGACCCCGAGCATGTGGAGTCTTCCCGCGGTGAATTGCCCGGTCTTGGCCTTTTGGATACAGTTACTACTTTCTCCAGGGAAAAGGTGCTTGCCCAGGCAATAGGGGAAATCTGCGGTGAAGGGGAGCTCTTCCGGGAGGTTCGGGGTCTTTCTGTGAGTGGGTATGAGATTCATATGGGAAGGACGGTTCTTGGGGAAGGGGCGCGTCCTCTGCTGCGGGTTTGCGCCCGCCAGGGAGTCCCCTGCGAAGACTGGGATGGTGCTGTGGATGCCACTGGTTTGGTCTGGGGGACTTATTTTCACGGGATCTTTGACAACGACCAGTTCCGCGCCCACCTGTTGCGGTGGCTCCGCAGACGCAAGGGGCTGCCGGATCATTCCTTGGGCAGTTGGAGCAGCAGGGATTTCTTGGACAAGGAGATCGACCGGCTGGCAGCTAGGTGCCGGGAGAGCCTGGATCTGGCAGGAATCTACGAGTTGATGGAACTTCCTGGGCGGCGTGGGGAGTGAGGAGCTTGGGAAAGAAGCCTTGTTTGGTGATTGCGGCGCTGCGGAGTAGCGCCGGCAAAACGAGTATTGCCACCGGTTTGATGGGAGCACTGGCCCGGTGCGGCTACCGAGTGCAGGGGTTCAAGGTAGGGCCTGATTTTATCGACCCCGGCTATCATACAGCGGTGACTGGGCGCTGGTCGCGCAATCTGGACACCTGGCTTCTCTCTTATTCTCAGGTGAAGAAGATTTTTGAGCGGGCTGCTGCAGATGCTGATGTTGCCGTTATTGAAGGAGTAATGGGCCTTTTTGACGGGGTTCAGGGTGAGGGGGAAAGGGCCTCTACCGCAGAAGTCGCCAAACTCCTCGGCTGCCCTGTGATTTTGGTGGTTGATGTCAGTGCCCAGGCACGGAGCGCTGTGGCGGAGTTTCTGGGGTGCCGGGCGATGGACCCAGGTCTTACCCTCGCTGGAGTGATCCTTAACCGCGTGCGCGGTCACCGCCACCTGGAAATAGTGAAGTCAGGGTTTGCGGATTTCGGGGTTCCAGTATTGGGAGCGATCCGGGAAGGGAGCATCCCCCGCTTTCCGGAGCGCCACCTCGGTCTTGTCCCTGTGCTGGAGCAGCAGGAGATCAAGAACGCGCTGGGGGAATTAGTGGAAGCAGTTGCCAAACAGGTTGATCTCGCGGCAGTATTCCAAGTTGCCCGTTCTGCTCTGGGAAGCTCTGGTGCTGCTTTTGAAGAAGAATCTGGGCTTCAGTTTGCTGATCGTGCTTTTGAAGAGGTGATAGGTGATCCTCCGCTTGGTGAAAAGATCCCCGTTGCCATTGCTTGGGATCAAGCCTTCAATTTTTATTACCGGGATGGCCTTGAACTTCTCGAAGGGCTTGGGGTAGAGCTGGTCCCTTTCAGTCCTTTGAGGGACGAAAGAATCCCTCCTGATGTTGGGGGAATTCTGCTGGGAGGCGGTTTTCCAGAGCTTTTTGCTGAGCAGCTTGCGGCAAATTTGGAAATGCGCCAGAGCCTCCGCCATGCCCACGCCTGGGGAATGCCTATCTATGCGGAATGTGGCGGGTTTATCTACCTTTGCGAAGAACTGGTTGACCAGGAAGGACGTTCTTTTCCGATGGTGGGGCTGATCCCTGGCAAGTGTCAGATGGAAAAGCGTCTTGTGGGAATGGGATACCGGAGGGCCCGGGCCCTGGAAGCAAACCTCCTTTGTAGGGCAAATGAGGTGCTTCGCGGGCACGAATTCCATTATTCGTCTTTTACCCCGAAGAGCACCCCTTTCCCCTGGGCGTTTTCCTTCCTCGGGGGAGAAGGGGAAAGGTTTGACGGCTATCTTTCCGGCCACCTCCTGGCTTCCTATCTCCATTTTCATTTCGCCTCTTCGCCCCGGGCCCTCCGGTATCCCA
>DAINRC010000184.1:0-2977 GCA_036742135.1 Bacillota bacterium
GTGCATTTTTCCATCTGCAAGCCAGAGTACGGTCAATCACCAGTCAATCACCTGATTGCAGTTTGAGCACTGGGCTTGTGCAACTACGCGACCCGGATCGCGACCTCCCGCCGCCGTGAATCATCTGAAGCGAGAAGGCCATCGGTCCGGCTCCACAATCTGCTTTTACCAAGGCAAGCCTAGGTTCTTTCTGAAAAAGCTGTTTTTCCCACCTAAGAATCGCTCTCCGTTGTCCCAGTTAGGCATTATCTGCCTTAGGTAGGGAATCGGCCCTCCGAGTATTCCGTAACGCTCAATATCTCGAACGCTCACTCCGAGAGTGCCCCGCACTATTTTGGCGCCCTCGCCCGCTTTCGTTCGAGGCGGCCTCGACGTTGGAAATTATTCGCTGGCCAAGTGGTCTGGGTCATGAACACTCCTTGCGGCGGACATTATCCACCTTAAGCCAGTGTCCACTCAGCCCGGGACAGACCAGGGCTTCCTTGCGGATGTGTTGATATTGGGGGTGCCAATGCACCCAGCCTGAATTGCACTAGGCCGGGTGCGTGCCTCCTAGCGGGCGCTCAGCAGGCGTAGCTTTTGGCTGTGTCTTTCAAAATGTCTGCGAACTCGAAAATGTCGTCGAGCGCGTCGATCGGATGGCGGGTCTCGTTCTTGTCCGCGTCGAAGGTACCGAGGTACTTTTGCTGACGGTTGAAGTGCAGGCGGGCCAGCGGCTTACGATTGTTGTCATCGAGTAGCACGCCGAAATAGCTTTGCGTGTCGCGGGCGGCTATGCGCTTCACGTCGACTTCCGACCGTACGATCGCCTTGATGATGTTGAAGCCCTCGATTTCTTCAACCGTGGTTTCGATCTTGGTCTTCTCAGCATCGCTATCGGGAGAGTTTTCGGCCGGCTCTTGTGTCTCAGGTGATACCTGGGCAGGGATCACAGGTCTTACGGCACCGGTCATCGCTGACTTCAGGCGCTCATTTATCTGATCCCCCAGAAACTGCGCCGTAGCCTTTCGAGTGAGCTGGGCGAACTGCTCGCGCACCTTCTGAGTGATGACACCGTCATACACGCGGGAAGCTACGAGCCGGACGAAGTCATCGTCGGGTTCGCTGAACTGGGCGGCGAGGACACGCTTAATCTGCCCTACATACTTCAGCTCGCCCGCGGCGCTGATGATCGAGTCGACATCGAATGCGCTCTTGGTCAGCTTCTGCAGCTCCGGCACGACGTGGTCATCGATGTCGAGAAGGTCGAATTCGAGGAACGGCTTTTCGTCCATCTTGTTTGGGGCGTCCAGGTCAGTGAAGAAGCGGTAGACCTGGCCATTGGTGAGGATCGAGATTCTGGCTGTCGTAACGTGGAAGTAGCGGAAGAGCTGGCTGGCGTGGTTGATATTCAGTGGCTCGCCGATCTTCTTGCTTTCGATCAGGATCTGGATCTGCCCATCCTTGAGGATGGCATAGTCGATCTTCTCGCCTTTCTTGGTTCCGACGTCACAAACGAACTCGGGAACCACTTCTGTAGGGTCGAAGACGTCGTAGCCGAGCACGCTCTGTATGAAGGGCATGACAAAGGCGTTCTTGGTAGCTTCTTCGGTCTGAATGACCGACTTTTGCTGACGGATCTTCGCAGCCAGACTGGCCAGTTTCTCTTGAAACTCCATAACCCCTCCTTGATACCGCTGTTGGCAATCCTTTGATTCGATTCTGCCATCAGTGGTGAGCAGTTGCGATAGGCAAGAAGTCGCGGTAATCGGTCGCTTTGCTGGGCAAACGCCAAGCGGGCTGGGCCGGTACAGGTGACGGCCGCTCACAAGTAAAAGTGACTTGGAGACTCAGTTAAAACCCTCACATTCGAGGGAATAGCCGTGGTGGTGGCGCGGTAAATACCACTAAACGGTGGGGTTTGAGCGCCGGTGAGTTCGGGCGGAAACTGGATTTACCGTCAAGGGTGGAAAAGTAGGGCGATTGCAGGCGTCTCCGCTACGGAGACGCCTGAGCGATGGCTCAGATCCGATCCATCTGCCAATAGGGGTAAGCGCGACTGGTGCGAGACCGTGCTGTCACTCTTCCATTATCTGCTTGTAGCGCCGACTGTATTCCTCATAGCTGAGGCCCGTCTCGCCCTGCAACCGCTGCAGCTGAACCTGCTTCCACTGATCCGGGCTGAGCAGGTTTGCACTAGCAGAACTACTAGTAGTTGATGACAGATGTTGTGCCGATGCAGGAATCGTTGGGCTGGAGGCGTCGATGTTGCCAATGCATTGATACTTAACGATCACCTGGCCCGCCACACAGTTCCCCCAGCCGTCGCGCTGCTGGCAGTTCACGGTCTGACCACCGAATGGCTCGGCCTGGCTATATCCCCAGACACTACATTTTTGCTTAGCAATCGCATACGCCTGCTGCTGATTAACAACGGGCTTTTCGAAAGGGCGAAAGTCGTACGCCATATCGACGCTGCCGTCAGCGCGGCTACCCCCCATAGCATAAAAATCCTTTCTGGTTGCGCATCCGGAGAGGGCAAATATCGCTAATGCTGACGCGACGATACGGACGACTATACGGGACATGTGGCTCACTAAAACCTCCTTGTTGGATTTGCTTTGATGTGATTCTGCCATCACGGCAGCCGGCTGCGATAGATGGTGCATCGTTTCGGTTGTACCCCCCAGCTGACTCCGCGCTCTGGGTGGTGTATGGCTCAAACTGGTCGTTCTATTTGGTCTCGGTGAGATTTCCTCAAACTGAGTGTCCAGAAAGATAGCGCGTACATAATTGTGTCTACAGACACATAAGATGCTATCCTGAGTCCATGGAATTAATCGAGCAATTGCCATGACTGCGACTCTTCAGGCACCCGCGTTTACCAAAGACCAGTGCGCCGCCGGCCTTCGAACCGCGGTGAACGTTCTCGAAAAATGGCAAGCGTCTACCGAACAGGCCTGTCGGATACTGCGTATCTCCCGCAGCACTCACGCAC
>DAINRC010000184.1:2987-3198 GCA_036742135.1 Bacillota bacterium
TGGACCCCGACCAGATGCAGCGCGTCAGTTTTATTCTCAACATCCACGCAGCACTTCGGCTGATCTTCGATAACCCGGAAAACACTTACGGCTTTCCGGCAATGCCCAATCACAACGAATTCTTCAACGGGCGATCGCCACTGGAGGTAATGGCTCAGGGGGACATGATTTCCCTGTACGAGTCGTTCCGCCGTATCGACAGCCTGCGAGG
>DAINRC010000185.1:0-3164 GCA_036742135.1 Bacillota bacterium
CTTCTTAACATTTCATCCAACACAAATCGCAACAATATATGTAGTAAGCGAAACCCATGAGGCAAGTGCAAAACTATATATTAGTAAAGATCAGGGTGAAACCTGGGCAGAACACTCAGAAATAACCGGAGCTTATTTAGTTAATCAAATAGCAATTAACCCTAAAAACCCTCGGCATATATTGGCTGCGGCTCACAATGGTTTATGGTTTACATCTGATAATGGAAATAATTGGACTAATTTATTTGATCAGGCTAGGCCATCAAACATTGTTTATAACCCTATAAATCCCAGAGAAGCATATTTTATTGGTCATGATAACGTATTTAGAGTATTCGACACCAAAATCACAAAAGTTGGTGAATATGGTACCATATACAGTTTGGTTTTTAAGCCTAATTCAGGTACTGCCTACTTTTTAAGTGAGAACCACCAAGATATTAACGTATATAAAGTGGAGAATGGAAAGGCTGAGGTGGTTGCTACCATTAACAAGTCTTCTGTCGGGATATTATATGATCTATTGTTTGACTCGTACAATTCAGAAATACTTTACGGAATAGGATACCAGCACTTAGCAAAAATATTTTTAAGTTAATGGTTTCAAAGGTCGAGTCTGTAAAATAAATTGTGCTTCTGTTCTTTCCTGAAACCGGAGTTCGACAGTCCATAGACAAACAGAAGGCCGTAAGCCGCATGGGACACGGAATTCAGGGAATACGTTTTTAGAGTCGTGTTACTAGGCGTCTTTCTTAACTGCGGGATTTATGGAGAAGAGACGGGGCGGTTCTTTAACAGCTAAAGCCTTGAATATCTGCTCCTGAGCTGGGGTGGTTTCGGTCCTCTGCTTTACATGACCATGCGGTCTTCCAGACGGTGATAGATCGGGCGCAGCTCCAAGCGGAATTTAAGGGTACGCAAGGCATCTTCCACCAGCAACAGTTGTTTGTAGCCCAGTGCGACATCTTCGGCGGAGAGGGTATCGTCTGAGGTGCGCAGCAGGTATTTGCCGTCGAGTTTTTCTTCTTCCCGGATCTTGGCCCGGTCGATCTTCGGCAGGCCGTGGGAGTACAGCTTCAGGTAGCGGCCGTAGACCGGATGGGCCATGAGCTCGCAGACGGCTTTGACATGGGTTTTGATAAGGGGAAGCTGTTCCTCCAGTTCCTTGGTAATCATCTCTCGCCTGGCTCTGTCCCAGGCAGCTTCTTCGGGGTTGCGCACCAGGATGTAGCGCTCCCTGGCCTCGCTGTTTCCGACGACGATCTCCTTGACTTCCAGGTTGTCCCGCACCGTCTGGTAGCGGCCTCCCCGCTTTGAGGCCTCTGCGGTCTTTTCTTTGCCGCTGCGCAGCTTCTCCCCGGCTATGTAGTGGCCGCCCGCCCGCTGCAGGCAGCGCAGGTTGTCTTCAGAGTTGAATCCCCGGTCCAGCAGGGTGATGACCCGGCCCAGCTTCCAGCTTATCAGGTCTTTCTTTACCTGTTCAACCTCAGAGATGTCTGCGTAGCTGTCAACTCCGAGTGGAAAAAATTTTTTGGTTCTTCAACATATGGCGGATACTCCAACGCTACTCGAAGAGACCTGAACAAACTGGACTACTCCGAGATGCAGAAGCAAGCACCAAGAAACCATCCACGCCTTTAGCAAAGACCAACGGGCACATCAGGGTGATCCGGAGAGCATTGAAACCGTATGTTGCGACCTATCATCGGCTTATCACCTGCGGGCGGAGGACCTTCTGACAGGCGCGGCCGGTCTTCGACTGCTTTCGCGTCCGGTACGGTGGTTCGCGTTAGCAAAGGCATCCTGGAACACCAAGACAGATCGCGAGCTCAGGCCAGAGGTTATCGCAGCATTTTTAAAGGCCCCCAGGCACCTGTTCTTGCGTGCAACGCACCAGAGTCAGGGGTTGTTCGTATCCCTCTCCTTTTTGCTATGCCACAAGCGAAGGAATTCTAGACAAGACTTTGAGCGCTTCTCCCAAAGGAGTACCCTGGGCCTTGGTGGCAAGGAGAGGAATTTTTTGCCTGGAGCCAAGCCGCAGGGTCGGTTGCCTTTTGAAGGGGTTCAAAAAGCTCCTTCTGGATTAGTGAGCAGCCTGAACTGACCTCAGGCCACTTTGCTTCCTGATACTTATCAAGCCAGTTTTTGAGCTCTTCTGAAGCCGCAAGACACCTCATCTGGACCATGTTGTTGGCGCCCTCAACGGTCCAGCTCATGCCGCGTTTTTTCATCCTTGCAGCAATGACATGGTTGTTTTGGGGTTCAGAAGCGCCTAAGCCTCGTAAGATGGGAATGTTGGGTAATTCTCCTTCTTCTGCTAAGCGCCAATCAAGGATGTTGGGGTTTTGGGCAAAGTATTTCTTGAGCTTTTTTATGCGCTCTTTTTGCTTCCCTGAAGGTGCCACAAGAATAGCTTCGGCGAGGACCAAGTTAAAGCACTTTTTCCCTTTGAGGCGGAAGCGAGTTTGTGCAGGGGTTATCGGTTCCCAGCCTTCGTGCATGGTACCGAGCTTGATTTCTGCTTTTTTCTGCTGGGAGCGCTGGAGGGAGATAACAACGCTGTCGGCTTCAATAACCACAAGCTCGGCTTCCTTTCTGCCCTCCGGAACCTCACCGTCTTCAAAAAGAGCGCGCCGGGCCTCTTCTTGCTCTTGGTTTCTTTTTTCTCCTGCTTCTTGGAGCCATTCGTGAATCTTTTCGTCGCTCACAGGAACAAGGAGGTACTCTTGCAAAAACGAGGCTGCTTCCCGAAAAGAAACTTTTGAGGCTAGTACCACGGCAATTTGTTGCACCAAGGGACAGAAGCGTTCATCCGGTTTAAGCCCAAGGAGCTCATCTTGACGAAGCTCTTGGTTTACCCCCGAGAGCGAGGATAACACCCCGTTTCAAAGAACTGGCAGTAAAGCTTGCGACCGAGCTTTCCTTTGCTGGGGCAGCAGAGGTCATAGGGTATCTTGTGCCTGGGGTAAGCGCGATGACCGTATGGCATGCTCTTAAGGAAGTAGGGAAAGAGCTTCGGAGGGATGCTGAAGAACTGAGGAAAGCGGTCTTTGAGGATGGGATAGTTCCCGAAGGGGAGGAGAAAGCAGAGGAGCTCAACATTGAGGCTGACGGTGTTTTGATCCGGCTTCAGAGGAGCGGGAGGAGACACGCTGAGGTCAAGC
>DAINRC010000186.1:0-3159 GCA_036742135.1 Bacillota bacterium
TGATTACGAAACCGCGGTGACCGCGGATCAGGAGTGTTTTAAAGAGTTCTTCAAGTTGATGTTGCAGCAGGGGATTTACCTCCCCCCATCCCAGTTTGAGGCCTTGTTTGTTTCTTTAGCTCACACCGAGGAGGACTTAGACCGCACGATCGAGGCGGCTGCTTTTGCTTTCGAAAAACTGAGCAGGAAAAATGCCAAGTTCGTCGAATAAAGATCATATAGACCTTCATGCCGCTCATGCGGCACCACCAAAATACGAAAATAGAGGGTTATCCTTGTAGGCGAAGCGGCCTTATGGAGGTTGTTACCTCGCCCTTGGCGAGGAGCAGCTAACGGTAGCCGAATCGCAACAGGAAGTTGAGGTAGGCGACTATGCGCCGCGGATGGCGTCATAGGAGCCGGTCGGCTACCGTCTGCAACGAGTCTTAGGGCGAGTTCAACCGGAGTGCGAGAGCGAGCGCAAGGATGGACTGGACCAGTTTTCCAGGGCAGTCGGTTCTTTAACAAAGTCTGAAATAGGGTGCTTCGGGAATAGGTGGCCTTGAGCCGTCAAGGCCGAAAAGGGAAGTCCGGTGCGAGTCCGGCGCGGTCCCGCCACTGTGAGGGGGATCTGCCTTGCACGGTGCCACTGTCCAGTGGAAGAAACTGGATGGGAAGGCGTAAGGTGGAGATGAACCCGAGCCAGGAGACCTGCCTATTCCTGCCCCGGCCGAACCCTACGCGGATAGGGAGGTGGGAAATGTTCGTGTGTCTTGGTTACTACCCCAGCCCGTAGGGCTGGGTTTTTTGTTGTTCACCTGTTAAACAACTAAAACATTGGGTTTTTGGTAAGAGAAGGGAGGAAAGAGGATGAATTCTCGAATGGTTGTCTTCCTGATGGTTTTGCTGGGTATTTTTGCCTTCTGTCCGGGTAGCGCCTATGCGATGCATATAATGGAGGGTTTTCTGCCTATCCACTGGTGTATTGTGTGGGGAGTTGTCACACTACCTTTTCTTATTGCCGGTGTGCTGGTGATCAATAAGAGGCTCTCCCAACACCCAGAAATGAAGATGCTCTTAGGATTGGCAGGAGCGTTTGTGTTTGTTCTTTCAGCTCTGAAAATTCCTTCGGTAACTGGGAGTTGTTCTCATCCGACAGGAGTTGGCCTTGGGGCGATTCTCTTTGGTCCCCTAACAATGAGTGTCCTGGGCTGTATTGTGCTCCTTTTCCAGGCCCTGCTGTTGGCTCATGGAGGTCTAACTACCCTGGGTGCGAATACCTTTTCTATGGCAGTAGTGGGAGCATTTGTCGCTTATCTAACCTACAGAGCGTGCTTGAAGTTAAAAGTGCCTTTGTGGCTGGGGGTTTTTCTGGCAGCAGCACTGGGGGATTTGATGACTTATGTAACCACATCTTTGCAGTTGGCCCTGGCCTTTCCGGCTGAGGTCGGCGGGGTTGGAGCATCATTTGTAAAGTTTATGGGGATTTTTGCGGTTACCCAGATTCCTCTGGCGATCAGCGAAGGTTTGCTCACAGTAGTGGTGTTTAACTTGTTGACTGTTCACAGCAAGCGGGAGTTAGAGGAGTTGGCAGTAATCCCTAGGACATTTGTTGGCGCTAAAGGGGTTGATGCCCAATGAGAGCAAAAAATGTAGTTCTGATTTTTTTGGTGGTTCTACTGGCTGTTTTTCCCTTGTGGATGAAAAGCGGAGCCGAGTTTGGCGGCGCTGACGGGCAGGCTGAAGAAGCTATCGTCCAGCTCCAACCTGATTACGAACCCTGGTTTAGCCCTCTGTGGGAGCCGCCCAGTGGGGAGATCGAAAGCCTGCTTTTTGCCCTGCAGGCAGCAGTTGGTGCCGGTTTTATCGGCTATTTCCTGGGGTTTACCAGAGCACGTAAGGAGCAGAGCAGAGGTAGGGGGTAGTTTGCAAATTTGCTGAAAATTGACCAGTATGCCTATATTAACAGATTATCCCATGTGCATCCAGCGGAAAAGATGACCCTGGCGCTGGCCACAATGTTCGTTTGTCTTGCTTTTCCTTCACCAGTCGTCTCTTTTTTGGTGATCCTGCTGATGACCGGTTTGATTGTTTGGCAGGCGGGGATACCGTTCAGGTTCTATTTCAAGCTCATGCTCGTCCCCCTGGGGTTTTTGGTCATCGGGGTGCTGGCAGTTGCCGTTAATCTGGCCAGGGATGCTACGTCCTTTTTCTGGGGGATTCAGGTGGGAAGCTGTACCTTGGGCGTTTCCCGACAGGGGTTGATGTTGTCAGCCATGCTCTTGATGAAATCTCTTGCGGCAGTGTCTTGCCTCTACTTTCTGTCTCTAACAACACCAATGGTGGAGATCTTCGCTGTGTGCAGGAGGCTGAGGTTGCCCCCTTTGTTCGTCGAGCTGATGTCACTGGTTTACCGCTATGTTTTCGTGCTCCTGGAGACAGCAGAAAAGATTTACATTTCCCAAACATCGCGCGGGGGCTACACCAATCTCAAAACAACATATGTTTCCATGGGTCAGCTCATCTCTAACCTGTTTTCCAAATCGTGGCACACCTCAAAAGTGCTCTACCTTGCTCTCCTGTCCAGATGCTATACAGGTGAACTCAGCGTCCTTGAGAGGCCCTACCACATGTCCCCGAAAAGAATGCTGCTGATCATCACCACAGAATTGGTTTTATTAATGGCAGGTTTGGGCTGGCGAGTGCTTCAAGGTGGTGGGGGATCTTGAAAGGTGATCCCGTGTTGGCAGCTAAAGAGGTGACCTTTTACTACCCTGATGGCACCCGGGCCCTGGAAAATGTTAGTGTTTCCATTCCCAGGGGAAAAAAGACGGCTTTTTTGGGGCCAAATGGTGCTGGGAAAACAACTCTGTTCCTGCACTTTAACGGCATCTTAAGACCTCAACGAGGAGAGATCTGTTTTCATGGGCAGCCTGTTCGTTATGATCGTGCTTCCCTCCTGGAGTTGCGCCGCAAAGTCGGGGTTGTTTTTCAAGACCCTGACGCCCAGCTATTTTCGGCGACTGTTATGCAGGAGGTTTCTTTTGGCCCTCTCAACCTGGGGTTGCCGAAGGAAGAAGTCTGGGAACGGGTTAAAGAAGCCCTGCTGGCTACAGACATCTATCACCTCAAGGACCGGCCAACGCATTTTTTGAGCTACGGTCAAAAAAAACGTGTTGC
>DAINRC010000187.1:0-3142 GCA_036742135.1 Bacillota bacterium
GGATAAAGAGGTTACCAACTTCTATTGCCAGGGTTATTGGAACAATGGCTGTGTTTTTCCTGCCAGGTCTCGGTTTGGCTAAGGCGGAGAATTAACGTTCTCGAAGAGAAGGTGAGCAAAGAGAGTGAAGCACGCTTACTTGGATAGCTACAGCAGTCTGGAAAGCCCTATTCATAGGCTGGATGCCAGAGCGAAAACTGTTTTATTCTTTACCCTGACAGTTATTTCTGTGAGCACTCCTGCTCCAGCCTATTATGCTTTTGCAGGTTATCTGGTAATCCTGATTGCGCTTGTTTTCGCGTCTCGTCTTCCTTTAAAACACGTGTTTTTGAGGTCTTTGATTGTTATTCCTTTTGTGGCATTTGTGGCTGTATTTATTCCTTTTCTCAGGACTGATGTGGTAGCTGGAGGCTATAATCTGGGAGGAATCACGGTTTCTCGGAGTGGGCTTCTGGTTCTGTGGAACGTTGTTATTAAGTCTTATATAGGGGTCCTTTCGATGATCTTGCTTTCTTCAACTACACCGTTTACCAAGTTGATGAAGGGGCTTGAGCTGTTAAAGGTGCCAAAGGTTTTTACCACGATAGCGTTGTTTATGTATCGCTACTCCTTTGTTCTTGTCGATGAAGCGATGCGAATGAAACGAGCCAGAGACTCTAGGAACTTTGGGGGTAAGTGGATATGGGACTCCAAGGTAATTGCACATATGATCGGGAGTTTATTCATACGAAGTTACGAAAGAGGAGAAAGGGTTTATTTGGCGATGGTGGCTAGAGGTTACGATGGAGAAGTCAGAACCTTAAGCCAAGCTAGGTTGACTTTGTTTGATATCGCTTTTCCTGCGGTGATCCTGGTTTTCGTTGTTGTCGTGAGAATAGGGGTAGGGAACGGTTTTTAGTCGAAGGGGGAAAAAGAGGTGAAACATCATAAAGCTATAGAGATTAACGATCTATATTTCGCGTATCCTGACGGTACCCAGGCTTTGAGGGGAATAAATCTGGCAGTTGAAAGCGGTGAGAGTGTTGCCCTGCTTGGCCCTAATGGGGCTGGCAAATCTACTCTTCTCCTCCACCTGAATGCGATATTGCGTGGAAAAGGCGAGATCAAGATTTTCGGTCTTCCCGTAAGAGAGCCCAATATTAAAGAAATTCGGAGAAGAGTAGGAGTAGTTTTTCAGGATCCTGATGACCAGCTTTTTTCCCCTACAGTCTTTGATGATGTGGCTTTTGGTCCTATCAACATGGGCTTATCAAAAGATGAGGTGGAAAGGAGGGTTCAAAATGCTCTGGATGCTGTCGGGATGAGAGGCTTTGAGGAAAGGGCCCCCTTTCATCTGAGCCTTGGCCAAAAGAAGAGAATAGCTATAGCTACTGTTCTCTCGATGGAGCCGGACATCTTGGTGTTGGATGAGCCTTCTAGCAACCTTGACCCCCGGGGTAGAAGAGAACTTTTAAACATTCTCTCTGCTTTGCCCGTCACCAAGTTAGTGGCAACCCACGACCTTCTTTTTGCGTTAGAGCTTTGCGAAAGGGCTGTAGTACTCGATAATGGGCAGGTTGTGGCTGATGGCCCCATTCAAGAAATCTTGGCTGATGAGCAGTTACTTGAAGAACATGGTTTAGAATCTCCTTTCAGGTATGAAAAAGTTCTCGGAAGAGGAGAAGGTGGAGTTTGTCAACTAAGAAAAGTTTGTAAATGAGAGTTTTTTACCAGGTTATAGCAGGATTCCGAGGTCGCGAAGGCCTACTAGTTTAGTTTTTGTCAGAAATTAAGGAGGGGGAATGCTGTGCATATTCCAGATGGCTTTTTGGATGTGAAGACTGCCGTTACTACAGCACTTGTTTCTGTTGCCGCGGTGGGCTATGGAATAAAAGTGGCTAATGAAAAATTGGGAGAGAGGCAAGTGCCTCTTATAGGTTTGATTTCAGCCTTCATCTTTGCTGCCCAGATGCTTAATTTTCCTGTGGCTGGTGGAACCAGTGGCCATTTTTTAGGAGCGCTGTTAGCAGCAGTGCTCGTGGGCCCTTGGATGGCCTGTCTGGTCATGACTGTTGTTCTGGTTATTCAGTGTATTGGTTTTGCTGATGGGGGATTGACTGCATTGGGAGCCAATGTTTTCAATATGGGAGTTATTGGGGGGATTGTTAGCTACTACGTTTTTCTGGGGCTAAAAAGTATTCTTCCCAAGACAAAATGGGGTTTCCTTGCTGCTGTGGCCGTGGCATCTTGGCTCTCGGTAGTATTGGCTGCTTCGGTTTGCGCGGTTGAATTGGCGATATCGGGGACTTCTCCGCTGAATGTGGTGCTTCCGGCAATGTCTGGAATTCATGCGGTGATCGGTGTAGGTGAAGCCATCATAACCACCATAGTTGTAGCAATTGTTTTGGCTACCAGGCCCGATTTGGTTGAAACTTATGATCTTGGAGAAGTGACTGTTACCTCCCCAGTAGGAGGTGAAAAGTAATATGGCTTTAAGCAAAGAGGTCAGGATTTTTATTCTAATTGGGTTGCTGGTCTCAATATTTTTGGCTGTGGCCGTTTCTCCTTTTGCTTCTCCATGGCCTGACGGTTTAGAAAGGGTTGCTGAAGATAAAGGATTTTTGGAAAAAGGGGAAGGGCCTCAGGCTTGGGAGTCTGCACCCATCCCTGATTATGCTGTGCCTGGATTAGGCGAAGGGGCATTAGCAACTTCTGCTGCTGGGTTTATTGGAACAGTAGTTGTCTTCTTGGCGGGTTACGGTCTGGCTGTCGCCGTCAGGCGGAAGAGGAGTGGTGGTTAAAAGGGGTTGCTTTTCTCCGGCCGTTCGCGCAGTCAGGAAAGGCTTTTCGGAAGCGGATAATGCTGATCAGATTCCCTAGGAACCCGAAGATCAGCAGAGAAATGAGTGGATGCGCAAAATCGCAGCGGTGACATCTTCAAGTGCCGGAAGTACGGGGTCCATCATTGAGTAAAATTAATTTGGGCTAATATGGAAGAAACTTCCCTGCAAAAGAAGAACCTCACTCCGAGATGGGACAAACAAAAACTAAAGGGTTGGGAGTCCATAGGAGTTCGAGAACGAGGAGATCCGCTACAGGCGGCATGGCTACCGGAAGATGGGTTTACACAGTTACGTATACCGTTATCCTCTGGATGAGTTTT
>DAINRC010000188.1:0-3109 GCA_036742135.1 Bacillota bacterium
AAGGGAGAGTTCTTGTTCCTGTCAGGGCGTTGTGTGAAGCTTTAGGAGCCTCGGTCGCATGGGACGGGAAAACCAGAACAGTGACCGTGAAAAAAGGCGACACCGTGGTCAAGTTGACTATTGGTAGTAAGATTATTTCTATCACCGAAAGAGGAGTCACTCAGCACATCCTGGAGGTTCCCGCAAAAATCGTCAATGGGCGCGCCATGGTGCCACTGCGTCTTCTCAGTGAGTTCCTGGGCGCAAAAGTGGACTGGGATGCCGGAAACCACACTGTTGCTGTTGCCACGCGGATTACCATCACCGACTCCCTAGGCAGAACGGTGGAAGTTCCCTATCGCCCCAGCCGGGTGGTGGTGCTCACCACTGACGCAGCCGAGGTGATGCGTATCCTCGAGATTCGGATTGCTGTTGTGGGTGTGGGGGATACGGTGCAGAAGGAATCCCATCTCGGCTTTCAGGATAAGCCGATAGTGGGCAAGTGGAATAATCCCAGCATCGAAAAGATTGTGGAGCTCAAGCCGCAGGTGGTGATCACTTATGGGCAGTGGCCTGGCCCGGAGTTAGAGCAGAAGCTTGAGCCGGCGGGGATTAAGGTTGTGCGCTTGGATTTCTACAAACCTGAGACCTTTGACAGCGACATGCGCGCTTTAGCCCAGATGTTCGGCCGGGAAAAGGTGGCGGAAGACTTCCTCCGGTGGAAGGAGCAGAAGATAGCCCTGCTGAGCGACAGGCTCAAAGGGCTTGCAGACGAGGACAAGCTGCGTGTCTTTGCCATCTCGGCGAGCAAGCTGGAGCAGGCTACCTGGAGCACTTTCGGCCAGGGAACGGCAACCCACCAGGGTATCGAGATGGCTGGAGGAATCAACGTGGCGGCGGCACTTAAGGAGTACCCCCAGGTGAGCGCAGAGTGGATTTTGCAACAAAATCCTGATGTTCTTGTCATCCCAGTGTATGATGAGAGATTGGGCTATACAGCTACTGACTTCACCGAAGCAGCGGCTCTTCAAAAGAAAGCCCTGGAAAACCAGGTCCTAGGGAAGACAAAGGCAGCAAAAGACCAGCGTGTTTACCTTCTCAGGAACTTCCTTTTAGGCGGGAACAAGACCTACCTTGGTGCGCTTTTCCTGGCCAAGTGGTTTTATCCCGAACGTTTCCAAGACATTAAACCCGAGCAGATTCTGAAGGAGTACTTCGAGAAGTGGCTTGAGGTGCCTTTTAAAGGCAAATGGGCTTATCCCGAGTCCGACTCTTAAGAGGCAGGTTCAGGTCCCCTTGCCATCGGCGGATCGTGAGTCTCAATAGCCGTGTCACTAGGCTCTTTTCTTCGGCATGGGGGACCACACTGGGGCTTTGCCGGACGGCGACTTCAAGAGGGTCCTCTACCAGGGAGTCTGGGTTTACCCAGGATAAATAAGATTTTGAAAACAGGGCCACGATGGTCCTTTCCTGCCGGGGAGCGGGTTAGATTTTTGTGGCCCTTTTTCTTTCCTGCAGGACGTGCTCCTGGTTTGGACATCAGGTAGGGCTTTGCAGTAGGAAGGGAGAAAGGGGGAAGCTTGTTGAAAAGGAGCGAGGCAGAAATAAAGCTGAAGGTAAAGGGAATCTGTTTTCGCTACGGAAGCCGGGAAGTGCTCCGGGACGTCGAGCTAGAGGCCAAAGCAGGGGAGATTCTTACCATCATCGGTCCCAATGGGGCGGGCAAGAGCACCCTGCTCCGCTGCATCAACAGGATCCTGAAGCCGTATCTGGGGACTGTCTTTCTAGATGGCAAAGAACTTTCCCGCCTGAAGGCTCAGGAACGCGCCCAAGTGGTGGGCTACGTTCCCCAGGCCTCAGGAGAGGTTTTTCCTAGCACCGTATTCGAGACCGTTTTAATGGGGCGTAAACCCCATCTCAGCTGGGGCGTAGGCAGAGGAGACCTGGAAGTGGTGGGGGCAGTGCTCCAGCGCCTGGGTCTGATGGACCTCGCGGAGCGCTACCTTTCAGAGCTAAGCGGTGGCGAGAAGCAAAAAGTGCTGATTGCCCGTGCTCTTGCCCAGGAGCCGGAGGTTCTCCTGCTTGACGAGCCCATAAGCAACCTCGATGTCAAGCACCAGCTGGAAGTACTGGAAATGGTGCGGGACGTGGCGCGGCAGGGGAAGTGTGTCTTGATGGTGATGCACGACCTGAACATGGCAGCCCGTTTTTCCGACCAACTGCTGATGCTTAAAAATGGCATTGTGTTTGCGGCAGGAGATCCCCGTTCGGTTTTGACACCTGAGAACATCAGAGCCGTTTACGAGGTAGAGGCAATGATCGTGCCAACGAGCGTGGGGCCTTACGTGATTACCACACGGGCCAGTGATAGTTCATTGAACACCGGAGAAGAGCATTGTCAAGTTGCCGTTTCGGTGGGAATGCAGTAAGAGGGGGCGAGCTTTAGCAATGGATGAGAAGTTGCCAGGAAACAAATCCGGGCGGTATGTTTTCCCCTTCACTGCGCTTTTGGGCCAGGAAAAGATGAAGAAGGCCCTGCTTCTCAATGCTGTTAACCCTCGTCTAGGTGGAGTCCTCATCCGTGGAGAGAAGGGGACGGCCAAATCGACGGCTGTAAGGGCTCTTGCGGCTTTACTTCCGAAAATTCCGGTGGTGCCGGGGTGCCCTTACCAGTGCAACCCATACGAGCCTGAGAAGCTTTGTTTTCAGTGCGCGGCGCGCTACGCGGCACACGGCTCGCTACCTGTTGTCTGGCGTCGCGTTCAGGTTGTTGATCTCCCGGTTTCTGCCACGGAGGACCGGGTAGTCGGCAGTTTGGATTTTGAGTATGCCGTCAAGCACGGTGGCCGCCGCTTTGAGCCGGGACTTTTGGCCCGCGCTCACCGGGGGATTCTTTACATAGATGAAGTCAACCTCTTAGACGACCACCTAGTGGACCTGCTCTTAGATGCAGCTGCTTCAGGGGTTAATTTTGTGGAGCGAGAAGGGATATCCTACAGTCATCCTGCGGAATTCATCCTTGTGGGGACGATGAACCCTGAGGAAGGGGAGCTGAGGCCGCAGTTATTGGACCGTTTTGGGCTCTGCGTCCAGGTTGAAGGTGAGACAGACCCAGCGGTGAGGGTAGAGA
>DAINRC010000189.1:0-3106 GCA_036742135.1 Bacillota bacterium
GCTCCAGGATGTGTGCCCGTACCGCTTCTTCGATGAAGCGCGACAGGTCGCCCTTACGGCCGCCGCCCTGGCTGGCCAGAAACATCCGAAGCGACTGGTCGGTGTCGGCCGAGACGGCGACATTCCAGCGAATGGTATTCATAGCGTTCTCCGCTAATAGGTGTTTGTGTGTTTATACGCCAATCACAAAGGGCGATGCAATGGTTCGACAAAACGAACAGATACCTGAGCGTTGACGACGTAAAGGTGGAAACCGCTATCAAAACCAGAGCTAGATACAAACGCTCTATAGCCTAAGGAATTCATGATTGTCCGCTGAAATGACCACATCACCTCAGCCGTCAGCGACCTCAGTCCTACGATCCAAGTCTCGCTGATCATTAAGAGCCACGGCGTCCGCACGCATTCGAGCAGGCACTGTATCTCTCACCTTTGAAAAGTCAGCATCGCTTGCAGGCTTAACCTTAACCGCTTCTGCACGTCCAAATCTTTTATCGCCATAGCGGCTAATCGAATCGGTAGCCTGGTGCCCCATGACGTATGCCATTTCTATTGCGGACATGCCTGAGGCTTTCAGATTTGAGCCGAACTGGTGACGAAGTGTGTACATACTCGGCACCTTCCTCCTACCGAATAGCTCAGTAGCGACTTGGTGAAGCGCAACGCGTATTGAATCCATACTGCGCGGCTGACATTTAAAAGCAGCGAGAGCGTTTCTCAAGATATTGCAGACGTCTCCATCAGCCTCAAGCGTTCGGCTAGCGCCGCGTAAACCGTTGTGGCTAAGCTTTGCACCGGATATATGGATGCGCCGGCCATCGATAGAAATTCCGTTAAGCTCGCATGGTCGCGCTCCGGTAAGAGATATCACCATTAAAGCTCCCGCTTCGACAGGCATATCTCGTTCAGCCAGACACCGTAGCCACGCTTCGAAATCAGCGGTAGAAAGCTTCTGCGGACGTCGCTGCTTTTTCTTTCGCGGCAGATTTAACACAGTGACCGGATTGAGCGTACGATTGATTTCTTGGGCAGCCCAGAAATTTCCTCGATGCTTTTGATCAAACGCCAAAGCGTTACGTAGGCGCCGATAATAATCCGGGCGGTAATCAGGGGCCGCCCGTAGTAAAGCACCAATAATATTGAGCTCATCAAGCTCAACGCCCTGCATCCGAGTCGCATAAAAATTACTGGCCAAACTAATATAGGCGCTTTGAGTCTCTGCATTCATATTATTCTTCTAATTATTATTTGCGTGACACATGCCACACAATCAATTATTGCAAATACGAAAACAAAAAAACAACAACCAGAGCATTATTTTTTATATAACCCCAAAAGCCAAACATTGCAAAGGTGCAAAAATTCTATCCTTTCTATATCGCATTCCGGACTTTGGTTCGTTGGCCAAGGACGCACCATGTTACCTGACCCCACAAGACGACCCGCCGGGAGCAGCACATAGACCGACTGAACAGCGCTGGGTATGAGCAGGTGCTTCCACTCTTTCAGCCGATTCACATTTTATAATGCGAGAACCAAGTAGAGTAATTTTAAATTGCGCTCACAGCCTGGGTCGGCGACGGACTGGCGCAATCGCTTACCGAGACACCACTGCCCACGACATACTGCTTATGCCACTTTTAAATTATGGGTTTTGGGCCGGACACTCACTAGATAGCCAGCCGAACGGCCTCCGGGGCGTTAACCATGGGCTGTATAAAAATACAGTATAGCCTATTGCCTTTTTTAAGCGGAGCAACTTAGAATAATGAACAGAACAACAACCTGAGGAAAAAACATGTCTATTCTAATTCTTAACCGCGAGCGCGACGAAGTCGGCGGTCAATACCTAGTAGCAAGCATTCACGGTGTGGAACACTGCGTATCACTTGATGATGACTATCCGGAGCAAATCCCAGATTCAGATGATATAGTCCACCGCATTAATGCAGATGACTTCAATGAGCTTTCAGAGAAGGTACGCTCCTACGTGCGCAAGCACAGCATCGCCCCCATTCACTCTCTCGATGACGTTAGGCTGCTTGCGATGCAGCTCGGCGATATGAAAGCAAAGACCTACGAAGTCGACGAAGAAGGTCTTGGCCTCACGCTCCGCGACTGTAACATAGATAAAGGTGTACGCACCCTAGTTCGTAAATTTAATAGCACATATCAGGCATATCGCTGGCTGACCGAGCAACTGGATATTTTGGATTTCAATGCGCCACGGTAAGCGTGCAAGCGCTAATGTCCCGCCATTGCATTCCTAATCAAAAAGCCGCATGCAACCGAGGCGCGCTATAGATAAAGACGTTTATTGACTAAATTGGCTTCAATGCGACTCGGTTAGACGTTGGCTTTATTGTAGCTCGCCTGATTAGCTTGAAGACTGCCCACTTCAAATCTTTACTGTCTCGGTAGCCTTTCATTTACTAATGCCCGGCAACCGACGCACGCTTAAAGATTGCACCAACAAAAGCGCATGGATTATGGTTCATCTACAGCAGACGAACCGGCAGGCGCAGGGTTGGGCTTCAGCCTCAGACCATTTAGCCAAAACCACCCTAGATCATTGATCGCATCCGCATCGCCCAACAGAGCCTGTTCACGCAGCTCCACATAGCGATTTCGAATTATGATCGGATCAACCAATCCAAGAAGCGGATTTGCTTCCCTGATCTCGTGATAGTTGACACCCCGCGCCTGCCCGCTCAGCTCCATCACTCTCAGCGATGGCATACCGATTCCAGCATAAAGGCGTTGCAACTCGTCAGGCTCAACCATCTCGACGCAGTCAGCCCGGGGAAGAAGGTTGTCCATAAGATTGAAGATGTCTGCAGAGTTGCTCATGCTGCTGCCCATCGATGATCGTGTCTGACCATTTTCAGCGGCCATGCGACAACCTGTGTAGCACACAAACAAGGACGTAACTGTGGAACAGCTGCTTCGCCATGAACTCATTCTTGGCCTTCTCCCGAACAAGGAAAGCGCTCTCGATAGCAATGCCATTCACCAACGAGTAGCCAACCAGGGTGTCCAGGTTGATAAGCGCACCATTCAGCGTGACCTAAGCGAGCTAGAACAGAAATTCCCCCATGTGCATAGC
>DAINRC010000190.1:0-3062 GCA_036742135.1 Bacillota bacterium
CTCGTCGCCAGGCCCGATCCCCAGAGCCCGGACGATCAGGTGAAGTGCGGCGGTCCCCGAACTCACCGCCACAGCGTGCCTTACTCCGACGTAGTCAGCCACAATTCTCTCAAACTCTTCCGCCTTCGGCCCCAGAGCCAGCCTGCCGCTCCGAAGCACCTCTACCACGGCCTCGATGTCGCTCTCATCGATCTCCGGCGCCGCCAAAGCAATTCGCCGCATCACTGATCCCCTCTAATAAAAAATTACTCCAGCCGCCGCGACACGCGGGCTGGAACTCCAACAGCAACAACTCCTTCTGGAATATCGGAGACAACCGCGCTTCCAGCACCCACAACAGACCAACCCCCTATCAGACAGCCGGGGATCACCACAGCCCCAGCGCCGACGTGCGCCCCTACACCTATGTGAACACCGCCGCAGAGCACCGCCCCGGGTGAAATGTGAACAAAATCCTCCAGAACACAGTCATGATCAACCGAACAAGATGTATTGAGGATGGCATGCCTTCCAATCTGAGCACCGGCGTTCACAGTAACATGAGGCATCACCACAGTCCCTTCGCCAATTTGAGCAGTCTCAGAAATTACTGCAGAAGGATGAATCACTGTGGCAAACCGGACACGACCAGAAATCTCGGCAGCCAGTTCGCGCCTCCGACGATTATCCCCAACAGCGACAACCGCCAAAACGCCCTGGCCAGCTTTTCTTGGCAGTTCGGCAATCGTTCCTAACAAAGGATATTTCTGCAATGGGCTAGACTTCGCAAAATCATCGAAAAACCCCAGAACCTCATAGCCTGCTGCTGCAGCTACTTCTGCAACCACCTTTCCGTGACCCCCGGCACCGATGACCACGAGCTGCTTCTCATCCACTTGATTCTCCCCTACCATTCAAAAAGCAGGTTTAGAACCCGAATATTCAGCAAAACGAGATAGAAGGGCAAAAACATACTATCAGCGAGGTACTTCTCTTCGGCCTTCAAACACCGGCATGGTGGCGTGCCCTGAGGCACTGATGCCTTCTCTCTTGAGAACCTTCCAGATCGTCAGCAGGATGATCTTCAGGTCGAGCCAGAGCGACCAGTTGTCCACATACCAGACATCGAGCCTGAACTTCTCCTCCCAGCCGATGGCATTTCGGCCGTTCACCTGAGCCCAGCCGGTGATCCCAGGCTTGACCTCATGACGCCGCGCTTGCTCCGGAGTGTAGCGGTCGAGGTACTCCATCAGCAGCGGCCTCGGCCCAACCAGGCTCATCTCCCCCTTGAGCACATTGTAAAGCTCCGGCAGCTCGTCGAGGCTCGCGCTCCGGAGCCACTTCCCGAGGCGCGTCAGGCGCTGCTCGTCTGGCAGGGGCTCCCCGTTTTCATCGTAAGCCTCCCTCATCGTTCGGAACTTGTAGATGACAAAAGGTTTACCGTGAAGTCCCGGCCTGACCTGCCGAAAGAACACGGGGCCAGGAGAATCCAACTTAACCAGCAGGGCGATCAAGGCAAAAAGAGGTAAGCACAAAACCAGCCCTAACGCAGCTCCCAAGATGTCCATCCCACGCTTAATTACGTTCTCAACCTTCTTCCCCATGTTTCCCCCAAATTATTCGGAGTAAATACAGTTCCTCCCATACTGATTAATTCCTGGTTATTATTCTATCAAGAGAAATCACAACCAGCAAGATAAACCTGGTCTTTAGAGCCACTTCGCAAAAGCGCCCCAGAGCAAAAGATGCATTCCCGCTATGGTTCAGCTTTTATGGCCTTGCGAAGGTTGCAGAAAAAAGAGAAAGAGATTACTATTAACCTAAGCAATCTAACCGTCCACACTTATAACGAGCAAATGGCCAAAGAATTTATGACAAAGTGAGAGATAAATACTATCCCGTACTCACCGCCCTTGCCAACAAGATGGAGGGAAAAATCAAAATTTGTAAAGCTGGGCCAGGAGATGGGGATCCTCTCAAAAGACCTCCTTCAGGTCCACCTCAAGACCTTCCAAAAGAGGAGACCGAACCACCTCGTCAGCCTTGTAGCCTCTTACCAGCTCGAACCCTTTCTCTCCCAACGTGAATACCTCAACCGTTTTGGCCTTGGGATCGATGATCCAGTACTCCTTCACCCCGTGGCGGGCATAAAGCGTCTTCTTGTAGTGGCGATCACGGTCCTCGGTGCCAGGAGAGATAATCTCAATCACCAGATCCGGCGCCCCTCGGATCTCCTCCTCGGTGATAATCCCCGCCCGCTCCTTGGCAATGAAGAAAATATCAGGCTGAACCACCTCTCTTCCTTCTCCTTCGCCCAGGACGACGTCCAAAGGGGCATCGTAAACATATCCCAAGTCTCTTTCCTTAACAAACATCCGCAGGATGAACTCCAGATTCCCCGAAATCCTCTGGTGGTACTCCGTGGGCGACGGGACCATCACCAGCTCCCCCTTTAATAGCTCGTATCTTTTCGTTTCGGATTCCGGCAAGCTCTTGTAGTCCTCGTAGGTGAATTTGACCTCTGGCTTAGCAACTTTCGCCATTCTCTTCACACCCCCTTATCTGTTAAACTCAACCCAGGCTAGTGTTAGGGTTATTAACTCACAGTGTTTGGTGCCGGGAAAAGGCTTCACCTCCCGGCAGTTCGACTGCTTCAAAATTTTTTTAAGCTCACCAGTGAAGCAATGCACACTAAGAAACTGGAGTCTTTTAGTGCTTTAGGCAAAATGTCTGGTCCAAGTCAAGGTGCGTAACATTGGCACCCTCGGCTTCTTTTGAGTCCTATTATAGCACACACGCAGCCCGCAGTATTCAGCGCGCGCCCTGTGCGGTAGTTGGTACCCCTTAAGGCCAAGGTGATGATCCGAGTCGTCCGGGGAAGTATGAAAGTGCCAATAATCAACGGTGGCCACCAGGACTTAGAACACATACGGAATTATTTTTCTTTTTTCTGTGTCTAACTTATTAGTTGACGGAGGTGAAGAGAATGAAGTTGGCAGAAGCACTTCTAGAGCGCAAGAGCCTGAAGGAACAGTTCAACGCCTTGAACTCAACTTTGACACCTAGCACATAAAAAATCCCGT
>DAINRC010000191.1:0-3058 GCA_036742135.1 Bacillota bacterium
TGTTTGCAGCCTACGTTGTGGCAGCCACGACCGGTTTAAGGCGCGGCGAACTGCTAGGCTTGTGCTGGGACTGTGTTGACCTGGAGAAAGGAGTTATCACGGTTAAGAGGCAACTGCTGGCGTTGAAGCAAGGCCTGGTTTTAGAAGAGACCACCAAGAGCAAGAGCGGCAGAAGGAGCGTTGTTCTAACCGATGATGCAATCCGTGAACTGAAGGCGTGGAGGAAGAAACAAGCCCAGGAGAAACTTCTCATGGGCGAAGCATACCAAGATTACGGATTGGTTTTCTGCAAAGAGGACGGAACCCCACTCGACCCCAACGAATTCACCAAGCGTTTTCAGCGGCTGTTGGAGAAGGCTGGCCTGCCAAAGGTTAGGCTTCACGACCTGAGACACACACATGCCACCCTGCTGTTAGCCCGTGGCGTCCATCCTAAGATTGTTCAGGAGCGGTTAGGGCACTCCACAATCACCATGACCCTTGACCTGTATAGCCACCTGGTGCCTGGCCTGCAGGAAGCAGCAGCAGCCACGTTGAACGGCCTGCTGAGTAAAGAGAAAAGCCTTGCAAAAACGCAGGGCAGAAGATAAAACCCACTTTAGCCAACGTCAGCAGGGTGTAAGCCCTGCTAAATTTTTGCCTGCCTATTGCATTAAAATTGCATTACTGAGGTGCTTATAAAGATGGCTTCCAGGTTATCCCAGACCCCGGAAGCCTTGATTTTCCTGGTGCCGAAGGTGGGAGTCGAACCCACACGGGTGCAGAGCCCCAGCGGATTTTGAGTCCGCCGCGTCTGCCAGTTCCGCCACTTCGGCACAAACACTTGTGTTGCTCGGCTTCCCGCCACCCGCTCCCGCGGAGCGGTGCCCAAGTTACGTTGAACTCGTTCCACTCCCGTTGGAGTCTAACTTCTTCCCATATTATACTCCGCAACCCTGCCGCGCGCAAGAGCCGCTTTTTTGCTCCCGACGCAGGTATTATACAGAATGAGGGATAATTCAGGAGGTACTGTTGCCATGGAACGCTGGAAACGCCCTTGGCACATATTCCGCGCTCCTGAAACGCAACGGAAACTAGCCCAGCGGGTCTCAGAGGAAAGGTGCCGCTGGCAGAAGTGTGCTAAAAACCTATATCCAGTAATACCGCAAAAACAGAAATACTCTCCTAGAGAACAAAAATCATCGCAAGGCAGGTATCCCGCGCACCTAAACAATACTGGTTGCTACACTGTCTGATTATGTGCATTTTCACAGCAAGAACTTCGTATCATCCCTGTACTCTGACCGCGAATGAGTAACACAGCACGAAGAGGTTGTGATTCGGGCATAAAAAAGCCGTTTCGGCAACGGCTACTGCAGGAACTCCTCAATTTATCAATTTATGTAGACTCGCTAACCAGACGGAAGAAGAGGGACATCTAGGTGTTTTCGAAGGCAGCCTCTACTGTTTTTAGAACCAGTTCCGCTTCCCTGATGGCCAACTCCGCGTCCTCCAAGCCATATTCTTCGGTTGGGATGAAATCCTCAGCTCCGTAAAAGCTCAACTCTCTTTCTTTCCGCAGCTTGGAAATCCTCTTGATCTCCTCAAGGCGTTCTTGAAGAACCTGCGGAAGCAGATGGCGGTGTTATTCCAGGACACGCCCCACATCGTGAATTTTAGGAACCTCCACGCAATACTGCGCAAGACTGCCTTCAGCAAAAGTTCCACCAGTTCCTGGGCTTCACGAACCACATCGGAGTAGGCCGCGTGTTCTTTCTAAAAACTTAACGCCTGGAAGCAAACTCGCGCCTTCTTCAGGTAAGAAGCAGCCAGTTCGTCCTTCTTCAAAGGTCAATCCCTCCCGGAAAGCCGATTTTCTCCAGACTCCACTCCCAGGTGTTACCGCGGCTTGTCTTGCGTGCTTCTGACTGTTCCAAAAGCTTCCTGGTCGAATTGATAATGCGAGCAATTAAGCCCTCGGGATCGTAAAGTATCAGGTGATGCTTCACCAGGTCGTAATAAATCGGTTGCAGTTTTAGTGCTTCCTCCCTAGTCAAGATGTAGGGAGAAAGCTCGCAAAGAATCCCCTCTTGTTCGTACAATTCCTGGGCCAGCGCCTCATGCTTCATCTCAACCTGCTCTACAAATTCCTCAAGGCGGCGGCTGAAGCTTGGGTCAAAAGGTCCAGGTCTGAGTTCAGGCGATTCTCGCCTCGGGCGTAGGAACCAAAAATGGCACACCCAATCAGAGAAGTGCCGTAGTGGGCAATGATCTCCCTGAGTACCGACGCAAGGTAGCGCCTGTGGCGCGGAGAAAAAGTCTTCAGCCGCGAAAGAATACCCTCAGGCAAGCACAAACCATTCACCTCAATTAGACTAAGCAGTATTTGGCACCAGGGAAGTATTCCAATCCCTGTTTAGGCCACTTTGCTCCACCGCTCCCTCTGTAGATCTCTTGGGTCTGCTCTAAACCCCATTTCCCTCCAACCAGAGCATAGGTTTCTTGCCAGGTTGCCTCGCTTCCATTTAAGGTGCTTAAAACTCGTCCAATAAGAATTTGGTTTCCCCAGTTTCCTTGTTCCTGTCCAGGTGACTCTTAAAGAGAAACTCCCCAAAGGCACTGACGACTGTCTTCGTCCGAAAACCAACTACCTCCCAGGACACTGCGGTCACGTTCCCTCATCAAAGCGCTTCATCCATCTGCTCCTGAATTGTCCCCACCTTTTCAGCCCGCCCCACCTAGAAGTTCATCTACCTCCTTGAAAACTAAGGACTTGGGAGAGAATACCCTCTTCCAAGTGCACATCAAGTTCGGCTCTTGTAAAATCCTTCGAACCCCTGTTTCTAAGTTAACTTATTTTTCAGTGTAACACCGAATAAAAGCCTCAATTGAGCGGTCATAAGTCTTCTCTACTTCTGGTGGAAAAAAGCAGCCAGGCAGTTCCCCTCGTTTCCTGTGATAAGCAACACATTCGCAGCAGATACCACGCTTTTCACAACGCTTATAGGTGCAAGTGCAACTTTCTAACTCAACTTTGACACCTAGCACATAAAAAATCCCGTTGCATCAACGGTTTCAG
>DAINRC010000192.1:0-3033 GCA_036742135.1 Bacillota bacterium
ACGTTGACCTTTAAATTGTCGGTCGTCGATCAGGTCGAAAAAGGCGAGCTGAGTTATAAAGAGGCTCAGGAGCGCTACGGGATTCAAGGCAAAACGACCGTTCTGACGTGGTTACGCAAGCACGGTCGGCAGGATTGGAGCCCAGGCAGATACATTGGCTCGCCGAGGATGGGGTCTATGCCCGACAAAAACCGACCATTAACGCCAGAGCAACGCATCAAAGAGCTTGAAGAGCAGTTAGCTCTGTCCCAACCAGGTGTGGTGCGGCGACATCACCTACAGTGTGCCCGGAGTTCAGGGTGAGCATGGATGCTCAAATGAACCACGAGTCTATCTGGAATGTTGAACTGGGAACTCATGATGAGGAACCAAACACCCCATCGACTGTGACGGTGGTGAGTCTGAGCGGCAGTGACCTGTGGTATGCCTGCAGGGTGATGTAACCCGCTGACAACGGGGATTGAGGCGAGATCACTAAGCCAAGATGATCCTCAAGACTGAGTGTTGAAAGGCTGAAGAACATGAACCCATTAATCCGCCTCTGAGGGTTGAAATGTCACCACGGCTTACGTGATCTGATAAGCCGTACAGAAGGAACAGGCAGTGACAGGTATGCGCTGCCGATCGAAGGAGCTTTGATATGTATGCAGAGCTTTGGGACAGCAGAATCCATCACAGATCGGGCTGCTGCTTTCTGTCAACTTGCGGCAAGCAAGGATAAAGAGTGCGATGGGCAGCCTCCTCAACATGCTTGAGTCCAGATAGGTGAACCGGGGAAGGTCAATGACGGATGCCAAGGGGGCATGACCTCAATGACGCATTGACTGGCGGAGCTTCCGTAGTAGTCCGCGATGGAGAAAGCCCATTACATGGCGAAGGGGAGCAGTTTAAATGTGTTTGCCAAGCGAATTAACTGACCTAACGAGGTGAAGACCTTTGATAATCAGCGAAATGCAACGCAAGCTGGCCACATGGACAGCAACCGATCCACCCCAGCGGGTTGATCGGTTACTGCGCCTGATAGCACAGCCGGACTGGCTGGCGGAGGCAGCGCGAATCACTCTGTCATCAAAAGGCGCCCGTACGCCTGGCGTTGATGGAGTGGACAAGCCAATGCTGCAAGCCAGACTGGCGGATGTATTGCAAAAGCTCAGGGAAGATCTTCTCTCGGGTAGCTACCAGCCACTGCCGGCCAGGCGGATCTATATCCCCAAGGCCAATGGCAAGCAACGACCACTCGGCATCCCCACTCTGCGAGATCGTATTGTTCAACGGGCTATGCTGATGGCCATGGAGCCCATTTGGGAGGGTGAGTTTCATACGCTCTCGTATGGTTTCCGGCCTGAACGCAGTGTCCACCATGCAATCCGTACTGTGAAACTTCAACTCACAGACAATGCAGAGACGAGGGGCCGCTGGGTCATTGAAGGTGACTTGTCCAGCTACTTCGATACCGTGCATCATCGCCTGCTGATGAAAGCCGTACGCCGCAGAATCAGAGACACTCGTTTCTTGGAACTGCTGTGGAAAACAATCAAAGCTGGCCATATCGATGTCGGACTCTTCCGGGCCGCCAGTGAAGGAGTACCGCAGGGTGGTGTTATATCGCCATTGTTGTCGAACATCATGCTCAATGAGTTCGATCAGTACCTGCATGAACACTACCTGAATCCGAAGGCTCGAAAAGATCGATGGTACTGGAACCACAGCATCCAGCTTGGTCGAAGCACGGCGATCAGAGAGAACTGGCAATGGAAGCCAGCCGTTGCTTACTGCCGATATGCCGATGATTTTGTGATCATCGTCAAAGGCACTAAAGCACAAGCGCAAGCCATCAGAGAAGAGTGCCGGAGTGTGCTCGAAGATAGCCTGAAACTCAGGCTGAACATGGAAAAGACCAAGATCACCCATGTGAATGATGGATTTGTTTTTCTGGGCCATCGGATCATTCGCAAGCGTAGCCGATACGGCGATATGCGTGTGGTCACGACGATCCCACGAGACAAAGCCAGAAGCTTCGCAGCCTCACTGACGGCACTGCTATCAGGTAACCACAGTGAAAGTAAGATCGACATGGTTGAATCAATCAACCGAAAGCTGAAAGGCTGGGCGGCGTTTTATCAATTCGTTGATTTCAAAGCCAAAGTATTCAGCTGTATCGATCGTGTCGTGTTTTGGAAACTGGCCCATTGGCTGGCTCACAAATACCGCTCCCGTATCAAACCCCTGATGCGCCAATGGTGCAAAGCACCTAAGCCCAGCCAAAGTAAGACTTGGGTTTTATTTGGCAAGACCAATAACGGCAAACTCAGCGGTGAAACACTGTATCGGTTAGTTGGGCAAGGCAAGAAGCAGTTCAGGTGGCGTCTGCCCGAAGGTAATCCTTACCTGAGGTCGGAGCCCAGGAATACATGGACCTCACGCTTCACTGAAGTGGCTATGGCGTTCGCCAGCGTTTAAACGGAGAGCCGGATGCATTGAAAGGTGCACGTCCGGTTCGGTGAGGAGAGATAGGGAGATAGCCCGACTACGCCCTGTCTCTTACTCAACTCTGGGCCCAGGGGAAATGGCATTACCTGGCTGTCGTGCTGGATCCGTCGGACAGAGCAGTCGTTGGTGCATCATTCAGATAGAGGTATCCAATATTGCTCGGGGATGTACCAAGCGTTGCACGCGAAGTACGGTATTCGATGCTCAATGACGGACGGCTATGACTGCTACCAAAATGCCTTGGCAGAGCGGGTCAACGGGATATTAAAGACAGAGCTTATGCTCCAGCGACCACAGGATTTAACGCAGGCGAAGAAGATGGTGAGTGAGTCGGTATCGATCTACAACGGCGAGCGTCCGCACCTGTCTTTGAAATACAAAACGCCCGATGCGGTGCATCGGGCGTTAGGGTGAAACAGGTGTAAACCTATTTCAGGACTAGACACTGTGATTTGCAAAACCTTCATTCAAAATGCCAGTCTCGCGCCTACCTACATCAACACTCCTGCCTCCCGATAGGCGAACGCTGATGCAATAGAAGCA
>DAINRC010000193.1:0-323 GCA_036742135.1 Bacillota bacterium
CGCTGGGTTAAATCCGATGCCAGTGGGAGAATGTCGCCCTTGCGCAACAAGGGAAGATATCAGATGTCGCGGGACTGGCTGGAAGAACACCAGATAGCATTTTATTTCGCGGCGGTGGTGGCCGCTGCCATTGCAGGCCTGAGCTCTGCGCAATTCACCGGACTGACGGCCATGGCCATCACACCGGCGATTGCCGTGCTGATGTATGCCATGTTTCTGCAGATTCCTTTTTTGGAGCTGCGAGAAGCTTTTGCCAACCGCCGCTTCGTCGGTGCCTTGTTGCTGGCCAACTTCCTATTGGTGCCATTGATGGTGTGGCTGGT
>DAINRC010000193.1:567-1891 GCA_036742135.1 Bacillota bacterium
GGTGGTGGGTTCGCAGATCGCGGCTGTCGTGTACCAACTCGACATCCTGGCGCCGTTGCTTCCGGTATACGGAGCGTTTCTACTACTCGCTCCGGCCCTCGGCGTACTCAGCTCCCGGCTATTTGGCTTGGAGGCTTCTGCCGCACGGGCAGTGGCCTTTAGCTCAGGCACTCGCAACTCGCTTGTAGTGCTTCCCCTGGCCCTAGCGCTCCCGGAGTCCATTCGCGCGCTGGCCGCGGCGGCTGTGATTACTCAGACACTCGTAGAACTGATTGGTGAATTGATCTACTTACGGGCGATTCCAGCCATGGTCAGAAACAGTTGAGCCTCGTCGAAATCGGCGAGAGCGCTCATGCCTCGTGCTGTGGAGCAAGATTGATCAGCGGCGCAATGATGAGCTGAGCGGAGCGCGCCCAAGAAACCAGTGCCTCAAGATCCATCTGTAGAGATTGGGCTTCTGTCCAGATACAAGCACTCTCGGCAGGCACCGTAAGAGCGATGCCCTCAACTATCGTCAGAGCCATCGCATGCAATCTCAGTAGCTCGTCGCGAATGGAGGTGATTCCACCCAGTTCCACCAAGCAGACGTCCAAGCGATCAACCAGCCGGAGCAGTTGAGAGGTGTCGAAGCTGTCGCGCAGGTTTTCCAACGCCACGGCGTCCACTTCGCCGTACGGTGTAAGGCGGAAGGATGCGGGAGGAATGTTGATCATGGCGTTTTCTCGGTATCTAGCTGGCTAGGTCTGATCACCCGCAGCGAGCCGGCAGCTTGTTGGAACACCGAGTCCTTGATCCAGGGCTCCGGTGGCCGGTTTAGCTTGAGGTTGAATTCGCCGAAGCGCTTGAGGTTGCTGGTCAGGTAGAGTGGTTGGGCCCCCTTCAGCATACATAGCGGAACTGGTGTAGACGACTAGCCCTGAGCTAGGCCTTGGGCTTTCAAGCAGCTCCAATGATCGGCACTGAAGTGCTAGGGAGCGGATTACTTCTAAAATTCTGGCTAACACGCTCACACTTAAAAACGCTTCTGGATATGCTGGAAAAAGGCAAGCCAAGCAGGCGAAAAATTGACACTAACTACTTTCAATACAATGGTTATTTCTTGGGATATAACTCTTCTAAAGATAATGCCGGTAAATACGGATTTGAAGAAAGCCCTGCTGAAATCAAGCAAAAAGTGAAAGAGCTTTTACTAATCTAGCTCGGTCGAACAAACTAGGTCTATTGCTCGTTGAGTGATCGTCTCTGAGCATTTTAACTGCTGCCGTTGCTGGCAGCCATGAGTCAAAAATTGCACTCAACGACAGGCAGCTTTTGGCCGTTTCGA
>DAINRC010000193.1:2019-3032 GCA_036742135.1 Bacillota bacterium
TGGCCATATTTGACGGGCTCACCCGCCTGGTCTGGCTTCCGCGGGACACAATGATCGTTGAGGACCAACTGAAGCCTTTTGCGAGGCAAGGCACGAAACCTCCCACCGCGCGAGACATGCATCTGCACCTTCTTCCTTGGCCTCGTCAGGAATTGCTCAACCTCGGCAACGTCGAAGTGGAGATGCGAGTAACCCTTTCCTACTTCATTGAGCCAAACCCGGGCATCGCCGAGCGCGGCATCAAAGGCCGCTATCGCTACGAGTCGCATGGTCTTCGATTTGACGTAAGTCGCCCTAATGAAGACAAGGACCAGTTCCGGCAACGCATCAACAAGCGTGCTCGGGATGAGGAGGAAGGTGCCTATCAGGGAGGCGGCTCAGACCCCTGTGGCTGCTTGGCACCCAAACCAGGCATCGCGGCTCACTTCATTCGGACATATGGCGGGGTACTGCTGCTGACCTAGCAGGCCGCGGCATGCTCGGCATCTATCCCGCCTTGGGCTGGTGGAAAACTTTGGTCAAGCATCAGCGTTACGACGATACCGTCAGGTACAGCCTCGTAGTATCGATCAAGACACAGCAAACCAACGTTGACCTTCATGCTGCCGTCGAGCAAGTAATAGAGGCCCAAACGGCGATTTACGTTTGACCATGCCACGCTCGGTCCCACTAAGAGACTAGTTACTTCCACCGAGTCTTGAGCAACGCCTATCTTTGCAGCAGGGTCGACTTGAGGCGTAGAAAATCACGTTTACGCGGTTTAGCGCAACAATATTGTTCGTCGTAGGTTATGCACATTGGCCAATCCTGACCACACATTAAATCGTCCATTAGAAAGTACCAGTTAGGTTATTCTCTGATCACGCTGGCAATCGACGAGAGACTTGTGAATGGAATCCATGTTACGTTTAACTTACATGTATGTGCTAAGCAGGAGTTGTAACGGTGCATCACAAGATTCCATTTTTTCCACATTCACTTCCTGATGAAACATTGCACTCAAGAGTTTCTCG
>DAINRC010000194.1:0-3012 GCA_036742135.1 Bacillota bacterium
CAGTGTAAACGAGAATATCAGCATCAACACGCGGCATCAGCTTCCGGTAGATCCAACCGCTTCTTTCGACAAACGACAGACCGCTGTCCATCACCACCAGCAGATCAATGTCCGTGAACAGGTCCAGGCGGCCGCGCGCCATCGAGCCGAAGAGCACGATCTTTTTTGCACCTAGCCTCTGCAGCTCTCCAGTCAGGCGCTCGACCTCCGAGCTCAGGAGAGCTACATGCCTCTCTCTTTCTTCTGTAAGCCTCCCTGCGTCCACCCGGAACCACCAGCCTCAGCAAAACTTTTCCAGCCTTCACCAATAGTTTACCATAACTCCCGCCGGTCAAAACCATCACGCAGGCGCAGGTATCAAGATTAGGGTCGTCGGGGAGTCCTGATGTAGGCGCAGGCGAGCTGTTGCATCCATTTAGAGGATCGAGCAGGAAGTCCAACCAAAAGGCTGTTGCATCCATTTAGCCGTCGCCAAAAGTAGATAGACGAGCTGTGGCACAACATGCTCCAGCTGTTGTGTGCTCATCAAAGCCAGTGCTACAGCTTCGTGCACCTATTTAGTCGTCACTGGCTCGGATGAAGGCAGGCCTCACTCAGCTTGGTTGGTGCATCCATTTAGTCGTCACCAAAATAGGTATTTGCACCCCGGAAAGCCCTGATATTACTGTTGGTACTCAGAATGCACGGCTCCTTCTGTCTGCTGGACTTATCACGGAAAGCTTTAGATCGTCACCAGGTCTTTGATTTGCTCGAAGCGTTTGCTCCCGATTCCGGAAACATTCTGAATATCTTCGATATTCTTGAAGTAGCCATGCTTTTCCCGGTAATCAACAATCCTTTTGGCAAGTGCAGGCCCAATTCCGGGCAACTCTTCTAATTGTTCAGCTGAAGCAGTATTAAGATTGATTTTGCCGCTCCCAGAAGAATCCTCAAAAACACCACCACTGCCCTGGACCAAGTTAGTGACCTCACCGACGCGGGGCACGTAGAGCTTTTCTCCATCACTCAAAATTCGCGCAAGATTAAGCTGATTAAGGTCAGCTTCATCTAAAAGACCGGCCTTCTCCACAGCATCAACCACCCTTGCTCTTTGGGAAAAGTAATAAACCCCGGGCTTCCGCACTGCACCTGCCACATGGACAGCAATTGTTTTTTCTGCTTCCAGTTCCTCTTTCTGAAGCGAAGGAGCCAGTTCACCCGGAACCACAATGTTCTCCTGTTGTCGTTCTCTCTGCCGCCAGCTGGCGTACTTGAAGCCAGCCGCAAAAACAAAGGCAACAGCAAAGATAAGCACTAATCCCTGGAGTCTGCGGTCCCAGTTCCACACTTAACTCACCCCCCTTCTAAAAAGCTCGAAACGTGGTGAATTTGCGCAATGTGATCCCCTACCCCTGGAACTTACCCCCTCCTTAAAAAGTCTTGATACAGCGACGGAGCTAAGCTTCATCGCCACTTTACCTCTTCCTCAAAGATCCCTTATACCCTTCAAGAGCAAGAAGGTGTGCTTTCAACCGCTTTCCCCCACACCCATAATTACCAAGATCGCCGTTGGCATAAACCACACGGTGACAGGGAATAAAGAGGGGCAGGGGGTTAGCTGCAAGGGCTCGCCCAACAGCACGAGCAGCGCGCGGTCGGCCACAATGTGCGGCCACCCAGCGGTACGAACGCACCTCCCCCGGTGGTATCAAGCGAACCACCTGGTAAACAACCTTCTCCCAATCGGTAAACCACGACCAATCAACAGGAAACTCTTGGAGAGCTCTGCTGACCTGCCCGGCCTCCAAAAAAAGAAGCAGCTCTGCGGCTGCTTGACCCAGCAAATCATTCTTCCTCACTTCCTTAAAAGAGGAAACAACCAGAACTGCTTCTCTCCTTTTGAAAACAGCTTTTTCTAAAAAAGCAATTCCTTCTCCAACGTTCTCCAACGGCCACGCACAGGCAAACAACCCGCAATCAGTGGCAGCAAGGGTTGCCCATCCCTGGGGAGTCAAAAAATTACAGGCCCTGACCACAACCCTTTTCTCCTGGCAGTCCACCTCTTCCTTCAGCCACCTTTTACTTGACTACAAGGTTAACCAGTCTTTCAGGAACACAAATAACTTTCACCAGTTCTTTGTCACTGAGGATTTCCTGGATCTTCGGCTGAGCAAGGGCTACTTTCTTCATTTCCTCGGGATCAATGCCTGCAGGGACCTCCACCCGGTCACGGACACGACCATTCACCTGAACGACAATGGTAATCTTCTCGGTAACTAGTGCCGCCGGGTCAGGCTCCGGCCACTTCTGCGCATGAACATCACCAGGCATACCCAGTTGTTCCCAAAGCTCTGAAGCGATGTGAGGTGCAAAGGGAGAAAGCAGAATTAAGAGGTTGGTCACTCCTTCGCGTAAAACTTGTTTGTTTCTCCTAGCTTCGGGAATCTGTTCACAGTAATGATAAAGCCCGTTCACCAGCTCCATAATAGCACTGATGGCAGTGTTGAAATTGAAGCGTTCCTTGATGTCAACGGTAACTTTCTGGATCGTTTTGTGGACTAGGGAACGCAAAGAACGGTCTTCCGAGCTAAGTTCATTCTGAGACAAGGGAACCTCGCAAACATCCTGAATCTGGGGAGCAAGTCCAGTTACCAGGCGCCAAACCCGATTCAGGAAACGAAAAGACCCCTCTACACCCTGGTCACTCCAATCGAGGTCACGCTCAGGAGGAGCAGCAAAGAGAATGAACAGTCGGGCAGTATCAGCCCCATAGTTTTCGATGATTTCTTCCGGACTGACGACATTACCCAATGACTTAGACATTTTTGCCCCGTCTTTGAGAACCATTCCCTGTGTAAGCAGATTTTTAAAAGGCTCATCAACTGGTACCAAGCCTAAATCATAAAGAACTTTAGTGAAGAAGCGGGCGTACAACAGGTGAAGAATGGCGTGCTCCACTCCTCCAATATACTGGTCAACAGGCATCCAATAGCGTAATTTAGCTTCATCAAAGGGTTTTTCAGTTTCGTGAGG
>DAINRC010000195.1:0-2983 GCA_036742135.1 Bacillota bacterium
TTGCTTGAGCTTCGTCAGCTGGTTGCCTTAGCCTCTGCCTCCGCAGTACCATCCCAATTCACGACAAGAGTCCTGCCTTCTGTCAGTACAGTTCCAGGTGAAAAATAAAACTGCGGCTGCGGTATTATTCTTCCAGGTCTATCAGATGCCGACTTGGAATTTTCAGGGTCGAAATATCCTCTACCGGTTAAGAGTTCTATGTCTCCTTTAAACCTTATGCTCTTATCATATCTAAGATGGGCGATTAGAGCTTCTTCTTCCTTTACATCAAGTGTTATCTTATCTTTTTCCATTTTTTCATTTACCGGAAACTGTATCCTGTTAATTGAATCGAGCACAACATGTCCAAAGCCATACTTCGATTCCCCACCGAGAATCAATTCTTGAATTGCGTTAAATTTGCCGATAACTACCCCCTCATCATTCACAACAACACTCTTGCCATCGATACTGGTATCTCTTTTAATCCAGATGCAACCCGCAATCCTCACATCTCTTAATTTCCCATCCCCATCCCTAAACTTGTTGTTTATGAACTCAATCTCATGCAAGCTTCCACCTTTTGCTGTTCCTTCGCCACTTATTGCAGTGGAGACCAGGCTTCCTATGAACCTATGCTCAAATTCCTGCCTGGTTATTTCTTCTTTTTTGTCTCCATACATCAGTCCTTCGTCCGTATAGTGAGGTAAAACCCCCAGAGCCTTTCTAAGGTTGCCTTTTCCCGAAAGAAGATGATTGCCAACATCTAGAAGAATTTGAATGCACAATTGAAGCCCGTGTTCAACTGCCCAAGCCTTTTCTAGGTCCTGTCGAAGTTCCTCGCCCGTTATGCCCTGATATCTGGACAACTGTTGGAGGTAGCGGTCAAGCTCTTTCAACTTGCGCTCAATTACTGTAATTTCAACCATCTTTGCCAACCCCAAACTTGCCTTCCTGGAGCCTCTTCTTGAGATAATAGCGCTGAACATCGAGCAGTGGCCGAAGATCCTGGTAATCGCGGAAGACCTCTTCAGCGAAACGCACCCGGGCTCTCGGAGAACGGCAATAGATTAGTTTGCCGGAACGAAGCACCTGGAAGCGCAATAGGGTTGGAGCCTGGTTCAGAATCACCAGATCGACATCGTTCCTCTTGAGGCAACTCATGATCTCTGCGAGCAGCTCGCTCTTGTATCCAAAGGGCAGATCCTCCGGGATCAGGGTCTCGTCAACATAAACGGCTACATCGAGGTCACTCAAAGGACCAGCAGTGCCCTGAGCAAAGGAGCCGAAGATATAGGCAAACAACACTTCACTTCTGGAGTCCAGGAGAGGAACTAGGAGTCCCTGGATCTGCTCCAAGTCGACACACCCCGCGGAGAGCCTCCCGCTTGGTTCACCGGCGCAAAATTTTCCGATCTGCTCCAAGTTGCGATGTCCTTCTTCCGTTGGGGACCTCGTCATCGAAAAACCTCCTCCAGAAAGAGCCTGACGTTTTCAAGGCCACTTCCCGCGGCCAAGCTTTCTTTGAGGTGTCCAGTTCCAGCTTACCCAAGATGAGACCGATACACCCAAACCCCTTCCTGCTCTACAACCTTTCGGAAGGTGCTCTTTCCGAGTGCCTCCCATTCCGCTACTGTATAAATGAGCAGATCAACAGGGACGGGGATTTCGGTGAGGTCCCACTCACAGCCGCGTTCTTCAAAAGGCTTGTCTGAAGTTTCGACAATGATCACCACATCAAGGTCACTGCCGAAGCCCCAGTCACCCCGGGCGTAGGAGCCGAAATAAGCGATCCCTCTGACATCCCGACGGGAAGCGGCAACGCGCTCAGCCCACTGGCGCAGGGCGCGGTCAACCGCTTTCCTGTCGGGCCACTTGAGAACTGACGAATTCCAGGATCTCACGGGCATACTTGACGGCCACCTCACTCTGCAAGGGTCCGTAATGCTCGAAAGGAGCACCATCAGGGTGGCTGTTAGGATAACGCGTGGGGATATAGTAATTGTCCAAGAAACGCCCCTTTTCCACTAGATCTTCGGGAACCACGACATCCTCCGGTAGTTCCCGGAGAAGCTTGGCAATTACGTGCCCCCAGACTTCTTGCCTCCAAAAGAGGTGCAGGGCCTTCACCGCTTTCTCCGCAGCCTGCTGAGCAGCAAAACACGCCCATTCGTGACGACCCGCCCTGCGGGAATCTTCCGCATGTTCCAAATCTTTCATCGCCTGGTTAAACCAGTCCCGCCAGCGGTTTCCCATCTCTCCTAACCTCTCTTTGAAATTGACTCCGTGATATCACCATGATACCACACAAACACAATTTTTGCCATCCACTGTTCCCTTACGTCCGCGTCAAGATTTCCTGATTAAAACCCCGCCAGCCTCAACGTTTAGCTGGCAAAAGCGCTCAACCCAGGAAAAATACCCTAATCCAGGAAGAATTTGAGCCCCTAATAGCTGCACCTGTATTTTTGCCGATCTTGCTTTTAGTTTCACTTCAGAGGAATGACAAATCTTCATGAAAAAACTTGAAAAACTCCAACAAAAAAGTAAAATACATACAAGCTACCAGTGAAGAGGAGGCTCTAACCGTGGCTGCTGAAATTGAGACTGTAAGGCTCGGTTCCCGCTGTCAGATGGTTCTCCCTGCCAGAGTAAGAAAAAGCCTCGGAGTTGGAGAGGGAGATGAACTCCTCATTATGGTCATCGGAGGCACGGCTGTCATCATCCCCAAGCCCAAAAGCTACGCAGATAGACTGCTGGGCCTGCGCAGGGAAGTCTGGGAAGGGATTTGTCCCGATGAATACGTGAAGGGGGAAAGGGAGAAATGGGAAGGCTAGCCGAAGAGCTCGTCAGGGCAAGGGTCGTCAACATAGACACAGTAGTAGTTGCTAGAACTCGTAGGAATAGTAAAGGGCAATGCCCTTGGAGCGAGCGTATTCCTCCACATCAGGTGAAGTCGTCATGTGGGTCACCAGCACGGGAAATACATCAGGGAAAGCGTCTT
>DAINRC010000196.1:0-2740 GCA_036742135.1 Bacillota bacterium
ATTCTTTTTTTAGGAGCTAATCCCCTTCTTTCACCTACTGAAATTTTACACGGCCAAAGACCTTTACCAGGTGTATGTGGCTGAGCTTCACCTTCCTGAGTATCAGCCGGGGAGCCCCGAATGGAACAGCTGCCTTAAAGAGATAGAGGATAATTTCCAGCAGGTGGTCGACAGGGTGGAGGGCTATGCAAAGCTGGCGACTACCCAACAGCAGCGTGATGTCATTGCCCAGCACGTCACAGCCAGGAACCAGTGGAAGGCGGAACTCGATCGCTACATCAACCTCTTGCAACAGGGAACCCCTGAGGCGCGGCAGCAGGCGGAGGTGCTGCGGCATCAAATGGACCCCCTCTTTGAGAGCGTCAGGGAACCGTTAAATACGCTCACAGAAACCTCCCTGAAAATGGCAGAAAACACCAAGAAAGAGACGATCTCCCTCTACTCTGGCAGCCGGAGCGTGGCCTTGATCATCACTTTGGTGGGTATGGGTATCCTCTTGTTCTTGACCATCATTCTGATGATGAGGATCAGCAGGCCGCTCAGCCTGGCAGTAGAGTACCTGGGGGTGATAGCCAGTGGAGACTTTACAAAGCAGGTACCCGAACAGTTCCTGCGGATGAAAGAGAGATTGGAATGCTCGCCCGGGCGGTCGACCAGATGCAGGCCAGCATTAAGCCGCTGTTGGCAGGACTCAAGACCAACGCCCAAACCCTGGCCGGCAATGCCGAAGCCTTGAGCGCTACTTCCGAGCAGATCGCTTCTTCTTCGAACGAGGTGGCCAATGCCATCCAGCAGGTCGCTTCAGGCGCCGGGGAACAGTCGAACCACCTCCAGGAGATCCTGAACCTCCTTGAGAAAATGGCTGCCAGCATGGAGAGGGTCGACGACGAACTGGGGAAGGTGAAGACCGCCAGTGAGGAGACTTCCAGGCTGGCCAGTGTGGGCAAAAAAGAGCTGGATATGCTCATTGCTTCTATCAAAGGGGTGCGTCAGGCCTTCAACAAAGTCACCGAGAAGCTGGCGGGGCTGAGCGGGTCTGTTGACCAGATCGGTGAGATCCTGGAAGTGATCAACGGGATCACGGACCAAACGAACCTTCTCGCCCTCAACGCAGCGATAGAGGCAGCGAGGGCTGGGGAAGCCGGCCGCGGCTTTGCTGTGGTTGCTGAAGAGGTGAGGAAGCTGGCAGAGCAGTCCAGAGCTTCGTCGGACAGGATCAGGGCGCTGTTGAATACCATCGGCTCGGAGACAAGCGAGGTGGTGAATACTTCGGAAGAGGTAAGCGAGCAAGTGGAAGCCCAGCTGGAGAACGTAGAGAAGACGGTCAAATCCTTCGACGACATCCTCGGGGCTGTGGCTGCCATAACCCCGATGATCGAGGCCACTTATTCCGAACTGGACAGTACGGTAAAGGCGAAGGATGTGGTGCTGGAGCGAGTGCAGAACATCAGTGCCGTTTCCCAGGAGACATCAGCCTCTGCGGAGGAGATCTCCGCAGCTGCGGAAGAGCTGTCGGCTTCTGCCCAGGGAATAGCCGCCAGCGCCCAGCAGGTGCTGGATGTGGCTAAGAAATTAGAGGAAGAGATGGGGCGTTTTAAGGTGTAGTGTAGACGTTCATCAGGCTTGTTGAACCCCCTGATAGGGGCCCGCGTGTTCCCTGGTATTAAAGGAGGGGGTAGCCGCCCCCTCCTGCTCGATCTCTTTGGGTTCACCTTAAACCAACCTGTGGTTGTTGTGGGTGTGCTTCAGATTGTTCTTACTACTCAGGATCTTCCTCGTTCACCGAGCTTTTCAATTTCCGAATGAACAGAGCAATGTCCTGACGGTATTTGTCTTTTAGCATCAGGGCATCCTCTAGTACTAGGCGCAGTTTTCGTTCATCGAGTTCAGAGGTATAGGCCCAGCGGAAAAAGTGCCTGAAAGATCTAAGGTTGTCGAGCAGGCGGACCGTCTCAGGGGAAAGTAGTGCCGGACGTATGCCTTCGATCTCGATTGCCATCCTTTTGAGCAACTCTGCATGGTACCTGCTTTTTTGGTCGATTTGGTTTTCGAATGTCTCGGCTACGATTTTAAACAAATCCTCGAAGGCACAGTAGAGGTTATGCAACCGGAAGGCTAAACTTTCCCACTCGGCAGAAGATTTAGGTGTTTTGCGCTCTTCCACCTTTGAGAAGAGTTTTTCTATGTTACTAACCTGGCTTTTGATTCTGGCGATTAAGATGCTCAAGCGTGCTTTTTCCATCTGATACCCTCTTTCCTGATGGTTTCTGCGAGGGGGTGTCGCTCAAGCTGGATTAAATCGACGTCAATTCCCAGTTCGGAGGAGAGAAAGGCTGCTGCCGGGAAGAAGTCTTTGTCTTCGAGACCGGCTATTGCCACATCAACATCTGACACACCCGGCAGGAAGTGCCCGGGTTTTACAAGTGAACCGAAAATGTATGCTTCCTTAAAGTTGATGGTTTGCGCCAGTCGCTCCAATGCTGCGAAGGTTCGCTCAATAAACTTTTTTCGAGTTTCTTCCCGTTCTTTCCGTTTCTTTTCTAGAACAGCGTCCAGGAGATGGGTGGAAAAACGTTCACTCACGGACAATCACACTCCCTACGTCTGAGTCCAATTATACTACAAAGAAATACCGCCCTACCGTTCAGCTCGGTTGGACACGGGTACGGACCGAGCTACCAGATGACTTCCAATCGTAGCGTCCGATTTGAGGACCCGCGGTGAGGATCGCCATTCACAG
>DAINRC010000196.1:2805-2966 GCA_036742135.1 Bacillota bacterium
CCGCGGTAGTGTGAGGGAGAGGGTGCGGGAGTTCAACGCGTAGGACGTGGGTGCCTTGACGGGGATAACGCGGAACGTGCGCTTTCCCGTGCGGCGGTCTTTCCAGTAGCGGGGTATGCGCGGCGGCTCTGAAAGTTCGCCTTTCCGGTACAGTCTCAGGC
>DAINRC010000197.1:0-2955 GCA_036742135.1 Bacillota bacterium
CCTTAAGGGCCTCTCGTTCAAGCGGGGCTTGTTCTTAATCACCAAGAAGCACCAGCACAAAAGCCTGATCTTGGAAAAATTTCTGTCTTTTTTGAAGTCCCAGCAGCATAAATTATAAAACCGGTTTGTCAAAAAATTTTAAAAATTTTTTCTGCTGCAGCAGGAGTTTTTTTGTAAGGAGCGAATTAAGTAAAATAGTTAATGGGGTAAAGGGCAAGACAGAGGGTTTGGATGGGAGAGACCACGGAGGTCTGGTTGTCCTGCAGAAGCAGGCGGGCTTCGTGGTCTTTATTTTTCAGTCGCGGTAGGGGGATATGATGAGGATCGCTGTCATTGATGGCCAGGGAGGCGGTATAGGAAGGGTTATTACTGAGAAAATCAGAAAGGTTTTACCTCCAGAGACAGAGATCATTGCCTTGGGGACCAATGCTGTTGCCACCTCATTGATGCTGAAGGCTGGCGCCAATGAGGGTGCCAGCGGAGAAAACGCCATTGTCCAGAATGCGGATGAGGTTGATGTGATTGTTGGGCCTCTGGGCATCATTTTAGCCCACTCGATGCGGGGAGAACTGACACCCCGCATGGCCGAGGCCATTGCCAAGAGCAGAGCCCTGAAGATTCTTTTACCCCTGACCTTGTCGAAGGTAGAAGTTGTGGGAGTGACAATGGAACCTTTGCCCCACCTTGTGGATATGCTGGTTGCCAGATTAAAGGAATTACTGGAGGTGAAAAAAGGTGTGTGAATCTCACGCCTATGTGCGCCGCGGAGATAAAGAAGAACTATTCATGGAAAATGTGGACCGTGTGCGACCTCATCAAGATGGGTTGCTCCTGGAGAACATCTTCGGGCAGCAGAAGATCATCAAGGCCCGAATCAAAGAACTTGCCCTGGTTGATCACAAGATTATTCTTGAAGAGGAATAGGAACCGGCAATGAGACCGTGGAGGTTTCTGATGACTCACAGGAAGTGAGTCCTGATCCCGGTCTTGAGGCATATATTTAACCTCCCACACTAAGTAGTACCCCTTTCCCTCCCTAACATAAAGGCACGAAGTCTTTATGTTAGGGCAACCTCTCCTTTTTTTGTTCCCCCGGAGTGATGTTGCGTCTCTAATTTCCGGTGTCGAGAGTTTCTGGTTTCCAGGTGGTGATCTGCTTCAAGATCAGGGCAGGAAAATCTTAGCCAAATAGAAAATTATTTTTTTAATTACGTTCGATTTTAAACTGCGCTGTTCAAGAGTTTGCCCTTATTTCTGGGAAGTGGGAGAATTGATCGAGATCCGCGGGCTTTGCAAGCACTATGGTTCGGTCAAGGCCATTGATGGTCTTGACCTGACAGTAAAATCGGGGGAAATCTTTGGGTTGCTGGGGCCCAATGGTGCCGGGAAGACAACGACTGTGCGCATTCTCACGACCTTGAGCAGGCCCACTGCGGGGAAGGTTTTTATTAATGGCTTTGAGGTTACCCGCCAGGCGATGCAGGTGAAAAAGGAGATCGGAGTAGTTCCCCAGCATTTTAACTTAGACCTGGAGCTGACCGCTTGGGAGAATCTTGAGCTACACGGGAGACTGCACAAGATCCCTTCGAAGGTGCGGAGCAAGCGGATTGAGGAGCTTCTTGATTTTGTCGAATTAGGGGATCGTGCTCATTCCCCTGTGGAGCATTTTTCTGGGGGGATGAAGAGACGCCTGATGATTGCTCGTGCTCTTATGCACAATCCCAAGATTCTCTTTTTGGACGAGCCCACAGTTGGACTTGATCCTCAGGTGAGGCGTCGGCTTTGGGACTTGATTAGAAACCTCAATCGCCGGGGGATAACCATTCTTTTGACAACTCATTACATCGAAGAAGCTGAAATTCTTTGCCACCGTGTGGGGATCTTGGACAGGGGGAGGCTTATAGCTCTGGGCACACCTGAAGAGTTGAAAGCCAAGGTGGGGAGGTTCGTTGTTGAAGTCCGTGATGGAGATGAGACGAAGTACTGCGTTTTTGGGGATAGGGACCAGGCTCTTCGCTTTGCGGCGGCACTGGCAGACGATGTGGTAATCCGGGAGAGCAATTTGGAAGATGTTTTTATAGAGCTCACTGGTCACAGAGTAGGTGGTTCCGATGCGTGACACCTATACTGTCATTTGGCGGGAACTGCTTTTGCTTCGCAAGAAATTGCTACGGTTTTTTGCGAGCAGTTTGGTTAGCCCTCTGCTGTTTCTGACTGCTTTCGGCTGGGGGCTGGGCAGGAGCATCCAATTTGGCGGAACCAGCTATCTGGAGTTTGTTGTTCCAGGGATCCTGGCGATGAGTGCCATGAATTCCAGCTACAATGCTACAGGTATGTCTCTGAACATCAGCAGGCTTTACTTTAAGACACTTGAGGAGTTTTTGGTTGCTCCCATCAGCACCTGGTCGCTGACGCTGGGAAACGTTCTCGGAGGTTGTCTCCGGGGTTTGCTCTCATCTGTAGTGATTCTCGTTCTCGCTCATCTCTATGGGGCGCGCTTGCACTACGACTTGTGGTTTTTTGTTGCTTTGTTTCTCACCTGCTTTCTGTTTTCTGCTCTGGGTCTCGTGGCAGCGATGGTGATTAATTCTCATGAGGACATGGCGCGCTTCTCCACTTTTGTGATCCTCCCGATGAGTTTCCTTTGTGGGACCTTTTTCCAAGTTGACAGATTCCCCCCGGTCGTTGCCAAGATCGTCCAGGTTCTCCCTCTGACCCACTCGGCGATTTCTCTGCGGATGATCGCTTTGGAGGCTGGTTTTCCTCTGGTCTCTCTGCTGGTTTTAGCGGCCTATGCCGTTTTTTTCTTTTGGCTGGGCTACTGGGTAACCCTGCGGGTGGAATAATCGCTGCGGTTGCCCGGTGAGGGCAGAGGGGGAGCGGCTAATTGGCTGGAAGGTTTGCGGGAGTGAAATTTTTTGTCGAGCTTGGGGAGGAAATCAGGCCAGTTTAGCG
>DAINRC010000198.1:0-2937 GCA_036742135.1 Bacillota bacterium
GTCTGTTCTCAGTTTCTAGGAAAAGAACCGGGATCCCCAGTTCCGCAAGCTTGCGGTGAAGAAGGGCACTCTCGTAATGATACAAATCACAAAACTTTAAGGAATGGTAGATGATTCCTTGAGCACAGCGTTCTTTTACCAGTTGCTGCAAAGCAAGAAAACGCTCAGGAAACCTCAACATCCGGGAACAGGGGAAACGCTGAAGATAGCTCCGGGCGAGCGAGGGCAAAGAATTGATTTCCTCATTAGTCTCCACAAGACAAAAGCGGTAACCCTGACACAGTTCATCTCCCACGATAATTCCTCCCATCTCTTCTACCAAATGGACAAGAGCGAGAGGAAAAGGACTACCTGCTAAGATAAGCTTGGGTCCCTGCTGGGCACTTCTCCGCAACAAGCTTCCTAAAATAGACTGGACCTGTCGATTGCGAGGAGACCCACTTTCCCCTCTTAATAAACTCAAAGTTTCCTCAAGTATTCCGATCACCTCATCAGGTTCCCTCTGGCAGGCGAACCTCACCAGACCAAGGACCCCTTCAGCCCGGAGCAGCCCCGGCTTGTCCCTCTGTAAGTCGTAGAGCTGACGCAACAGATTACGGACCTGCTGTTGCCGTTCAACTGCTTTCAGAAAAGATTCCTGATTCCATTCTACATCGTAAAACTGGCACAGTTGCTCGATTAACCTGGAGAAGCAGGAAACCCAGTAATCTATGCAGGAACTAGTAACCCCTCCCCAGCCAAGGCGCGGCAAATCCAGAAGGTAACAAAAAAAGCGCTTCCCCTTGACTGTGTAATAGCGGGTAAGAGCATTGTAGAGATGAACCTGAGCGTGGCAGGATGCTAGCAGGATTACTCCTGTAAGTTGCTCGTCTTTTTCTAAGACCTCGGAGAAGCAAGACCTCGAGTAAGGACAAAAATTCGACGGTAGATAGAGGGAGGTTGGAGATGAATCGCCAAAAAGACGAAAACTAGGCAAACCGAGGGCGTTGATGATTTCTACAGGAGTATACGAACAAACCCAACCAATCATTTGTCCTCTCCAAACACAAAAAATATGGTTGTAAAGATTGGTTCACAGTCTATTGAAAAAAGGGGAATTTGATGGAGGGGCTTTTTGGGGTGCATAGAGTAGAGCACCTCAAAAGAGCCCCCAACCTAGTTTCCTTAATGCAAAGAGCAACGTTCTTGGGCACAGGCACACGTTACCGGAGCTTTCCGGTAAGGACCCACTCCTTTTTCTTTTTCCTGGAGGCGGCGCTTCCAGATTTCTTTAGAAATAGCATCCCATTTGGCAGCTCTCTGATCGAGATAAGCGCCGATTTCTCCCTTGAGCACACTATCAGCTCCTGGATGAGTAGGATAAGCGCCACTCTCTTCGACAATTGCCCGAAGTGCTTCAGGAACATCGATGATTGGGCATGGCCGCAACAGGTTATCGGAAAATGGTTGCCGCTTTTGGTATGCCTTAAAGAGGGGTGACTGAAGAACCTCTTTTAAGCTTTTTTCCCTAATGTTGTCCACCGCAAAGTGAGCAAAGGCGCAGGGCTCAACATCACCGCGGGCATTGATGTGGAAGTAGCACCTGCCTCCAGCGATGCATCCACCAATGAGATCTCCGTCATTCCAGAAGTCGATGATGGCAATAGGTTTCTCGGTTCGGAGCTGGATGATGCGGTCAATGAGGTAAGCCCGCTGCTCAGGAAGAACCATCAGGTCGACGTTGGGCTCGCTGCCAATAGGGATGTAATGGAATGTCCAGATGTATTTAACACCCTTTTCGATCAGGAAGTCAATAAATTCGTCACTGGTAACTTCCTCAACATTCTCGCGGGTAATTGTAATCGAAGCACCGAACAGTACTCCACGTTCCCTGAGGTAATCCATCGCCTGAGTGATCCGGCGAAATACCCCACGGCCCCGGCGGCGGTCAGTGCGCTCTTCCCAACCCTCAATACTGATCACAGGTGACATATTCCCCAGCTCACGGAGACGGTCTGCCGCTTTTTCGTCGATTTTAGTGCCGTTTGTGTAGATCATGAAGACCATGTCATTGTGCTTCTCAGCAACATCGAAAAGATAGGGATATACGAAGGGTTCTCCACCTGAGAGGACAACAGCATAAATCCCTAACTCTTTAGCCTCTTGAAAGATGCGATCAAGTAGTTCTGGCTCTAATTGATCATGTTTCGTGTATTCTCCTGCCCAGCAACCGATACACCTGAGATTACAGGCACTTGTCGGATCGATCAAGAAAGTAAAGGGAACATGAATGCCTTCTTCCTGTTCGATCTGGATCTGGCGAGGTCTTCCTAAAAGCAGGGCATTTAGCACAAGGTTGCAAACCAGTCTCTTCTGCACCCCAGGGTCAAGCTCGTAGAAAAGTTTATTCAGGTATTCCCTCATCACTGGGTCATTCTGGTAAGCATCCTGAACCTTCTTAATCGATTCCTTATGTCCGGGAGCCCGGGCTATGGTTTCGATCAAACGGAGGAAGCGGGGGATGTTTGTTTCCGGATTACCTCCAATGTAGTTCAAAGCCTGTTCAATCAACTTCTCCCCTAAAACCTTTTTGGCAAAACCCAGATTTAATCGGATTGACATAAATGACACCCACCTCCACAGCCGACTTATTTTTTAACATACCCTTTACCACTAGAAAAATACCCGCAAAACCAAAAAAACCAAAAATTTATCGAAAAATAAATTTAGCAAACCACTTGAAATAAATCATCCAGAAAATCAGACAGCAAGCGGTGCTGTTTGCGGTCAACACGCTCCAGATACTGGTGATACTTATTCACGAGACCGGAGAGAATTCCGCTGCCTTCAGAATCATCACCCCCTTTAGAAAGAAGCCCAACAACCATTCCTGAAAGTAAAGAAAGCCGCTGCTCAGGTCTGTTAATTGCTTCGGCAACTTGTTGCACCATCTGCATC
>DAINRC010000199.1:0-2911 GCA_036742135.1 Bacillota bacterium
TTTCGATCTTGCGCGAAGATTGGATGCCCTTGATCACGGCGTAGATCAGCACCTTGACCATCATCTTCGGCTGGTAGGGCGGTTGCCCACGAGAATCACGGTAATCATTGTAGATGGCCGAAAGGTCGAGTTGCTCCACCACCTCGTCAATAACGTAGGCCACGTGATCTTCGGGCAACCAGTCCTGCGGGGACGGCGGGAAAAGGATGGTTTGGTTGGGTTGATAAGGTTTGAATTTCTTCATAACTTACTTATTCGACGTCAAAGGCCAAAATCATGCCTGGCAAGGAAAATTTTTTGAGAAAATCTCACACAGGCTGCTAGCGTTACTCCGGAAAGGCACTACTGATATGTATGCCAGCTACTATTAGCCCTGACGGCGGGGGAGAGCGCCGCCCATACATATATTTCGGAAATGGTGCTTGTAAAAGAACATATCAAGCTTTTTGAGCAGAAGTACGGCTGTGCTTTCCAAGACTTCGAGAAAAAGGTGAAGCAAGAGGTCGAAGATTTTGTGTTATGGGATGACTACCTCGAGTGGAAGGCCTATCAGAAAAGCTTTGAAGGACTAAAAAAGAAAATCGGCGAGATAGAGCAAAAGCTGCTTGTAGTCCAGCGCCACGTTCCCCAGAAATAAAGTGCCGCCGGAGATGCGTTGCAGGTTTTGCCGTCCAGCCGCTCTTAGGTGGACGTATTCTAAACGCGAAACGGGTAAAATAGAAAGCCCGGTGCTGCCACCGGGCGAAACAAAAAGGTACTGGGGGTAAGGGCCTTGCGGTGCGGATTTACAGAATACAGCGACGCCGAGGTGGATTGCTTGGTTTCAACAACACCGTTGTGAATCACCTGGTGCCCGCCCGGGTGCGGTAGTAATACCCCGGCGCAGCGGTCACATTGGCGGCGTGGGTGACGTCAATGCTGTCATAAGCGGTCCGGCGATACCCTCCGGACACGTCCTTCCAGGTCGATCCTTCCAGTCTCTGCAAATAAACCCCTTTTATAATTCATGACTGCAACTGAGGCCCGGTTGGATTTCACGCGGGTAATTTTTTTTCGCTTTAACGAGCCGGCCGTTTTGATGCACCAGCAACATTAAGGGGAAAATTCTCCCTCCGGAAAATCCAAACGCCCGGTTCCAACCGTCATGTAAATAAAGGGGATTTTCAGATCTACGGGGAGAAGCGGCGCACGACGTGTATTAGCGGGTTTCTGCCCTGCCTCTTTCTCCAGTACCAAGCACAGTTTCATGGAACCGAAAGGCTTGGTTCTGCGTCATGGCATGGAACCCAACTAAACCTCAACGTGTACGTTTGAACCGGGACGCGCCAAAACTCACCCGTTAGCCGGTCTCGTACCAGGGAGAGGTGAAGTTTTCTTGCCTTCTTCGCCCAAACCGGGAGCGGGGGCAGGAGATTGCCAAGCGGTGCTGCTCCTGTACCATTTTCACTGCCGCCGGGGGTGGCGGGAAAACTCAAGCCGCGGGAACGGGAAGTTTTAGAGCTCACGCTTGAGTGGCTGGACGATGCAGAGATCGCTAAAGGGCTTTACATAAGCATCGGTACGGCCAAAACCCACCGTTGGAATATTAACCGGAAGCTTGGAGTCAGCAATTTGCGCGAATTGCTTGCCAAACTCGGCCGTTGATTCGCTTTTCAGTAACTTCTTTTGGTCCTTCTTCTTCAAGGGCAGGTATAGTAGAGGATGCTAATTTAACGTTTTACTGTAGAAAAATACTGTTTTTGCAGTATTTACTCCAGACCATGAGCGGGTTATGCTGTGGTCAAAGGCGGGAGCAGGCAGTTTTTGTCAGGAGGTGGTGGATAATAGAGCAAGGTTTTGAAAGAGTCGGTTCGTAGCAGGAAGGGAATTTCCACGAAAATCCGGAGTTGACCGGGGTGAAAAGCTTCTCAGGGCACTAGAACGCCACCATAGAGAGTTCCGTGTCCTCGCAAGCTACCGGCCAAGGAGAGGGCTCCCAGGGCAGCCTTTGCGTGGCGAGGTCTCCTTACCCGGTATCTATCCGCAGGCGCACCTACTAAATCTTGACGCGGACGTTTGGCAACAGGCCCTTGACAATCCATACTACTTGTATAAAATGGAGGGTTCTATTTGGAGGCCAAGGTTAAAAAGAATTTCTTGCGAATCCTAATGCAGGCAATTATAACAACAATACTAGTAATGACAACCTTTAGCACTATCAGCGTAGGTTATGCCTTCTGCCATCCAGAAACCTCAATAGAAGCTAAAATTATGGAGCACGAATACGCCCGCGGCCACCTTACACCAGCTGAAAGAAACTACTTAGCCAACCATCCTGAACTTGCGGAGATGCGCGCTAAAAAGGACGCTGAATACCTCCTAAACATTGCAGACAAAAGGATGAACGCAAGCATGAACGACAGTGTGGCACTAGATGTCGCTGGAACCAATTCAACGACAATTTATTTAGGGCGTGACGCCACGATTTATTCCTGCCATACAGGAAATAATGGCGGTTCTCGTTCAGGTCTCGCCGATTGGCCAGCTCATTACTCTGCCTCGGGTAAGTGGTCGGATATTTCCACTACAGCAGTAGGCTGGGGAGATGCAAGCGCCTGGTCTTGGGTCGGGCCCCAAGCATATGTTTCCGGGGCTCGTTGTGTCAGCGTGCTATGCCTGAGCCGTGGGAAATGTCGGGCCCCAAGCATATGTTTCCGGGGCTCCCGGCTCTCGCCAATGGGCCTATGTTACTTTTAACTTCAGGGGTTCCGGGGGTATCCTAGGTGGTGTTGGGGGCACAGCTACGGGGAGAATACGGGTATCCATCTGGGATTACACCAGAAACTGCGAAGTGGGCGGCTATGTCGTGTGGGAACAAACGAGCCAAAACAACTTTCCAAAAGGTGTTGACAGGACATTTTGTAAAAAATGA
>DAINRC010000200.1:0-2885 GCA_036742135.1 Bacillota bacterium
TTCTGGCTTCAGGAGCCGGATATTCGCATCAGGGCTGTGCGAAGAGGAGTGGATGTTGTCGTTTAAGAGTATTTGAACATTTCTGAAAGTGGAGGTGTGAGGACGGAAGATGGCAGTGGTGGACCCATACAGCCAGTACCGGCGGACGCAGGTTTTGGCGGCGGCACCGGAGCGCTTGGTGTTGATGCTCTATGAAGGTGCGATCAGGTTTCTGGGGGAAGCGAAGGCGGCCATTGCGGAAAACGACTTGGAGAAGGCTCATGAGAGGCTCGTCCGCACTCAGGACATCTTCACAGAACTCCAGGTCAGCTTGAACATGGATTATGAAATTTCAAAACCACTGGCGAGCCTTTACGACTACTTTAAGAGACGGCTTATTGAGGCCAATCTGAAGAAGGATACCTCAATTATCGACGAAGTTTTGCAGTTGGTGCGCCCCCTCAAGGATGCCTGGGCCGAAGCCTGCTGCAGAAAGGCCGCCAGCCAGTAGCAAGCAGGATTTTTTGTCCAGGATTTATGGTGAGGGTCTCCTGTTCCCCTGAAGCCTTTGCCCCGGTGCCCAAGTTTTTATCGCCACGAAATCCCCTCGTTTTGTCCTGGGGTGTACAAGCCGATTATAGCCCGTGGGCTTTGAGAAGCAAAGGGAAATTGTACGGCAGGTCATAACCTTGCGGGGTGGAGATCAGCCTAATTTTTTGGCCCAGGCAGCTGTCCAGTAAAAAGGGGGCTCGTGAATTCACACTAGTCAGCTTCGCTCGGTTTATCTCCATTCTCCCTACACCGCGGACTCTGGAAAAGGATAAATATGAAAAAGACTCTTAGTCATTTCTTGTAGAGGAATCTTCAATTTTAGTTATACATTTTTGGTCTTTGAACTAATTCTTTGGTTGACATATTGTAAGCATAGGAAAACAAGTTTCTTGTACCGCAATGAGGACATTGAACTCTAAGTTCGAAAGCATAGGTGGTGTTACATTTACTAAAAACATGCGCTTTAGCTTGTACTCGCTCGCTTTTAATAGTTTGATTTGTTAAATCTGTTTCCCAGCATATAGTTTTGTCACAAACTATGCATTTGCTTTTACCTTGTATTACTATTGGCCCATCCAATCTAACACCCCCTGTCGTTTTATTTCGTTAAAAACGGCAATTTTTCCTGCCGCAAAACCGCCACACGAATGGCACCTAATATCAGTGCATCTAATCTTTTCTTCACATATTCCCAGATAATCCGCCTTAACTTCCTTGGCTAAAACGATGGCTTCCGCTTCTCCCTGATCAAGGTCGGTTCTAAGTAAGGAAAACGCCAGAGCATCTTGTACTTGGAGGTTCTCGATCCAGGTAGCTTCTCTGACTTCTTTCACACTGGGAAGGTCAGCCCCCTGTAATACCACTTCATTGTATACACCTTGAGGAATAATAATTCGTCCGAATACGGCATGCAGGAGGTTTACTTGCTCAATCCGGGCTAAAGCAATAAGCGGTGTCGAGTTAGAGACCATTTTCATTTTGCAAAAACTCCTCAACGTTCGCCAAGTCTTCCTCTAGCTCGTCGAGATCATAGTTGAGAGGAATGTTATGTGCGGCCAAGAAATCGAGGAATTCTTGTTTGGAAACGTTGGCCAGTTCCGCCGCCTTGCCCAGGGATAAACTCCCGTCTGCGTAAAAGGTTGCCGCCAGCCTCTTCAAGGCTTCCATTTTTACCCGTTGAGCCGATTCCCGACCTTTGATAAACAGTTCTTTTGGCAACTCGAGTTCAATCCTTATAGTTTGGTCCGGCATTTTGTCGCCTCCCGGTAATACCAACTTTGGTAAAATCATACCATAAGAGATGCACGTCCTCAACTTTATGTTTATTTAAAATGCGCGGGGTGGCAGGCCACGGATGTGCTGCTGGATTCCTTTGCCCGGTCTTTTCCGGACTTCGATTTGAAATCGACCCTGTAGTAGAATGTCCCGAAGTCGGTATACTATCGAGGAGGCTGTTGCTAACTTGAAAGAGGCGACAGAACTCTACCTGGAAGAGTTTCCTGTACCTGAAGTTGCTCAGCCGTTAATGGCTCTTTTTGAGGCGAGAGTGCCTGTCTAACCTGCGTAGGGTTTCGGGGCAGGAAGCCATCCGGTGCCCTTGGGCAAAACGCCCGTGGAGTGCTTAAGCCGTACCTTTCTTAAATGAAGCGGCGATTTCATATTTTCAAGATTTAAAGAGGCCTTTTCTTATGTACTCATTGCCTATTACATCCTCAATAGTAAAAAAATGATCAATAGTGGTTTTGCCTTTTTTAATTTCTTCTTCAGCTTTAGGTGTTAATGACACTCTCTGCATTATCAGTATTGTTACCGAATCTGGATTTTCCTGTTTGGCTCTTCTTAAGCTTTTTAAAGCAGCTCCAAACCTTTCGAGAACACCAGAGGGGTCAATGCCACCCTTTATTTCCACGGCTATTTGAATTACATTATCCTGATAAATCCCAATATCTGGCTCACTTCCTAATATATTAAGAGCCTTTCATCCTGCAATTTAACAGTTTCACCTTTTCCATGAGACTTCTCCTCAAGTATCAGTCCTTTTTCTCTCACCCTCCTCTCAATTAACTCTTTAATAACCACTTCAGCCCTATCTCCTTTCATATTTTGCCATGAGCCTTGGGCTTGGGAACCTGCTGCCATTCCTCTCCATAAATCAAATTCTCTTTCATCTACCTTTTCGTCATGTTCAATCAAGATACTGACAATCTTATTTAGGTGCTTTGATATTTCTAAAGCCGTGTTGTCATCAAGATGACTTCGCCCTTCTTCATATTTGTTTATGCTTAATCCAACTCTTGCCATTGACTTTTGAGAAACCATGGCGAGCATTCTATAATAGCTAACTCGTTTGGGGT
>DAINRC010000201.1:0-2855 GCA_036742135.1 Bacillota bacterium
AGCGGTACCTTGTGGCCTCTGCCCTGCGGGCGGTACTCGCCCAGCGACTTGTCCGCCTTGTTTGCCCCGAGTGCCGCCGGGCATATACGCCGACCCCGGCTGAGCTTTTGGCACTCGGCGTAGAACCGGACAGCGGGTTTACCTGCTTTCAGGGCCAGGGTTGCGTTGTTTGTCACGGGACGGGCTACCGGGGCCGGACGGGGATCTTCGAGCTGCTCCGGATTGATCCAAAGCTCCAGCGCCTTATTGCTGGCGGTGCTGATACTGGGGCTATCCGGGACTACGCCCGAAGCCAACTCAAGATGCGGACGCTTCTTGAGGACGGGGTGCTGAAGGTGCAGAAGGGGCTCACCACGGTTGCCGAAATCTTGAGAGTCACGCGGGAGTGGTAGGTGGGAGAATGCCGTCCTTTCGTTACACAGCTGTTGATTCCTGGGGGAAAACCGTCAAAGGGACTATCAGCGGGGCGACCATTACCGAGGCTGCCAGGACCTTAAGGAGTTGGGGGCTTTCCATTACGGCCCTGGAGGAAGTCGAGGGTCCGGCCGAGGGTGCTTCCGCGCCATCCCCGGACCTCCTGACCAGTCTCAGCTTTGTTACCCAGGGGGATGTTATCCTGCTCTTGAAACCAAGGCCGGGCGGGGTTCTTCCAGTTTTTAGGTTGTCTGAAACAGTCCAGAAAAATCCCAGTAAAACCAAGGGTTTCGAAACAGTCTGTTTGCAGAATGTTTGCAAGGTGTTTGCAAGCAGCCTGCAGGCGGATTCTCGTGGCCTTTTCCCACCCGTAAGGAGGAATTTGTCTCCTGGAAGCGAATATTTTGCTAGCAGACTAACTCGGGAGGCGATAACTGGTGTTAGATCAATCTTCTTCATTATCGCTTCAGGCACTAAGCCCCAAGCCTCCTGTGAAATGGGCAGGGGGCAAAGCCCAGCTTATACCTCAATTTGAGCCACTGTTTCCTAAGAAGGAATACAACCTTTACATAGAACCTTTCGTGGGGGGCGGGGCAGTATTTTTCCACCTACTGCCTCACCAGGCCATTCTTATTGATAGCAACGAGGAGCTTATTAACTTTTACCTGGTGGTACGTGATAACCTGGAGGAACTGCTAAGGGATCTCAGAAAGCATAAAAACACGCGGGAATATTATTACTCTGTCCGGGCCTTAGATCCCCAGGAGCTTTCTCCCGTAGAGAGGGCTTCCAGGTTCCTTTATCTTAACAAAACAGCTTATAACGGGCTGTGGAGGGTAAACAGCCAGGGAAAGCATAATGTGCCCTTCGGGAGATATAAAAATCCCAAGATTGTAGACGAACCCAACCTCCGGTCGGTAGCCGAGGCTTTAAAACATGCCCAGATACTCTGCGACGATTTTGGCCGCGTGCTGGAGTTCGCCCGGTCAGGCACCTTTGTGTATCTCGATCCACCTTATTACCCCTTATCCGATACGGCCAACTTTACGGGCTATACTCCGGGCGCTTTCGGGCCTGAGGACCAGAAGAGATTAGCGGCTGTATTTAGAGAACTAGATAGAAGGGGCTGTTTGGTGATGCTTAGCAATTCGGATACGCCCTTCATACGTGAGCTGTACTCGGGATACGATATCCAGGTGGTCTACGCTAGGCGGGCTATAAACTGCAGACCTGACCGGAGAGGGTCGATAACAGAGCTGGTTATCAGAAATTACCGGTAAGGGCGGCTGATGTTAATGCCAGGGAGAGATGCCCGTTTCCGGGATGCCATCATTAGGTATATAAACTCTTGGGGCGAGGACATTGAGGTTTTGAAGGAAAAACCTGTGGGCTACAGGTTTGTAGGTACGCCACGGGTACTGGATATTGTGTTACGCCACGGCGGCAGGTACATGGGCATAGAAGCCAAGCTTCAGGAGAGTTCGGGGACCGCATATCAAAAGTTGAGTTATGCCCTGGAAGATTGCCTGGCCTGCCCTATACCTACAATAATTGTTTTTGCCGGAGGCGGCATAAGGGAAGACATGAAGACCAAGCTTATATTGAGCAGCCGTGGCGTAGAGGTCAATTTTTTATCACCTGATGAGCAGGACCCAGAAAAAGATAGAATTGAGGATCCCCACCTGCTTCTGAGACAGAGGGTGTATATAGAACTGGGCCTGGACTGGTTTAAGCTATTTAGGGAGAAATGAAGTTTGCGCCGGGAGTATATACCCGGCTTCTTTATCGTTTGGTTTTGCGAGGGTTGCTAACAGGTATGAGCCGTGCAAGGTGTGCAGACCCTGAGCATGGATCGTACCTCCGGTAAGGTGGCTAAAAGCTGTTAATGGTTTGTGTCAAAGGAGTTGGTTGGTTTGCCTGATTTTGCTTCGGCCTTGCGAGAGTATTCGAGCCGCCTTTCGGCACTCCGTGACCAAGGAGCATCGGAGGACTCCATCCGCGATGCTTTCCTTCTCTTCTTGCGTAACGCGTTCCCTCGCCTCCGGGATGAGTTCGAACCTATCTTTTTGGAGAAATACATTCCGGGCTTGCATGTTAGGGGTGGGTTCGCCGATGCCCTCTACAGCGGCCTAATCTTCGAATTCAAACGGAACCTCGACAGCACGAGCCGTGAAGACGGTAAGGAGAAGCTCAAACGCTACCTCTCCAACCAAACCCACCCGGAGCGCTTCTTCGGGATCTTGACCGATGGCGAAACGCTGGAAGTGTATGTCTTGCACGAGGGAGAACTTGCAAAGACAGATGAACTACGCCTCGATGCCGAAGATGCGGATCGCGCTAAGCTGTGGCTCGACTGCTACTTGTTCCACGAGAGGCGGCTGGAGCCCACGGCGGACGACGTGGCCCGACGCTTCGGGGAATCCAGCCCGACTTTCTGGCAC
>DAINRC010000202.1:0-2833 GCA_036742135.1 Bacillota bacterium
CAAGCTCGGGATCAACCCGTTTTTCATGGGCTCCACGCCTCCAGGCGAAGCAGCCGTTAGAATCATCGGCAACAATCATAGTGATTTATTACAGGCTGCTGCAACGATTCAAGAGGCGCTTAGCAACGTACATGGGACGATTAACATCAAACAGGACTGGGAACAACCTATCCCCAGCTTAGTGGTAAATGTAGACCAAGCCGCAGCAAGCTATGCCGGAGTCACACGAGAAGACATTTTTTCCGCTCTTAGGAAAAATACTCTCGGAGAGAGTGCATCTGAGCTTCGGGAAGGAGAGTTCTTGCTGCCTATTATGCTGGCAATGCCAACAGATAACGCGACACTGTCGCAATTAAATAATATTCAGATTTTCTCACAATCTTCTGATAAAACCGTTTATTTATCAGAAATTGCTCGCGTTGATACAGAGTTTCATCCGTCGATTGTGAAAAAGAGAAACTTACGGCCAACCCTGACAGTGACAGCGCTTAATCCGGCGATGACCTCTAAAGAGTTGGTTTCCAACATCGCAGAAACGTTGGAGCAAGTTCGCAATACTGACAAAGTGCAAATCGAGTTTGGTGGAGAGATTGAAGAGAGCGAGGTCACCGCAGAAGCTATTTTTGCTTTCCTACCACTTTGTGTACTAATGATGATCATTTTGTTCATCCACAAGTACAACTCGTTTCGTAAGGTGGCGATCATCGTACTAAGTATCCCCTTCTGTGCCATTGGGTTACTTTTAGCACTGATCATTTTCAGGCTGCCTTTCGATTTTATGGCGAATTTAGCGATATTCGCCCTAATAGGCATTATTGTGTCGAATGCTATGCTAATTATCGAACAAATTGATATCGAGAAAGACGCAGGAAAATCTGAGCTTGAATCACTCAAATCGGCTTTAATGCAACGGTTTCGCCCTATTATGTTGACACAAATAACCACTATTTTAGGGCTGCTTCCTTTGCTTATCGCCAATGATCCGCTATGGCGCTCGTTTAACGTTGTGATAATGGGCGGCCTTATTTCAGGCACCATTGCATCCTTTATCGTTGTGCCAAGCTTATATGTTTTGTTCTTCACAAAAAAAGCAGCAAGGGCGATCTAAATGAATGATTTATTACTCTATATCAGTGTCTTTGTGGGGGCGGCGATTCCGGTGCTCGAAGTTTGGATTGCCGTCCCATTGGGTGTTATTGCTGGGTTACCATGGTTTCCGGCTGCACTTGCAGGCTTTTTCGGAAATTTGCTTTCGCTGTTACCCATAATTTATGCCAGTGAAAAAGTTAAGTTATTTATGCAGCGCTGGCGAAATAAACCCGAAACTGAGCAAGCTGCCCCCGACATAACGGATCGTAAACATGTAATTATGGAAAAATTTGGTGTTCCAGGCCTAGCTTTTCTGGGGCCATTTTTGATTGGTATCCATGCCGCTGGGGCATTCGCAATTGCCATGGGGGCTAGTAGAAAGGTTGTTATGTTTTGGTTTACCTTATCACTGCTGGTCTGTTCGTTACTATTTGGATTTTTGGCGTCATTGGGGATCACTCAGATAGGAGAAGAAAAACAGCTTCCCTTTATGTGATGGCACAAAACAGAAGCTTTTCCGGTAGCCAGCCACAAGGCTGGTTACCATTACTTACAAGTTACCAATACTCTTAATCGGTAACTTCACTCCACGCCAAATTCAGGCTCATCCCCATACCTATCTCAACTATCTCAGCTACACTATTAACTTAGGCTAGTACAAGCTGTTAAATCGAAACGAACACACATATCACGAACAAACTCTTCACTGAAGTATGGATATAAATGATGTTTCATAAAAATGAGAGTGCTTTGACCGCCATAATTCAGTTGAGTAAGCTTGAACTTAGTAGTGATTATTTAAACAAAAAATTTAACGATCATCGGTTATATACAGCTGCGATTTTATTGATACTCATTCCTCTTGGGCTTGCAGAGGGTATTTTTGACTACAAATCGCATCCTGAAATAAAGAGCGAGTTATTTCAGCTGAGACTTCACTTTCTTCTATTAATGATACCTGCCTGGATTATTTTAAAATCAAGCAGTTTGAAATTAGCTACGGCAACAATTTTAATAACGCTGGTTTTTTCTGCGTATCTCGGCATAAAAATAATAGAGAACACTGGCGAAGACTTAGTGACAACAGTGAGTAATGTTGCACTCTATCCCTTTTTTATCTTTTTTGTTCTCATCGGCTTTTCTATCTACATTCAGATTTTTTTTCTTACTGTTGCATTTTCCTTTGTTGTTCTATCCGAAAACCATGGCGTACTGGATGAGTTGATACAAAACGTTTATTTTCAGATCTCAGTGCAATCGAGCGTTTCAGCATTATTTATTATGCTCGTTTTTTCATGGAGTTATTATCATCGTTACAACCTTCAACTCGCCTTAGAGAAATCCTCTCAGACAGATCCATTAACAGGTGTTGCAAACCGGCGTTACTTTGATAGCAAACTTAAATCAGAAGCAAGCCGAAGTGCTCGCTCAAGCAGTGATTGCGCCCTTATCTTACTTGATATAGACCATTTTAAACGCATCAATGATACTTTCGGCCATCCTACAGGAGATCGCGTTATTTGTGCGCTCGCGGACTTATGCGTAAACCAATCAAGAGAAATTGACCTAGTTGCCAGGCTTGGTGGAGAAGAATTCGCCGTTATTTTACCGGACACCAACATAACTGATGCGAAAAATCTTGCAGAGCGGATTCGAAAGCACGTCGAGGATATATCTGTGACTGGTGATGCCGGAGAAATTGTAAAGTGGACTATCAGCTTGGGGGTATCATCCTTGCCAGAAA
>DAINRC010000203.1:0-2826 GCA_036742135.1 Bacillota bacterium
TAGTAAATGGCTGAGACTCCGCCGAAGGAAGCGAACTCTCGCTTATCGCTCCGTTTGCTTCGACTTTGACCTCTAACTTTGTTGCTGTTGCTGTTAAAGTGTAAGTCCCTCCCTCGGCAATGTCCAGGTAGGCCTTAAACCTGCCGGAAGCATCTGCAAATACGGGTTTAGACGCTGCCGCCACATTGCCACCATTGTCAACAGCGGTGACCACTACCTGCGCTCCCGGGTCTGCGCTCCCAGAGACCTCAATCCCCTGACTGCCCCTCGGGGCTGCCGAAGTTATACTCGGTTCATTTGGAGGTGTTGGGCTTCCCTCAACCACATTGATCGTTACCGGCTCCGGTTTCACCATTTCCGGAAACCCGTCTTCACTGAATTTTTCCGCTTTAAGTGTATACTCACCAGGAGGCAGCAGGTTCCCTTGATCGTCAGCAAAAACTACAGTATATGTTCCATCTTCGCTGTCGTAAACCCTACTGTAAACAGAAGCATCAACAGAACTGTCGACAGCATGAACAGTCAGACTGACCCCGGTTATCGGTGATGAGTCACTGGAGAGTTCAACGTTGAGGTAACCATCTTTTTTAGTGAACTGGTGCACATCAGGATACTGAGTCCCGGCCCAATCACCGTAATACCATAAGACGGTATCACCTTCTTGAAGAACATAACTATCAGCACCGACATTTGGTGAATACCCATTGACCCGATACATCCAGCCATCCCAGCCGCCGAAATGACCACTTGCCTGCCCTCCTATTGAGGTGACAAAACCGTTGCTTTCTACTACACTCAAACCACGTTCCTCAGCGGCACTTTTGAGGGCATCAAGTGCTGTGCTCCCCGCAGGAAGAGACACCTGGCACGTGGGGAGGATCGTCCCATCAGGGTAATTAGAATCTCGATATCCTTCAATCCTCACGTTTACTGTTATCTCACCATCCGAAGCTCGAACCGGCCCACAGGGAATCACAAAAGTGGCTATCATTAACACAGCAAGTAATACTCCCAGGGCCCTAAAGCTCCTTCTTAACCAGACCACTGTTTTCTCCCTCCACTTTGTATAAGCATGCAGGGTGGAACCACCAAATTAAAAACCCGGCCTACGAGAGACCGGGTGCATCGCGCGCTCGAGCAGAAAACCCGAACATGTGAACACCTCCCTATCTCGCGTAGATCAACGGTGTCCGTCGAACAGGCAGGTTTCCTGGCTCGGGTTCATCTCCAGCCTTGCGCCTTCCCATCCCGCACCCAACTGCTGCCTAAAACTTGAGCTGGGCTGCCGGACAGTGGCATCCTGCAAGGCAGATCCCCCTCACAGTGGCGGGACCGCGCCGGATTTGCACCGGACTTCCCTTTTAAGCCCTCGTTAGGGCCACCTGTTCCGCACTATTCAGTTTGGCAAAATACCAATATTAGATCTTCGCCGTCCCCACCGAAAATCCTCCCATCCTTCCGAAATTTTTCTCAGATGGCTTCATCCACTCCCAAAAGATTTTCAAAGCATAGGCCCGCGCCAAACACCCTCCATCGCAGAACCGCTCTGGAGGCAATCCCTGCAACCTGCCACCAATCGCGCTCCCGCAGCCCTAGCTCTCGGTCCGGGCCTCTAGTACTGTCTCAATATCAAGATGGAGGTCTCTCAAGGCTGCCGTTGAGCCCGCCTGCCACATTCCCCGCTCGATCGCCACTACCAGGTGTCGTCTGCCCTCCTTTAAGGGGATGCGCATTTAGTCCACGCGGACTAGGGAAAGAGCGATCCTGCTACCCCGCGAGCCGGCCGTAGCTCGAAATGATGGCGCAGATCATGGCAGATGCCACGAACGCCACGATCCCCCCCAGAAAGATGATCAGAGACGGCTCGATGAGGTTTACGAGCTGCTTGAGGCGCACCTCCAGGAGCTCCTGGTACATCCTGGCAACCATGGCGAGGGAAGTGTCCACGCCACCGGTTTCTTCCCCTACCCTTACGGAGGTGCCAACCACAGGCGGAAAAACTCTGGTGGCATTGAGCAAAGGAGCAGAAAGGTTTTCGCCCTCGAGGACGCGCTCCGCCATTTCGCGCAGCACCTTTTTGGCAGCGTAGTTGCTCGTGCTTTCCTCTGTGATCCGAAGCGAATCCAGAAGGGGGACCCCGCTTTCCAGGAGCAGAGAAAAGGTGCGGGCGAAATGAACGACAAGGGCGGAGGTTAAAACCGATCCTATTAAAGGGAGGCGGAGCTTGGTAAGGTCGAGGTAGTATCTGGGCCCTGGAAAGCAGTGAAGAAGGGCAAAAACGGCCGCCACCAGACCAGCAACCGCCAGAATTTTAGGAGCCAGGGTGGGGAAGGAAGCGCTGGCAGCAAGGAGGAGCTCCACGTTCCAGGTCAGCTTTCCACCCATCGACTTGACAAAAGGAGTCAGTTTAGGAACCACGTAGCCGACGAGGAAAGCAACTGCTCCCAGGGCGGCCGCGAACACCAGCGTCGGGTAAAGAAGGGTGGAGAGGATCCGCCGGAAAAGACCGAGCTTTTCCTCCCACAAAGCAGCCACCCGCTCCAAGGAGGTCTCCAGGAGGCCCGTGGTCTCGCCCACTTTGACCATGCTGAGCAACAATGACGGAAACGTCCTGGGAAAGAGCGACATCGCTTCGCTCAGCGGCTTTCCCTCCTCCACTTCACTCCTCAGGCGGGCGAGGATAAACTTCAGCTTCCGCCGCGAGGTCTGCCGCTCCAGCAAGGAAAGAGTAGGCACGAGAGAAATCCCGCTTCTGAGCATTGCCGCCATCTACTTCAAGAGCAGGATAACATCCCCCTGGGTAACAAAGCTGAGACTGGTCAGGAG
>DAINRC010000204.1:0-297 GCA_036742135.1 Bacillota bacterium
GCCAGGGCGTTCGTACCGCAGCTTGCTTCGGTGAAGACGGTGCCGGGCCTAACCCCGACCTCTTCAGCCGCAGCCAAAACCTCCGGAGCGGCGAAGATTTTGAGGGCTACGAGTTCCGGATCGCAGAGGATATAGATATATTCTCGCTGCAGACCGGCACGGCATACGGGGGTGATCACCCCTTCGGCAACGGCGATAAACGAGGCGCCGGCTTTCAGGCACGGCCCAAGCTCGGTTTCTGACAGGATCCGCCGGGGCTTTATAAGGTCGGGCGGCACCTCCAGGGAGTAACAGCGG
>DAINRC010000204.1:567-2815 GCA_036742135.1 Bacillota bacterium
GCACAAACGGGTTATAATAGTGCACGAACGGGTTTTGCCTGTGTCTACGGAAACAGCGCAGGCCGCACCCCAAGGAACGGCAGCGGGTGGAGGAGGTCAAGTACGGCACCATTCAACGAATCACCGCATAGCTCACCAAGCCTTTAACCCCGAGCAGGCGCTCAGGTTGCCCCCCTTGCAGACCGGCACCCGATAAATGCTTACACTCGCAGCAGACTGGTGTGGTGAGGAAACAAGGCGATCGGGGTCTTTATCGAGGAAATAGATTTTTCCCTCCCGGTCGCACAGCGGCCAGTAGGAGTTTAAGTCCGGCGGAATGTGCCGGAGGTATGCGAGCCGCCCGGTTTCCAGTTCCAGAAGGACGAGTTTGGCCTGGAAGGGGTCGGGCACATCCGGACCCGTGTACCGGCTTCCTTCCCCCATGAACTCGCGATAATCCGGCTTGCCCTGAGAAAAGAGATAGTGCTTCCCGCCCGGCGCAAAGCATCCGGGGGAAGTGTACAGCTGGGTGGTGCTCATAAGATCCCGCTTCTGGCCGGTTTCAGGCTCCAGGGTGACAAGCCATTCCACACGGGGGTCGGCTGGACTGGTCGTCCCCACCACGATCTTTTTGCCGTCGGGAGTCCAGGCGACGGAGGTGATGATCCGGTAAGCCACGTCTGGTGCAGCCGGATTGGTGAAAGGTGAGCAACGGCGAGTAATCGTTTGCTTCTTTCAAAGCACCTAAAGTGCCGTTGCAGCCGGTGAGACCCCCGAGCATCACTATGACGAAAGAGGGAGCAAGGGCCAAGAATAAGATGGATATTAATCTTCTTGCCATTTTTATTATCCCTTCCTCTCTCAAGGCATAAATACGAGGAAGGGGAGCTCCTGTTCCCCTTCCTCCCCTCACAGACGACGCAAGCAATCTTACACGTATAATCTAGGGATCAAGCAAATATTTGTAACGGTATGGACCGTAAGAACTCTCAATCGAAGACTTAGAACGTGCAGTGTGCGCTACCCGGTCGTATGCGCCGTAAATTTTCTAGGACAACCCCAGGTTCTTACCCCCTATAGGCGCGCCGCACGTAAAGGAGGGCCAAACTGGCTAAAGCGGCAAGGAGAATCCCCCCAGCGTAGATGGGCACGACAGCCCGCGGTGACGGGCTGGTTCCGGTAACAAGGTTACCCATTTCTTTACCGGGCTGTGCCTGCATCTCTTCTAGGGCTGGACTAACCGCATTGGCCACTGCCTGTCGCGGATAAAGCTTACCGCTTTGCAAGCCCCATGCCTCGCGGACGCCGCCATGGATTAACGGTAAGAAGTACTCTGTTCCGCTGGAGACGAGAATAAGAAAGTCAGAATGTAGTGATGGTAGAGTAAAGTGAGCATAAGCATCCGCCTGCCCAATCCCGTACTCCCGCAGTAAGGCCTCTATCTGCCCAGGAGAAGTCAAAAGTCTAAGCTCTACCACCCGGAAATTCCCGCCAACTTCGACCACCTGCCAGTTCTCCTGGAAGTTTTCCACTCTAAAAGAAGCCACGGGTGTACCTGCCTCAGTCAAAACAGGAAACTCCACCGTTCTTTCTCCGGTGCTTTTGCTAATGATTGGTTTGATAAAAGCTCCTTTACAGGTAACGGACTGGAAAAGGCCGGGCCAATAAGAAATTAAGGGTTGGCAGGGCACTGTGTGAGAAAACCCGCGCCCTGCCTTTTACGTCTTAGAGGGGCACTTACTTGCGGCATCGGTTTCTTCTTCATCTGCTTGGATTTACCGCGACGCTTTTTAGGGTTGCTCTTCTGGCACTAATGGCTCTTAGTCACCCATGGTGGTTCTTAGGATTAGGGTGTTGGTTGCACTTCTGTAACTGTAGAATCAGGGCCTCAATTTTTGCTACTCTTTTGTGTAGCTTAGCGAGCCAAACGATACCAAGAAGCAGTAGAACAGGGAAAATTAAAGCAACAACGAGGTTTACAACGGCCCACCAGGCTTCCTTCAGCATCAATTACCAACCACCTTTAAAGGCTAGCTTGAACCTAGAAATCTACGACGACACTGATTACATCGAGACCTCGGGGATCAGGCCCGTTGTTCCAAAAATCGGTGTAAGTATATTGGCTACCATATTGGCTCACAACTCCTGAAACACCGAAACGGAATGCATATGTATGTCCTGCCTCCAGGTTGCATCCTATAGTCGAGGAAAATGTTGTGATCGTCAATTAGAAAGTGATCCATTTGATCCGATGAAGTGATCCACCACT
>DAINRC010000205.1:0-2812 GCA_036742135.1 Bacillota bacterium
GCCTTACGAAATGTCTCCAAGGTTTCCCGACCTGGTTGTTGCTGTCGCCGGTCAGCGCAATGAGGGTCAGTCAGGCTGGATGTACAAGGTCAATGACGAGGTTCCCCTGGTTGCCGCTTCCAAAAGGAAGCTTCAGGAAGGCGATAGAGTCATCTGGTGGTACAGCACCAGTATCAGTAATCCTCCTCCAGAATGGAGCAGCCTGAAAAAATCTGGCTAGTGAGGCCAGAGGGACGAGGGGTTTGCTGAAACAGGAGATTACCAGTGAGGTAGGTTCAGATGTTCCAGAAGCTGTTTTATGAGGAGAAAGGAAGCTTTCTGCAAACACTGCATCCTGGTGTAGCGCTCTTGTATCTGGGGGTCTTGTTTACCCTTGCCTTGCTTTTTTCGCATCCTCTTTACTTGATCGGAATTTTCGTCATCAGTGCTCTCCTAGTTGTTGCTTCAGGGGTCACTGAAAAGTGGGAGTTCTACTTGCAGATCGGGGTTTGGATGTCCCTCTTCGTGATGGTCATCAACCCTCTGGTTTACCACGGCGGCAAAACAGTACTGTGGCACGGTCCCACTTTGCCGGTTTTGGGGAAAATGGACATCTGCCTGGAGGCGATTTGCTACGGTGCGGCAATGGGGGTCAGGCTGCTGGCGGTGTTGACGGTTTTTTGCCTCTACACTGCTCTCGTGCACCCTGATAAGGTTTTAAACCTCTTTTCCCGGTTTTTCTACAGGTCTGCCCTTGTAGTTTCTTTGGCGACGAGGATGTTGCCTGCAATTGCCAGGGACCTCTCTAGCGCTTGTGAGGTCCAGCAGTTGCGTGGTGTCGATTTTGCCTCAGGAAGACTGAAGGAGCGGGTTAGGAAGTATTCCTGGCTTCTCAATATCGTGCTCTTATCTTCCCTTGAAGGTGCCCTCCAGATTGCCGAAGCAATGGAGGCCCGGGCCTTTGGAAGCGGTCCCCGCTCCTGCTACCAGCGCCACCTCACCAGGCCGCGCGACTACATCTGTTGTGCCGCAGGGATCACCGGCCTTTTGCTTGCTCTTTACGCCAAGTTTCAGGGTTATGGGGATTTCGCCTATTATCCGCAACTGGGAGACCTGTTTGAGGGTCCTGCCACGGTAGTCTGGTTGGGAATCATTCTTGGGACTCTCTCTTTGCCTGTGGCCTTAAGTTGGGGGTGGAAGTATTGTCCCTCTTTGAGATCCAGAATCTAACCTACTACTATCCTGAGAATGACACTCCGGCACTAAGAAACATCAACCTCAGTGTCGAAGACGGGGAGTTTCTGCTGGTAGTTGGGGGATCGGGTTCTGGAAAATCAACCCTCGCCCGCGTGCTGGCAGGCTTGATTCCCGATTATTACGGGGGAAAGATCGGGGGAAAGGTCTTTTTTCAGGGTAAAGAATTGGCGGAATTCGGTCGGCGGGCTTTGAGGACCAATGTGGGGATTGTTTTCCAGGACCCGGAGAAACAACTGGTGATGACTTCGGTTGAGGCTGAAATCGCCTTTGGGCTGGAAAACCTGGGGCTGCCTCAAAAGGAGATGTTTCGCCGTGTTGCCGAGGTCATGAGCTTCCTCAACCTTTCTCCGTTAAAAAATGAGTTTACCGCTAACCTTTCTGGTGGGCAGAAGCAGAAGGTCGCTCTTGCCTCAGTCCTGGCAATGCAGCCGAAGGTGCTGATCCTCGATGAACCGACCTCGCAGCTCGATCCTGTGGCTGCTGATGAGCTTTTTTACCTGGTCGAGCGCCTGAACAAAGAGATGGGATATACTGTTGTCCTCATCGAGCAACGCCTGGAGAGGTGCTTTCATTTGGCAGACCGCGTTGTGGTCATGGAAAAGGGAGAGATTCTGTGCGAGGGGCCAGCGGGGGAGGTAGCGCGGTGGGAGGCTGAAAACTCTCTCCCCTTTATTCCGCCGGTTGCCAGGTTTTTTGCCTCTCTCAGGGCTCCCTCTGTGCCCCTCACAGTAAAGGAAGGGCGTCAAGAGCTGAAAAAGCTTTTACCTGCTCAGGAGAACGCGGGCGGTGAAGTGAGTGCTGCCCCGGGTGGTAACTGTGGACCGGGTGGATGCTGCGGTGAGAATGAAAGGTGCGAAGGTGCTCTTGTTAAAGTGGAGGATGTTTGGTTTACTTACCCCAATGGTGTCGAAGCGCTGAAAGGAGTAAGTCTTGAAGTCCAACAGGGAGAGTTTGTGGTTATTATGGGGGAAAATGCGGCAGGTAAGTCCACATTGCTGAAGCACCTCGTTGGCCTCCTCAAACCGGCAAGGGGCAGTGTTTTAGTGATGGGGAAGGATACCCGCAAAGTTTCTTTAACAGAACTGGCGGGTCAAGTTGGTTACCTTGCCCAGAACCCTGATGACTACCTTTTCCAGGACACTGTTGAAGAGGAACTTCTGTTTACACTTCGGAATCTCGGGCTCGAAGATAATGGGGTTGTTGATGAAGTTTTGGAAAGATTGGGCATCTCCTGCTACCGTAATCTCAATCCCCGCGATCTGAGCAGTGGAGAACGCCAGCGAGTCGCTCTGGCTTCGGTGCTCGTCGCCAGACCGAAACTGCTGGTTCTCGATGAACCCACGCGGGGGATCGACTACGGGTTGAAAAAGGAACTTGGCGGTTTTTTGCAGGAATTGGCTAAAGAAAAGGTGGCGGTTGTTGTTGTCACTCATGATGTCGAGTTCGCTGGCGAGTACTCCCAGCGCGTCTTGATGATGTTCGATGGAAGGATTGCCTGTGATGGGCCGAAAGCGAAGGTTTTGGGGGAATCTCTTTTTTATGCCCCGCAGATGGCCCGGCTTTTTAAAGGTTACGC
>DAINRC010000206.1:0-2754 GCA_036742135.1 Bacillota bacterium
GGGCAAGGTAGCGGACCAAAACCAGATTCAAGATAATGTTCACGGCAACAGCAGCAACCCCCGTCCACATCGGTGTCGCCGTGTCCTGCAGGGCGTAAAAAGTCCTGGCAAGATAGTCGCGCCAGACCAAGAACAATAGTCCAATACTGTAGAAGAACAAGGCAAAAGCCGTCATTGCCGTATCATCAGCATCAAAGGCGCCGCGCTGAAAAAGAAACTGGACGATCTCCGTCCTCAAGACCATCAAACCGACGGCCATCGGAACAATGAGGAAAGCCAGGACCTCCAGGCCACGGGCGAGCCTCGCCCGGAGGCCGGCCAGATCTCCCACAGCCCCGCATTCCGCAAGAGAGGGATAAAGCACAGTTATCAACGGCACTGCTAACAGGCCCTGAGGAATAGCTACGACCCTCAGGGCGTAGTTCAGAGCCGAAATGCTGCCTTCCGCCAGGCCGGAAGCCAGGATGCGGTCAACGACCGTGTTCAACTGGCTGGCACCAACACCAATGAGAACCGGCACCAGCAGAGCCCCCATCTTCCTCAAACCCGGATGCCGCCGCTCAAAGACCCACTGGTATTTGATCCCCATCCGGCGAAGGACGGGCAGCTGAACAAAAAACTGGCTGGCAATGGCTAATACCGTCGCCCAGGCAACACCGGTAATGCCCCAAAAGATACCAGAAAGAAAAATGCCGCTGATCAGGATGATGTTATAGGGGATGCCTACTGCCGCGGGAACAGTAAAGTGGTGGTGGGTGTTGAGGACACCCTGCGCCCAACCAGCAAGACCCATAAACACGATGGCAGGAAGAACGATCTTCACCAGAGTCGCAGTCAGGGCCGCCTGCTCAGGGCCGAACCCAGGTGCCAGCAGCTTCACCAGCCAGGGAGTAAGCGGAAGTGCCAAGACGCAGACGAGCAAAAGAAAAAAAGCAATAATGTGAAAGCAGCTCCAGACGAGGGGCAAAAACTCCCGGCGCTTCTCCTCCTGATGCAGGTATTCACTGAAAACCGGGATCCCGACAGTGGTGATCGCCGACATCACCACACTAAAAAGAAGCCCTGGAATAACCATCGCCACCAGGTAGGCATCAGTCACCCTGGTGGCACCGAAGACGGCAGCAAGAGAAGCCTCCCGCCCAAACCCCAGGAGCTTGCTCAACACCGTGACCACCATCACCACTGCCGCAGCCCGGGCTACAGTCTGCCTCCCACGACCTGTTTTCCCCATCAAAAACCTTCTCCTGTCCCCTAATTATCGAACCCATATGGTTCTCTTTCCCGAAGCCATTATAAACCCAGCACGTGCTCACGGCAACAGCTTACCGAACAATTATTAACCACAAAAAATGAAAAGCAACCCGCTCAAAACTTTGAGGGTAGGGCACATTAACATAATCGTCGAGAAGGAGTACCTCCGGCGCACCAACTCTGGACCAGGATTGATCGTTTCCAACAATTGCAACGTCGTGATATCTAGTCCAGGCTCCACCAATGGATAAACCACTGCGACCCCAGATAAAATCGAAGCCCTGCCTCTTCCAGGTGACGGTGCGGAGGTGGTTTTTCGACTTAAAATTCCCGTACCACCTTCGTTAACCCCTCTTTCATATCACGACTGTAGTCAGCTTGAATCCGTACCGACAAGTACAACTTTCCAAGTACATTCAATTGCACAAAAAGGAGAAGTCTAAGCCGAATCCGCGGCCGTCCATGTCAAGAATTAGCAGGCATCTACTTATCAAAAACATACTCGGTAGAAAGCAATGACCTCTTGCCAACTCAAAAAAACACTTCACCGGATCAAATGGATCACTTTCTAATTGACGATCACATCAGTTCCCGCCTTAAATGCTCAGGAGTAAAGCAGGAAAAGAGCATCCTCAAATTGCGACGGGAAGACACAGCCGCTACCAGCCGATAATCTCAAGCTCCGGAAAAGGGTAGTGGGCAGCATTCCTGGTCACCAGGACCAGCTTCCGGGAGATCGCCAGCGCAGCATTGGTGACATCGGAAAGAGCCAGCGTATAGCCGTGCGCCAGACGCTCACGGCGCAGTTTTCCGGCCAGGACGGCATCTTCATAAGCAGGAGCAAGGTAGAAATACTGTTCCTTGAGCATTTTCTGCACCGATTCCTGCTTGTCCTCCGGAACTCCTGTTAAGAATTCCGTAACCACCACGCTGGAAACGTAAAGGTCGGCATCATTGATACTGAGCAAGAGCTTTTCCGCCCGCTGGCGCAGAATGTTCCGCCTGCCCCGGTTCAGGTCAATCAAAAAATCGGTGTCGAGCAAAAAGCCACGGGGAGCCACTCAATCGCCCCTCCCATCCCACGACCGCAACCGGTTAACAAAGTCTAACGCATCAAGGTCGTCAGGGATAAAGCCTTCCCCTTTTTCAATGTGCGCAAGGCGCGCCTGCCGTTTTAATTCCTTCTCAATTGCGGCTGCGATGAACCTGGAGCGGTTGCCCTTCCCCACAAGGGAATCTATCTTACAGACGACCTCTACAGGCAGCCTCACCGCAGTGATTTGGGAAGCCCGCTTCTTTAAAGGGGCTTTCTTCTTGCTGGAGCCTGAGCTCAACTACATTCCTCCTTCCGGGGGCCTTTTCGGCAGAATCACCGTTTCTTTTTTGTATTACTTTTAGTATAACACATACCGGTCCGGGAAGCAAAGCTCTGGGCGACCGCACGCTTCAATGCTTCGACGACGTATTCCACCTCATCTGGGCTCATGCTGCTGTGGAAGGGAA
>DAINRC010000207.1:0-2704 GCA_036742135.1 Bacillota bacterium
CCGGGAGAGGGCGGAGAGGATGCTCGCCCTCTCGGACGAGAGGGACGGCGTCCCGGCGGAGCGGGTCGACGCCTACGTGGGGAGGCTCTTTGCTTTAGCCGGTTCTCCGGTCCCCAGTTCTGCAGGTCGTGAGGAGACAACTAACGGGGATTCGAAACCCGCGCGCACGCGGGAGGAAAGAGGTCGTGAGAAAGTGGGCGAGGGAGACGCCGATCCGGTCGCGTCCTTATTCGAGAAGAAAGCGGGGCGGATTTGATTTTGGTGATCCGGTAATGACCCGGCAGAGTGCCGGGTTTTTTTGTTTTTGGAAGGGAGGAAAGAAGTATGGCAATTATTGTTAATTGCGATGGACTCTGTGAACCGGTGAACCCTGGCGGCGTTGCTTGTTATGGGTGGGTGGCTTACAAGGACGGCGGAAAAATCGCCGAAGACTGCGGGGTGGTTTGTTCCGGACCGGAGGCCACGAATAATGTTGCCGAATATACAGCGGTTATTAGAGCATTGAAGTGGCTGTTAGAGAACGGTTATCAGAGTAAAGAGGTAGAAATTCGTTCTGATAGTCAACTCTGCATTTATCAGATTACGGGTGTCTACGGAGTGCATTCCCCGAGGATACTACCGCTGTGGGAAAAAGTCTCCCTGTTAGCGCGGCGGTTTCGAAACCTGCGTTTCCGGTGGGTGCCGCGTGAGCAGAACGTTGAGGCCGACGCCCTTTCCCGGAAGGCTTACAGGGATGCTTCGCCCCCTGATCCTAGCAGGTTAGCGAGAGCACGAGAACTGGTTGCCGCTGGTGCGGTTTCTCCGTTAGGGGACGGGAAATATTTGGTACTTTCACAGTCTGGAAATAAATACTGCTACGAAGTTGACCTTCCTAAAGGTACTTGTACTTGTCCAGATTTTTTGAAGCATGGGAGGAAATGCAAGCACTTATTGGTAGCGGAGATCTATGCGGGAATTTCTTAATTCCGTTTTCATTTGAGAAGTTGTAGAAATTTTGTGGAGGTGTTGGTTGTGGCGGTTTCGCCTGAGGCTTTTGGCTGGTTTGGTCGCACGCTTGCCGCGGACATTGTGAGGATGACGAGGGATGAGAATGGGTCTCCTATGTGGGAAATGATGTTTCCCAAGAACTCAACTGATGTACTTGGGATCGTTCCCTTTTCTGAGATGGCTGTGAGCGAAGAAATAGCCCCCCGCTTCGTTGGACAACGGATCAATGTGAAGGTTTTGGGGTACGATCTTTCTTCGAATAGAGTTCTGTGCTCCAGGAAAGAAGCGGTTCGCGAAGCGGAGCAGAGACTTTCCCTCTACGAAGGCCAGGTAATCGAATGTGTCATCAGGGGGTTTCTCCCTCCCGGTGACGACAAGCCGCCGCGGCTTGTGGTCGACATCGGCGGAGGGATCTTGGTGGAAGTTCCCAGAATCGATGCCACTTGGAGCCGCATCCGTCCCTTGAGGGAGATGTTCAGGGAGGGGCAGGTCGTTCGGGCGAAGGTCCTCTCCGTTGATCCTTTGAAGGTCTCCATCAAGGAGGCGGGGATCCACCCTTGGGAAAAGGCCGAGTTCAAACCGGGCGATGTTGTCAGCGGTTGGGTCACGAAAACGGACAAAGAGAACGGCCATGTCTGGGTGGAGGTCTTGCCCGGTGTCGAGGGGCTGGCCCCTTACCCCCTCCGGGGCGAGGTGAAGAGGGGCGACCGCGTCTCGTGCGCGGTGGCGTCCTTCGACCGCGAGGAGAGGAAGCTGAGGCTCCGGCTGAGAGGTTTTTCCTTTTGAGAGCTTCTAGAGGGGGTTTGAAGTTTGAGAGCGGAAAAGGGAATACTCGCTGAGATGCTGGAACGGTGCCGCTCTGGTGTAGGCGATGTGGCGGCGCTTACTTTACTCACGCGCCTCGAAGCAGCATTCGGCGAGCCGCTCACCTTCATCACCTGGCTTGAGTGGCGGAGGATGGAATGGGCGTCCGCTTTGCCACTCTCAGAGGCGCGGGCAGACAACGTGTTGTTTGGAGCCTGGCTCTCTTGGTATTCCCAGTTCTGGTTCCTCGCTTTCGGACTAGAGCGCGCCACTGGAAGGCCGCCTGCTGTTAGGAGGCTCGACGGCTCGCCGGTGGGTGACGCCTTGATCGAAGAGCTTGATCCGCCTCTTTTTTGTTCTTCTTCTGGTAGCCAAAAAGTTCCCAGAAAGTTAATTGCTTCGTACGCTCCTCTTGTTCATCCTTTTGACGCGCAATTCGGCGGGCGGTTCGTTGTTTGTGTGTCCTGTGCTCTGCACGACGTCACCGGTGAGAAGATTTGGGCAGCAGCTCTCGGCTGGAATGCTTACATTACTGGCGTTAACGCCACTTGGTCTGCCCTTCAAAAGTGGGCAAGAGATCGGGGGACCCCCGCGGAAGAGTACGAGGTGTGGGAAGACCTTGATTTTTTCAAGGCTTTTCCCCTGCTCCCTGATCCGGAGTTAGTGATTGAGATTCCGGTCGTCGACAAGCTTTTTTCCAAAAAGCGCAAGAGGCCGGCTCGCCAATCTGTTGTCCGGCAGAATGTGGTCGTGCCGTTCCCGCCGCGGAGAGAAGGTGGTGGGGATCCTTGAGAGGGCGCCCGAAGGTAAGCGAACTCGTCATAGACCCCGTCCCGCCGCGTCCGGGGTTGGTCACTTCCCCGGCGGTGCTGAGGCTCCTCGAGTTCCTGGAGTCCAGCGGCGGGGCCCCTCC
>DAINRC010000208.1:0-2694 GCA_036742135.1 Bacillota bacterium
CCTGGAGGGTGTAGAAAAAGTTAACGACCTGACCGAGGGCACTGCGGAAATGGCGAGCCGGTTTGCTCTCAACTTTTCCAGGCGCTCCCCTGAAACCATCGAGAAGCAACCCCTGCAAATCCCAGCCCACACAGTAGACAGAAAGGATGTTGAGGTCATGGATGTGGAAATCGCCTTCTGTGTGGGCTCTCCTGATTTCCGGAGGATAGATCTTGTTCAACCAGTAAACCTTGCTGATCTCTGAAGAAATGTAGTTGTTCAGGCCCTGGAGAGAATAGGTCATATTGCTGTTCTCGTTTACCTGCCAATCAAGTCTTTCGAGGTAGCGGTCAACAAGTGTGACATCAGCCCTGGAAACGATTTCCCTGATTTTGGCGTGCTGGTCGCGGTAAAGGATGTAGGCCTTTGCTGTCTTTTTATAAGGAGACGAAAGGAGAACCTCTTCAACAATGTCCTGGATCTCTTCGACAGTGGGTGTTCTCCCGATGATCGTCTGCTGGGCGAGATTGAGCACCCTCAATGTGAGCCTCTTGGCAACCTCTTCTCCGAACTCACCTGTGGCTTCTCCTGCCTTCCTGATGGCGTTGGTGATCTTCTGGGAGTCGAAATCAACCACTCTGCCGTCTCTCTTTATTATCTTAGTGAACACCTCAATTATCCCCCTCGTTTGATAGTAAGGTTCAATTCTCCGGAGCTAAGGCAAAAAATTAAGAAAATGAAATAATAAAAAAGAAAAAGTCTCTACGAAACAAGTATGACACACTCGCGGTGAAGTTGCAAATGCGACCATCAAGGTTGAGGGGGCACCCGCTTAGATTTCTTCTTTTCTTTTTCTTTCTTCGGTTTCCTAAAGCAGTTTTATGCCAAGATAAAGGCCCAAAAGGAAATTCACTCTTCCAGGAGAATATATTTGCTGGAGGACTGTGAAAGGAAGGCCTTCGAAGATATGGAGAGCAGGAAAAAAGAATTAATCCTCGGGGGAATAGTTCTTCTTTCTTTCCTCATCGGAATTTGCTTCTACCCACAGATGCCAGACCCGATGGTCACACACTGGAACACGCGTGGGGAGGCAGACGGTTATATGTCGAGATCCTGGGGATTGTTCCTGGTGCCTTTAGTGTTAGCAGGAACTTACGTGCTCTTCCTGGCCATCCCTAAAATCGACCCTCTGAAGGAAAACATCCAAAAGTTCCAAAAATACTACTACGGCATAATGATGATTCTCTTCCTGTTTCTTTTAGCCATTTATTTCCACTTGATCTTGTGGAACCTCGGGGTGGAAATCAGCCCCAACCTGATCATCCCGCTCTTACTTGCTCCTCTTTTCTACTACCTCGGTGTTCTCTGCGAGCACTCCCGGAGAAACTGGTTCATCGGAATCAGGACCCCCTGGACGCTGAGCAGTGACAGGGTCTGGGAAAAAACTCACGCATTGGCAGGAAAAATCTTTAGAGTAATTGGCCTCCTTGTTCTGTTCGGGGCAATTTTCCCCAACTATGCCCTTTATTTCATTCTGGTTCCCGCGATCGTGGGAACACTCGCCGTGATCATTTACTCCTACATCATTTATAAGGAAGAATCTCCCTGACTTCTTCACCCGCAAAGTAGCGGACTAGGCCGGCGTAAATACACCAGGCAACCTTATACTGGTAATCAGGATCCTCCATCAATTTTTCCTCCCGAGGATTAGAAATAAACCCGGCCTCTACGATTACCGCAGGCATGTTGACCTTTTTCATAATATAAAACTCCCCTGGCTTCACCCACCTCCCGCTATCACCTAAGGCTTTAATGAATTCCTCCTGAATGAGACTGGCAAGACGTTTGCTCTCTGGTGAAGGAGAATAGTAAAACACCTGGGCGCCCCACCAGCGAGAAGAATGGAAGCTGTTGACATGGATGCTGATGTAGAGGTCAGCATTACAGTCGTTGGCGATCGCGGCTCGGGCATCTAAATCAACTGCCTGCCTGCTTTCCCCAGAATCCGGTGCACTCAGGTGATAATCCCCTTCCCTAGTCATCACCACAGTGGCTCCCGCCTGGTTCAGGAGTGCCCTCAACTTCTTGGCAATCTCCAGATTAATATTTTTTTCCAGAACTCCGGCACGACCAACCGCACCAGGGTCAATACCGCCATGTCCAGGGTCAACGACGATTACCTTTTGGGCTACAGACCAGGAAATTGCCTGGATTGCCTGCTCTTCTTGGTGATGCTGGTAGAAGGGATAAAAAAATACCCCAAGAAGAACCAGCAAAACGAAGGAAAAGACAAACCAGCGGCAGAGGCGGGAAAACCCCAAAAAAATAAACCCTCGCAAAAGTTGATCCTCCCAGGGACTCCCAAGATGCGCCTTTCTGCTAACATTGTTATGCAGCCCCAACAGTGATTATTATTCTGATAAAAAAAGAATAAAGTGACGGAAGTGTAATCCGTCACCAGGACTCTGCTTACCGCTTGGAGTATTGGGGAGCTTTACGGGCTTTCTTCAGACCGTACTTGCGTCTTTCCTTCATTCTCGGGTCTCTGGTCAAAAATCCAGCTTTCTTCAGCACTGGTCGCAAGTCAGGATCTGCCTTCACCAAAGCACGGGCCAACCCCAACCGCACTGCTCCCGCCTGACCGCTGAGGCCACCACCACGAACATTAGCGATGACATTAAAACGTCCGCTATTTTGAGTGATCTCCAAGGGCTG
>DAINRC010000209.1:0-594 GCA_036742135.1 Bacillota bacterium
TAATTGTGTCGAGGTCTCTTAAGTGTAAAGTTACCTACTAAATCTTGACACGGACAACTTAAAAAAAGGGATTGCATCTTTTCATCGAACATGTTATAGTTTACAAAAAAGCTCTGGTGCAGGAGCCAGAAATGGGATGATGGAGTCCCCGCAAGAATGCGGGGATTTTGCGTTTTCCCTCCAGTTCGGGGATTCGGTTGATAAAACGAGACTTTGGCCTTGGACCGTAGGGTTGCGGAACCGGCCAGGCAGTGATGCCCCTGTTTGGGAACGAGGCAGTTCCTGAATTCAGGGGCTTTTTGTATTTCTAGTTTGTTCAGGTAGGAAGTAAGGAGGTGGTGAATTAATGATAAGTTGAGATGTTTGACTACTACAAAAAATTCAGCAAAAGGAGGAGTGAGCTAGTTGCGGAGAAGTTCTTTCCTTTGGTTGTTTGGCATTTGTTTTCTACTCTCGTTTTTCCTCAGCGGTGTGGCACTAGCTGCCGACCCAACGGGAGCGGAGACTTTAGAGGGTAACCAGGCTGCTGCAGTAGATTACGTCTGGGTTCTTGTCTGCGGGTTTTTAGTTTTCTTCATGCAGGCAGGTTTCGCG
>DAINRC010000209.1:723-2679 GCA_036742135.1 Bacillota bacterium
ATTGGTTTCTCCACGGTGAAGCTTATGATGTTGGGGTTTACCTGGATTTCTTCTGGCAGCTGGTCTTTTGCGGGACAGCGGCAACCATCGTTTCTGGAGCAGTTGCCGAGAGGCTGAAGTTTTCTGCCTATTTGGTCTACACCTTCTTCGTAAGCCTCTTGATCTACCCTGTTTACGCTCATTGGGTCTGGGGTGGGGGCTGGCTTGCGAAACTGCCTTTCGGTGCTGGCCACGTGGATTTCGCAGGCTCTGGGGTTGTTCATGCAGTTGGAGGATTGGTGGGCTTGGCAGGCGCCATAGTGCTTGGCCCCCGCTTTGGGAAGTACGGGCGGGACGGAACGCCCCGCGCCATTCCCGGCCACAGCATGGCTCTCGCCGCGTTGGGCACCTTCATTCTCTGGTTCGGCTGGTTCGGGTTCAACCCTGGCAGCACCTTTACCGCTCACCACCTGCGGATCGCCGTGATCGCTGTAAACACGAACCTTGCGGCAGCTGCTGGGGCGATGGTAGCACTGTTGGCTGTCTATTTTAAAACCCGGAAGTGGGACCTGGGTATGGCTTTAAACGGGGCTTTGGGCGGTCTTGTGGCGATTACTGCACCCTGTGCCTGGGTGGAGGCCTGGGCTGCAGTGGTTATCGGAGCTGTAGCTGGACTAATTGTTGTGACCGGAGTATATTTCCTGGAGGCGCGGGGTGTTGATGACCCTGTAGGAGCAGTTAGTGTTCATGGTTTCAATGGTATTTGGGGTCTTTTGAGTGTTGGGCTTTTTGCAGATGGTACTTATGGCCTTTACTCCCTGAAAGGTCCCTATGTCACTGGTTTATTTTACGGAGGAGGGTTTGGCCAACTGCTGGCCCAGCTTATCGGTGTAGCAGCTGTTGTAGCTTGGGCCTTCGGGTTGGGTTATCTCCTGTTTAAGGTCATGGACCTGATTATGGGAATCCGGGTCTCTCCGGAGGAAGAGTTGCAAGGGTTGGATATTCCAGAACACGGAACACCGGCCTATCCAGAGTTTACTCGACATCGAACTCTGCTGACAGGCTAGTGATGGTTTTACCTCTATTTGGCTAGTGCAAGGTGAGTGCTTTAGGAAGAAGAACCAGAAAGAAGGGAGGGGTATGTTTGTATAAGTTAGAAATAATTATACGGGAGGAAAAGCTTGGTGAAATAAAAGAAGCGCTTGAAAGCGCAGGTTACCCTGCAATGACTGTCTACCCAGTAGAAGGCCGGGGTCACCAAAGAGGGCTCACTGAACAGTTCCGGGGGCGGAACTACGAAATCCCATTTCTCCCAAAAATAAAAATAGAGGTTTTGGTCCGGGATGATGACCGCGACAAGGTGATTGCGGCCGTAACTGAAGCGGCACGAACTGGTGAGATCGGTGATGGCAAGATCTTTGTTTATCCTGTTGCCGACGTAATCAGGATTCGCACTGGAGAAACTGGTGAGTCTGCTATATAGGGATTGTTTTTCCTGCCTGCCGGGTTTTTACTTCCAGACCCGGCAGGTTTTTTTTCGTGCACCGGACATGAGTGTTAACTAAGACGAGCAAAGTTCAATGCTGTGGGTGGACAGCCGGATATGGATGCGCGTGCTGGGTGATGTCAAAAAAGTGGCCGTCTCAAAGCTGTTCGAGACGGCCAGAATTGGAGGATGAGGGTCAAACATCCCTTCTGTGGGATGTTCAACGCGTGTTAAGCAAAAAGGTGCTCCTTGCGAAGTTGTTGGAGCACCTTTACTCCTGTGATGCACCTTTGCATCTTGAAGTTTTGGTTTGGAACAAAAAATGTCCTCTTGTTGACAGTTGCTGGGGCAGCAACCTGTCTGTTGAGGACATCGTTGTCATCCCGAATCCCGCCGTTGGGATTCGATAAGGCTATTTTTTGTTTATTATCGCTCAGTTATCAATCAATGTCAATCCCTGTTTCCTGCTATGTGTGATCCGTCTGTGATAT
>DAINRC010000210.1:0-2677 GCA_036742135.1 Bacillota bacterium
GGGAGAGATTTGCGGTGTCGATAAATGATGCCTTGAATAATGCCTATACCAAGTGGATGGAAGGCACAGGCCCTTACGCCAGTATTGTCATCAGCAGCAGGGTGCGGTTAGCGCGCAACCTCGTGGAGTTCCCTTTTCCACATCAGGCCTCCGAAGAAACCGGGAGAAAAGTCATTCAGTTGGTCGAAGGGGTGCTCAGTGACCCCCAGGTCGGAAAGAGGCTAGGTGCTTTCGATTTCGTAACCATGGGGGAACTCTCACCACTTGAGAGGCAGGTGCTTGTAGAAAAGCACCTCATCAGCCCGCAACATGCTCAGGAGAACGGCTATAACCGTGGCCTTGCTCTAAGAGACGATGAAGCAGTGAGCGTTATGGTTAATGAGGAAGACCATCTGCGGATCCAGGTGCTCTTTCCGGGCTTGCAACTGGAGGCTGCTTGGGAAGTGGCCAGTCAGGTTGACGATGTTCTTGAAGAAAGGCTTGACTATGCTTTCGAGGAAAAATACGGGTATCTCACCTGTTGTCCCACTAACGTGGGCACTGGCCTGCGGGCTTCAGTAATGATGCATCTCCCTGCTCTCAGTATGACACAGCGCTTGAACCAGGTATTTACCACCCTCTCCAAGCTAGGGATGGTTGTCCGCGGGCTTTACGGGGAGGGCACTGAAGTGAAGGGTAATCTCTTTCAGATTTCCAACCAGATTACCCTGGGACCGAGTGAAGAAGAGATCATCAGCAACCTTGTTGCGGTAAGCCGTCAAGTGATTGAACAGGAGAAGCTTGCCCGGGAAAGCCTCCGCAAAGAGGCTCTTGTCCAGATTGAGGACCGTGTTTTCCGCTCTTTTGGTATTCTTGCCAATGCTTACATCATCAGTTCCGAAGAGGCGATGGATCATCTTTCTAATTTGCGTCTTGGTGTCGATATGGGGATTTTAAGGGAGATTGATTACAAAACCCTCAACGAATTGCTGGTAAAGATTAGGCCTGCTTTCATTCAGAAGATGGCAGGTCGAGAAATGGATGCCTTCAACCGCGACCTGAAGAGAGCAGCCATCATCCGCGAGGTTTTGCAAAACTACAAAGTTTGGTGAGAAACTGATAAGGAGGTGTTTTTGCGTGTTTGGAAGGTTTACAGAAAGAGCTCAAAAAGTATTGTTGCTGGCTCAAGAGGAAGCCCGGAGGTTGGGCCATCCTGCAGTAGGGACTGAGCACCTGCTCTTAGGCCTGCTGCGGGAAGGAGAAGGAATTGCTGCCAAAGCCCTTCAGAGCCTCGGTGTTGACCTTCAAAAGGTAAGGAAGGAAATTGAGAAGATTGTTGTTCCTGGTGAGAGCCGTCCTGGCGAAGAAATTGGTCTTACCCCACGTGCTAAAAAAGTGCTGGAATTGGCTTATGAAGAAGGAAGGAGACAGGGAGTAAGCTATGTCGGCACTGAACACATTCTGCTTGGTTTGATCAGAGAAGGCGAAGGTGTGGCTGCCCGCGTTCTCATCAACCAAGGCCTTAGCCTTGACAAGGTGAGGAGGCAGGTCTTAATGCTTCTTGGAGGTATGGGGGGAGTTTCTCCTGGTCATCCTCATTCAGGAATGGCCAAAAGCCGCAGCCAGACTCCGCTCCTTGACGAGCTGGGCCGTGACCTGACGATGCTCGCCCGCGAGGGGAAACTTGACCCGGTGATCGGGCGTGATCGGGAGATCGAGCGAGTAATCCAGATCTTGTGCCGGCGCACGAAGAACAATCCTTGTTTGATTGGAGAACCCGGTGTCGGCAAGACTGCTATTGCTGAGGGCCTTGCCCAGCGAATTGTTGAAGGCAAGGTTCCGGAGATCTTAGCGGACAAGAGGCTGGTCGCCCTTGACATGTCTGCAGTAGTCGCCGGAACAAAGTATCGGGGAGAATTTGAAGAAAGGCTGAAGAAGGTTGTTGACGAGATCCGCAATGCTGGAAACATTATCCTTTTCATTGACGAAGTCCATACCCTGGTTGGCGCCGGAGCTGCAGAAGGGGCGATTGATGCTTCTAATATTCTCAAGCCTGCTCTTGCCCGCGGTGAACTCCAGTGCATTGGGGCTACGACTATTGATGAATACAGAAAGCACATTGAAAAAGATGCTGCTCTGGAACGCAGATTTCAACCGGTGCTTATTGGTGAGCCTACGGTTGAGGAAACGATCGAAATCCTCAAGGGCTTGCGTGACCGTTACGAAGCCCATCACAAGGTAAAGATTACCGATGGTGCTCTCAGGGCTGCGGCTAGGCTGGCGGACAGGTACATCACTGACCGCTTTTTGCCGGACAAGGCGATTGACCTGATGGATGAGGCTGCTTCCCGCGTCCGCCTCCGCGCCTATACAGCACCACCTGATGTTAAGGAATTGGAAGAAAAGCTGGAGAAAATCCAGAAAGAAAAAGAAGCTGCTGTAGTCAGTCAGGAGTTCGAAAAAGCAGCAGCCCTGCGTGACCAGGAGCAGCAACTGCGGGCGGAACTAGAGCGGCTCAGGAGTAAGTGGGAACAGAGAAAGGAAATTGACCAGACGATCGTCACCGAGGACGATATCGCTGAGATCGTTTCCAGTTGGACTGGCATTCCGGTGAACAAGCTGAAGGAGGAAGAGACCGAGCGGCTCTTGAAGCTGGAGGAGATTCTCCACCAGCGGGTTATTGGCCAGGACGAAGCAG
>DAINRC010000211.1:0-2446 GCA_036742135.1 Bacillota bacterium
CTTCCTTTCACATCAAAACCAGATAAGGAAGGCAATCGCACCCGGTGGTGCGGCCGGGCTTCAAATCCTGTTTTGTCATTCGCTGACGTAGGCATACATCAGCCATTGTTGGTGGTTTGAAAGAAAACGCATTGCCGTTCTGGCATTCGATGGCCATTTTTGGTTAGTGCTTTCGACGCTTTTTCGACACTAATTGACTAAGCGCCTGTCACAGAAAAAGAGTGCATTAGTGCGACTAATGGCTGACTTTTATGCTGGTGCTGCTGCTAAGCTGAAGCTTACCGAAGCATCGCGATAGATTGGATCTATCAGCATGCCAAAGAGCGATAGAAATAGATTGGTAGACACGCTATTTTTTGCTCTATGTTAAGGCTGTCAAGCAGTTATTTTTTGCATTGACAGCTGTAGAATGCGCCGGATTTTTTGCGCCTCCAGCTCCATGGAGGAAGGAGAGCAGAGTGAAAATCGTAGATTTTCATAAGTCAAAATGTGAAAAGGCGTCCTTCAAAACTCGTTGCACCGATACAACAAACGTCGTTGCACTGTCTTCTCTTAGAGAACGAAAAAAGGAAGACGAATACAAAAAGGCTCTCAATAACATTCTTGCAAGAGCCCAAGAGTTAGACTGGTAACATTTATAACCTGCTCGTATAAGGATGTTGAGCATGGCTGTTATAAGCGCATCAGCGAGTAAATCCCCCTCTCCCATCGGCGCCAACAAAGGCGACATTGTCGAGCGAGTTGAAGGACGTCGTAGTGATGAGATAGTTGTTGCATTCTGCGGTGCCGTCGGCTGCAACCTTACAGATGTCATTAGGAACATATCTAATGAGTTTGAAGGCTATGGATATGTTGTTGAGCATATCAAGATCAGCGATATCATAAGACAGCATTTCCACGAGAATCCCATTCCAAGTGATTACTCGGCGGACAATCTAAACGATCTAAAAGGGATAAGGCGCTATTCTGTCCTGCAAGGTCTTGGAAACCATTTGCGTGACAAGCATGGAACTAGAGTCCTGGCGGCGCTGGCCATGTCAAGAATTGCAGCGCATCGGAATATTATAACCCATAACGGCAAAATAAAAGCTCCGAAGACCGTATACATTATCGATCAGCTTAAACATCATCATGAGGTTGAGCTATTTAGACTTGTATATGAGGATCTTTTTTATCTTGTCGGTGTGTTTAGCCCTCAAAGCGTTAGATTCAGCCATTTAACAAAAATTGAACAAATACCTGGGCCAGACGCACTGGCTTTGATTGAACGAGACAGGAATGAAGCGTCTGTTACGGATGGCAAAAGCCTGCCGCATGGCCAAAAACTAGAAAAAACCATTCAGCTTTCAGACTATTTTATTTGTAACGGCCAAGATAACTCTTCGAATTTAGCTGAACCAGCTCAACGTTTTTTAGGCTTGGTCCATGGAAAAAACGGCATTACGCCAACCAAGGACGAAGCTGGTATGTACGCTGCGTACTCAGCCTCCCTTAAGTCTGCGTGCTTGAGCCGCCAGGTTGGCGCAGCTATCGCAAACAAGGATGGAAACATAATATCTATTGGATGGAATGATGTTCCAAGATCCGGTGGCGGTCTTTATACCTCAGATTCATCTAATGATCAGCGTTGCTTTCATCACCGCGGCTTGTGCTATAACGATTTCCATAAAGATCGACTTATTACAAGTATTGTAGACATCGTGGGTGCGAATTTAGCTGTTAGCCCTGAAATTAGGCAAAAGCTAGCTGAACTAATTCAGACAGAAACACGCGCAGGCTCAATTATCGAATACTCTCGTGCTATCCATGCTGAAATGGAGGCCATTCTAGGGCTCGCTCGCTCCCAAGGTGGTTCTACCGAATCTGCCACTCTGTATACAACTGCCTTCCCCTGTCATAATTGCGCTCGGCACATTATTGCTGCAGGCATTAAACGGGTTGTATATATTGAACCTTACGAGAAAAGTTTAGCATTAGAACTACATGATGACGCAATAACTCTCGAAGAAGGCCGTAGTGACATGACTCTCTTTGAGAATTTTAGTGGGGTCTCTCCTGCACGCTACGCTTCGTTCTTCTTAGCAAAAGGAAAGCGAAAAAACAGTGAAGGAAAGGCTGTAGACATCATTAAGGGAGAGGCAAAACATATTGCCATTAAGTATCTCGACCCTTATCAGTCGATTGAAACAAAAGTAGTGGCTGATGCGTTAGAAACGATCGCTGGGACCGAAGCCATTTCGCCTGCGCCAGAGGATGATTTCGAGCCCCCCGGAGCTGCTTAGTAGGCTTATGCTTTTAATATCAGAATTACTTGCTAGTTCCTTTCGCTTAAATTAACGCTTGTCTTGCAATTCCTTCGCTCAATGCTCCCTTCCCCGCCTGGGCAAAAGTCGCTGATCCGCGACTCTTTGCCTACAACAACAATTTCTTTTTCCCTAGATGGAAT
>DAINRC010000211.1:2456-2674 GCA_036742135.1 Bacillota bacterium
TTTTGTCGTTGAATACGGTTTGCTTAGGCGGTAGTTCTGCCGTAGCCGCTTGGGGCTGGGGCGTTTGCGGTTGAGGCGTTGCACCTCTCGCGGCCACTTCCTCTACTACCCTGTCCCAATCCTCGGTCGCTGCTGGCTCTGCCCGCATGATCTCGGCGATGGGGGCTGGCTTGGGCTGGATGCGCTTATCGGCGATGCCCTGGGCGGTGCCTTTGAGG
>DAINRC010000212.1:0-2649 GCA_036742135.1 Bacillota bacterium
AGTTCACTTCCCTCGGTAATTGCCGTAACCCGATACTTGGCAGAGCGAAGGACTTCCGGTAACTGGCGAAGCAGAGCAAGGGATGGCTGCAACCGCTTGACCTGAGAGAACTCCCAAAGAAGCTCACCCTCCAACCTATCCCAGTCGGAACGCTGGTCCTCAAGTGATGGGGGAGTGATGTCGAGATAAGTCTTAGAAATATGAGGATCAAGCTTGATGTCCCTCTCTCCCGCTGCCAGAAGAATCTTGTGCTGGGGAGTCTCCTGGTAAGGTAGTTCCACAACCAGATCTCCCTCAACCACAGTCATGCAGGCAAGACGAATACCCCGCGCGATCTCCTCCCGCTCAAGATGCTTCTCTTCCGCAGGAGTCACCTGCCCTGCTCCATCCAAAATCTTCACCCTGCATTTCCCACACTTTCCCCTTCCCCCACAGGGGAAGTCAAAGTCCAGCCTGGCAGTGTTGATCACTTCCTTGAGGGTCATTCCAGCAGGAACATCGATTTTTCTGTTCCCCGGCTGAAAGATAACTCTGCAGCGGTTCACCAAAATCCTCCCTAGTTTACTTTCTATTATTCCTCCAAAGTTCCTGCTCTGTAGGCTTGGAGATACTTCCGGCACATAGGATCTCTGTCCAACAATAAGTTGGTGGTGACAACAGCAGTCATCAGTTTTTTGTCAAGAGGATCGAGAATTGCAGCATCCAGACCCAGACTCATGCAGATAGCTAAAAAGTACCGATTAATCAGTCTCCTCTTGGGCAAGGAGTAAGAAACATTGCTGAGGCCAGATATTGTCTGCACTTTGAACCTGCGCTTGATTTCTGCAAGGCTCTCAAAAAATGTAACCGCATTTCTACTGTTTACGGCAAGCGGAAGCACTAAGGGATCGATATAGACATCATCTAAGGTAAGGTTATTCTTTACAGCAATCTCCACAAGTTGTTCTGCTATCCGGATCCTCTCCTCAGAGGTATCAGGAATACCTTGTTCGTCCATAGTAAGGGCAACTACAGAGCAGCCGTATTCGAGTACTAGTGGAAGGATTCCATCTAGCCTTTGTTTTTCCAATGAGATAGAGTTGATCATAGCCTTCCCTTGGTGAACCTGCAGGGCCTTTCTGATAGCATCAGGATTTGTACTGTCAATACAAAGAGGGACATTTACAACATCTTGTATTGTAAGTACCAACCATTCCATGTTATCAACTTCATTCTCGACCATTGCTGTGTTCACATCGAGCATCTCAGCGCCTGCTTCAACCTGTTTGCGAGCAAGATCTTGAATATATTTCTTATCCTTTACTCTAATAGCCTCCTGCACCTCGGGAATAGTGCTGTTCAATTTTTCCCCAATAATTAGCATTTATTCGCCCCTCCTCTAAACATCTGAACGCTTTGAGTTAGTAATTTGCACCTTACACAACAAAATACACGTGACGCTAATTCCAGCTAATTCTATATCCCAGAATATAGTAAAACAAAAACTTCCAGTGCGAAAAACCCGAAGCAATGTCTTTACCAACGCTTATTTCTAGCCCCTGCAAGGTGCATCTATGAAATCCATCATCGAACAATCTGAGGAACATCTTACCCCTATTGCCGGGCTGGTTTTCCAACTGAAGACTTGTTGTATGGTAAATATAAACCTCACAACCACTTGTTGCTAAATTAAGATCGCTCTTCTTTGAATTCACGGATTCAGGTTCTAGAAAAAAGTTCCTGGGGCCGGTAAAACCGGCCCCAAAATTTTTTAGTTCAGTGTTAGTAAGTTACTAAGTACAAAACAAATGAGAGAATCAGATCTTCCATTGTGTTCCACTTCTGAGTCATAACAGAGGCAATTACACCTTCTGATGTTCCTGCAAAAGGTCTGTAATACTCCGAAACAATCGGTGGAATTCTATCATTCATCGCAGCAACCCCTCCTTAATCTAGTATTAGTATGTACCGTACTTCACAGTTGCTTCACACCAATACCTCATCAACCGCGGATCTACGTTTTCTCCGAAGATCTTATTCGCCGACATGATAAAGCCACCGCCTGCTCCAGCTTCGTCTATTAGCTTCTTTGTATATTCTTCGATTTTTTCTTTCGTTCCGTAGACGAGTAAATCGTAAGGTAAATTCCCCATTAAACAAACAGTATCTCCAACCAACCTTTTGGCTTTTTTCATATCCATTGTTTCGAACTGAGCAATTACCTTTCCCTTCGGAAGCTCTTTCAGATAAGCCAGGTGTGGCGTCCAGTCAGCCTCACAGTAAATAATAACACCATATCCTAGTTCGACAAGAGAATAAACCAGTTTTCTAAATGTAGGCCAGTAAAGTTCCTTAAAATCACGAGGTGAAATAAATGGGGCAAAGTGCAAAGGAATAAAAATTGGTGGAAAAGTAGCCGGCTTTGACCCTATTGTTGCCCATTTTATCATGTAGGGAAGCAATGCTTCACAAGCACGAATAATAGTATCCTTCGGTAACTGTCTCAAATCAAGGTGTAGATTGTCAATGAAAACTGATCCCTTTTTCACACTGAAAACTGATCCCTCGAATGAATGATCTCTTTCCAGAATTGGTATTAGATAGCAGTAGCAGCACCTCCCTTCTTTTTGGGTTTCAGTTTATCTTTCATCCTGTAGCTGTTGCCGGTGA
>DAINRC010000213.1:0-2644 GCA_036742135.1 Bacillota bacterium
AGGGTGACCATCCTTTCATCGCCGTACCACCTGACTTTTAATCCCAGCGCCTCACCCAGGGCACGAACAGGAACCATAATTCTTCCCTGTTCATTGAGCAGTGATGCGCTCGATGCCAGATCCCTGCCGTCGACCTCGACGCTGAAATCCTTCGCATAAGCCAAGGCCGTCCCATTAAAAAGGGTTACGGCAAAAAGGAACAAAACCGCCAGGGTAAAAAACTTGGCTTTTCTCATCACCATTGTTCCCCCTATCCTACTGTTGTGTGGTTACCATAAAAAGCTTCCCTGTTTCGGGGTCTTTGAAAACTGTCCCCACCTTCTCGTAAACCTTGCCCCCTTCCTGCCTCTCGACCAGGTCGCGCCGCACATCGGGGAGATGGGAAACTTCTCTTGCTTTTTTCAACTCGATTCTTTCTCCCTGAGGAGCGATTGGAACTTTCCAGTAGATCACCAGAGCGAGCATCAAGCCGCAGGCGAAGACCAGCATGGCGTCCACAATGTTAATTGCCCCCTCCAGGGGATTTGCTTCCTCCGCCGAAGTCAGCAGCCCCTTCTTTCTCCGCAGTGTTCCCATAGTTTTTGCTCACCTCCAGCAAAGCTTCAGTAACGGTCTCCAGGATGCTCATGTAATCCTCGTACCACCGCCGGCGCACCCTGGAAATAAAAAAGGCAACAGCGGCCGAGGCCAGACCAAGCACAGTAGCGTCAAAGGCTGTCAGCAAACTTTCGGCAAGCCTCTTGGTGTCACCCTGGCTCAGAGCAATCAGTCCCGGGCCGAGAGGGATCAGTGTCGCCATCAAGCCGAGCATGGGGCCCAACCGGGCCACAAGGTCTGTTTTGGTCACTATCTTTTCGTAAAAAAGCTCCTCCTGGGTAAGCATCCTGCGTGCCAGAGCCTCCCAGGCGGCGTGGGGTAGTTCTGACTGCGCCAGCAGCGCCCCCAGTGCTTCTTTCTGCCTGCGGAGCATATTGCTTTCCTTAATCAACCTTTCCAGTTCTGCCCGGTCCCTGCTCGCTTTGATTCTCCTCACCAAATCAGAAACATCGGTTAAAGCAGCACGCCTGGAAAAGAGCCATTCCACCAGCAGGCTACCCAGTTCAACTACAGCAAAACAGATGAAGAAAAGGAGAACAGCGATGGTGGGAGCAAGCAGGATGGCAGAAACCTGGTGCATTACTTCCCTCAATCCGTGCAACAAATCCAATTTCAACCCCTCCTCAGAAACTAATCAGTTGCACCTGGCCAAATTCTCGCCTGTACCGGAGAAGCCCCTTTACTCCACCTACCGCAAACAGGGCCAGAAGGATCCCAACAGTAGACCAGCAGGAGGCTTGCTCCTTAGAATTTGTGGCAGGCGATGGAACAGGTTCTATTTCAAAGATCCGCGGCCCTGGCTTAGCCTCAGGCGCTCGGAGCGACGAAGGTGCCGAACCTGCTTGCTGCTGAGAGCTCGTCTGAACCGGTTTTATTCCTTCTGCTGATGACTCCTTCTGAGCCACAGGAGTTGCTCCTTTTTCCCCGAGCCGGACCTGCGAACCCTCAACTTGCTCTTGCTCTCCGCCTGTTCCAGAGCCCTCAACCTGTCCCTCCTGCCCCTGCTCTTCGCTTGTTCCGCCTCCCTGCAGGCCGTGGATTGTTCCCGTAATCTTTTCCACCTCACCTCCTCCCCATTTTTCCAGGGCCACCTTCAGCCCCGGCACGTAAGTGTATTCCAGGGGCAGGTCATCCTGGTCCAGAATGGGACTTTCGCTGCAGCAGTGGAAGAGCACTTTGCACGCCTTCAGCAGTTCTTTGAAAACTTCAGGCCGGTTTGCGCCCCACTCCGTTTCCGAATAAATGTTGCCCAGGCGGTTCACAAACCGGTTGGCCACCCTTTCCGGGTCCTGCGGAGACCCGATCACTGTGACACCAGAGCCAAACTCTCCTGCAGGAGGAGCAAAGATCCTGGCTGTTGCCAGTTTACCTGCCTCTTCTGGCTGGTGGCCCTTGGCCAGGAACTCGCGGACAGCAATTATCCAGCATGTAGCGACATAGTTGGAGTCCAGTGGCTCCCTCCCTTTTACGAGCAGACCGGCTTTTTCTAAAGGGGCAAGGGAAGCGTCCAGGGCCACTTGAAGTTCGGGATAGGTCGAGGTGATGCTCTGGTAAGAAGCCGCCAGGGCCAAGCGATGGGCCCGGTCCAGCATAATCACCTGGTTTTTGAAAAGGTCGCGAAACAGTCCTGTGGTGATTACTATGACATCGATGCGCGGCCGGCCCAATTCACTGGGACTGATCAGCTCCAGGCCGACCACTTTTCCAGAGGAATCCCACCGGGGCTTGACACCAAGCAGGGCCAGAACAAAGGAAACCATGGGCCCTTCCCTTCCCGCGGTCTCCTTGCCCCATACCACAGCCGCTACCCGCGGGGGATAACTTCCCTTTTCTGCTTTGAACTTGTTGATAGCCTCCCGGGCCAGCTTTTCTCCTGCAGCATAGGCCTCCCGACTGGGATATCTTTCAGGATCGATGGTTTCTTTCTTGATTTTTTCGTCAAAGCGGAAGACGCCCAGATCTGACTCTCCCAGAGCAGGAGAAGCAAAACAGGTGGCAAAGAGATAAACTGCAAACAAGAGCAGGATCGATTTCCAGCGCCGCAATT
>DAINRC010000214.1:0-765 GCA_036742135.1 Bacillota bacterium
GTTGATAAGGAGGCGGGCAGGGTGCGCAAGGAGTTCCCCTGCCCCCATTGCGGTGCCTGTCTCACCAAGCGGACGGTAGAGCGGGCCTGGGTGACCAAGTTCGACAAGGCCATCGGCGAGACCATCCGCCAGGCCAAGCAGGTTCCCGTGCTCATCAACTACAGCGTGGGCAGGAAGCGTTACGAAAAGACGCCGGACGCCTTTGACCTGGCGCTTATCGAGAAGATAGTGAGTCGCGACGCAATGACGACATCGGCATCACCCACGTGCACCATTTTTATACGAAGCGGAACTTGTGGGTGCTGGGGGCTACAGCCACTCGTCTCAGTTATGTTACTGGCCTTCCGATTATGAAGGTTTGGCTTACTTCATCGCTGATAAGAACCTCAAAGATGTACAAGTTTACTCTCGACCGGAAGATGGGAAACGTAATGGGAACATTATATGTACCATCCATGTGGACCGAGAATGGGGTGCTAAAACTTCTTTGGCATAAGTTGACTGACTTCGAGAAAATGAGCTTTTCTGAGACTTCCGCAATAACTTTTTGTAGTTCAACAAGCTCTACGCATTGTGCAAACCAATCTATAGACTACATCTTCACCGACCCTCCGTTCGGCGGCAATCTGATGTATTCAGAACTTAACTTCCTCTGGGAGGCTTGGCTGAAAGTTTTTACCAACAACAAGCAGGAGGCCGTGGAGAGCCAGGCGCAGGGAAAGACCCTTAGGGAGTACCAGGAGATCATGACCCGCTGCTTTAAAG
>DAINRC010000214.1:974-2596 GCA_036742135.1 Bacillota bacterium
AACCAGGTAACCACAAGCAGTGCGGTCAAAGTGGACCTAGTCATCTCCGCATACAAGCCCAACGGCGGCCTGGAGGAGCGCTTCAGGCTCAAAGCCGGCACGGAAGAGGGCGTGTGGGAGTTCGTACGCACTCACCTGCGGCAGCTGCCGGTTCCGGCTTTAAAGGGTGGGCGCCTGGAGGTCCTGCAGGAACGGATGGCCCACCTGCTCTACGACCGCATGGTGGCCTTCCATGTGCAGCATGGGGTGCTGGTGCCCCTGTCAGCCGCGGAATTTTACACAGGCCTGGCGCAGCGCTTCCCGGAACGCGACGGGATGTACTTTTTGCCCGATCAGGTGGCCGAGTACGACAAAAAGCGCCTTCAGGCTAAGGAGCTGGTTCAGCTTGAACTTTTCGTTACCGACGAGGCCAGCGCCATCCAGTGGCTAAAGCGCGAGCTGGCCAGGAAACCCCAGACCTTCCAGGAAATCCACCCGCAGTTCATGCAGCAGATCGGCGGCTGGCAGAAGCACGAAAAGCCCCTGGAGCTAAAGGAGCTTTTGGCGCAGAACTTCCTCTGCTACGAAGGTAAGGGCCCCATCCCGGCGCAGATCGTTTCCTGGCTCAAGTGCTCCGACAAGTATCGCGAAAAAATCATCATCGAGGTCGCCCGCAAGATCCCGGAAAGCGTCCTGCAGGAAGACCCCAAGCTCCTCATGTGGTACGACCAGGCGCTGACCAGGGTGGGTGAGGAGTGATGACTAAAATGCCTCACTGGAGGAATTGGCTTTGAAACCGGGTGATTGGGCATATCTTCCAGGCCACAATCAGCCCTGCCGCATACTTGAGACGGAAACGCTTTGGGGCGAGACTTTTTACCGCGTCTGGCTGCCCGTTGAGAATACTGTTGTGCGAGTACGGGCAAAAGAACTCGTGCCCTTGGAGGATCATGCCCCTTTTCTTGGTGTCCACTACCTGGCTTACGTGGCAGCTGCAGCCCGCATCGAGGAAGCTTTAGCGCAAGGCGCATTGCTTGCCCCTGTGGAGGCTTCCGTGATCCCGCTACCTCACCAGATTTATGCCTTATCCAGAGCCGTTTCCGGCGAGCGAGTTCGGTACCTCCTGGCCGATGAAGTGGGGCTGGGCAAGACCATCGAAGCCGGGCTCATTATGCAGGAACTAAAACTGCGGGGTCTCGTGCGCCGGACTTTGGTGGTGGCCCCCAAGGGGCTGGTCAAGCAGTGGGTGAGCGAGATGCGCCTCCACTTTAACGAGGAATTTCAACTTGTGCTGCCGGAAGACTTAGCGGCCCTGCGGCGGTTTTCAGGCGGCAACCCGTGGCGGCACATAACACAGGCCGTGGTACCTATGGATGCCGTAAAACCCTTAGAGAAACGGCGGGGCTGGGGTGCAGCCCAGGTCGCAGCCTATAACCGCGAGCGGTTCGAGGACCTCCTTTCCGCCGGGTGGGATCTCATCATTGTGGACGAAGCCCACCGCTTGGGAGGAAGCACAGACCAGGTGGCGCGCTTTAAGCTCGGGCAGGGCCTAGCGGCGGCAGCCCCTTATCTTTTGCTCCTCTCGGCAACGCCTCACCAGGGGAAAACCGATGCCTTTCACCGCTTACTGAGCCTCTTGGACC
>DAINRC010000215.1:0-2587 GCA_036742135.1 Bacillota bacterium
CGGACGCGCTCGAGGCGGATCCTGGTTAGCCCCCCTGGGCCAGCGCGGGGAGAGGGTTATACACCGAGGTATAACCCTGCGGTCTCCGCCGATCGGGTCTCCCGCCGGCGGTCTTCGATGTATAAAGAACCGTTTTCTGTCCCCGGCGCAGCATAAAAAACGTTCTTTATTGAGCACTTCGACCGGTCCCGGTGCTACAAGAAGCTGCACACACCAGAAGGGAAACGTGAATGTGACTTCCTCCCCACCTCTGAAGGACTTCCTAGAATGTCAGTTTTGGCTTTCCGGTGTTCTCTAGCTTTTCTTTAACGATTCTGTCTTTCAGTATTGACTTCATTTCCTGTAAAAAGGTTCGGACATCATTCCTGAAAGAAGCATCCAGTTCCGGCAGTGCCAAAAGGTGAGCTAAGACGCGTTCGGGGATCAGGTTGAATCCGTATATATTCCCGACCTTGTGTCTGAAACTCCGCAGGTCGTCTAGCTTGCTGTATGTGGTTTTAGAAATCACCCGAGGCCGGACACCAGGGACCTCTATTTTCATCTGATCCAGAAGAGACTTGTGCCAGTTTTCCCCTTTAGGCAGCCTTTCATCTATTTCCGCCGCAATTCTTTTAAAAATGCGCTCCACGCCGCTGTAGTAGTCCTGAATCATGCCTGCTGCCCCACGCAGTACGACTTCATCAAGGATTTTTTGCCGCGCAGACGATTCGTCAAAGAAACCCTTATTCTGAAGAATTGAACATATTCGGCTCAATCCCTCAATCTCTTCATTTATCTCGGCCTCTAGGTAGACCAGTGTTTTTAAAGTCAACATGTCAGTTTAACACCTCTCTCCATTATGGCCCGCCTCATCTGTTCGCTCACCTCATCGGCAAAAAGCACATCTACCGGATACGGTTTTGCGAGATTCTCTATTTCGAGGACAATTTCCCGCTTTTGAGACTCCGAAAGACTGCCGCAGATTAGGAGGTCTATATCTGAGTGATCATGCACCCGGTTTTTCACTAGTGACCCAAAGAGGTAGACGCCTGCACAGTATTTCCTACCGACAGAAGCAGCTATTTCTTTTGCCCTCGAAATCATCTGGTTGATTCGCTCTTGGGCTAAAACTTCTTCCTCTAAAGCCAACCAGTCTCGAATCTCTGTGCACTCATGTTCCTTATCTCTTACCGACACGAACAGCCACCACCTTTGAAGTTTTTATTTTAGCAAGCATATCAAGGAGACAAAATGACGAATGGGAGCAGAACAGTTCCGCGTCAAAATTTGGTCGGATTGCTACAACGCCATTACGCGCGTACTACAACTCCTTCACGCATCCTTAAATCTTACTTGCATTATATCAAAGATAAGCACTGGTAAATGTCTTTAAATGTCTTTTCAACACTTACCGCATCAGCAGCATTTGGCTTTCCCGCCAAATTTGAGCAAGACTAAGGTTCTGAGCTTGAGCCGGGGAGAGTTCATCAGAGCTAAAGAAAACGTCATTCTCCTGGGTAACAGCGGGACCAGCAAAACGCACCTTGCAATTACTCTGGCACTATGCGCCTGCCGGGTAGGATACCGTGTGCGGTTTTACACCGCTTCCGGCTTGGTCAAGCCCTTCGACTTCATGGTGGTGGTCTTCCTCGCTGAGGGCTTGTTTCCCAAGAAAACGGTCGAACCTTATTACTGCCGGGTGGAAAAGAAGGAAAAGGAAGGGATATGTCGAATAAACCCCTCCGGCTTCAAAGTATAAACCAAGCCGGGGAGACCGCTTCCTCCTGCCCCGGCGGACCGATTCCAAGATAACGGCGCGGGCCGGGTGCTCCCTCCGCGCCCGTGAAGCCTTGAAAACCTTAGCCCGCGCCTCTCGGTTTCCGAGATAAGGGAGAATTATCTTGGAAAAGAAGGGAGACAAAAGTGCCTACTCTGATTATCTTTCCCGACCTAAATTCGGCCTGCTTAATCTTTTTTCCACCACCTCATACAACCCTCCGACACTGCGTACCAAAAAGAATGTTGGCTTTGCAAGCACCCAGAAAACGCCAAAAAGCGCAGGGTTAAAACCTGTGCCCCAAACTTTAGATAGCGAAAATAGAAGTTAAAAAGAAGTTAAAAAAGGCGGGCAGTTGGCCTAAGCACCGAGCCGCCTGAGGTATACAGCGACCGCCTCTTTCAGGGCTTTCTGGTAGTTCCCGGCAAATCTCCGCAGGACGGTTACGGAAGGGCCCGCGTTTTCCTTCCTCAAGTCCTCGCAACTCTTCACAGAAAGGGCTTCCTCAATGAACTTCACTAGCGGCGGGAGCCACGTGTCCTCATCGTATTTTTCGCACACGCCTTTTTCGTAGCTGTCCAGCCCCAACTCTCGATTCGCGGGCAGCAGAAAGCCGCCGAGCCAGACCCTGACCGTCTCCACGTGCCGCCCTTTTCCTCCCCATCTCTCCTGCTCTTCCCTCCATCTGGAGTACTCGTCTTCGCTGAACTTGGTCTTCCCTAGGTCCCTCGCACAGTCGAGCAGGACCCGGCGTATCTCTTCGTCGTCGAAGGTCTTCCCGATCACCCTGTTCGGCACCAGCCCGGCGAGTTCTTTTGTGCGGTTGAAGCC
>DAINRC010000216.1:0-2585 GCA_036742135.1 Bacillota bacterium
TGAGGATGGCATCGCCCTTCAAGAGACCGCTGCGCGCCTTCTCCTGCCAGGCGTCGATCTGCTTGTCGGTCAGCTTCCCCTCCTCGATCTGGGCGTCCGTAAGGGGTCTGTAGTCGGGGTAGCGCTCCTCGTAGTACTCCTTGTTGATCAGTTCGATGGTCTCGTTGTACTTGTCCACGAAGTTCTTGATGGAATTAACCACGCTGTCGGCGTCATATGTCACCGTTACTGTTGTGGCTGCGGCGCCCGAAGGGGTCACCCCTTTTAATGTAAAAGTCACACCATTTAGAGTAAAGGTATTGGACTTCCGGGTTGTCACTAAGCCATTCAGCTCGAACTCCGCATTTGTTCCTCCCTGCTCAACGGCATTATTGAACTGCAGGACAGTGCTCATAAATTTGCCGGTTACGTCAGTGATTTGAATTTCATCCCCCTCTTTGTTGTCGCCTGTCTGCCGGGTCGAAATAACAACTCTTTTCGTGGCTTCATCGTAAAACATCACCACACCAGCTGCAGTCCTTGCGTTAACCGCTGCGATCACTGAGTTCAAAGAATCGGTATCACCGTCAAAGGTAAAAGGCTCACCATTAATAATAAACGAAAACACGTGGTCGGAACCCCAGTCAAAATCCTGGTCCGTCCCGTGTGTCAGGTTCCCCTGCTGCGAAACCAGCGGGGCCGCAGGGTCAAAATCATCGGTAGCAACTGCATCGGTACTCATCTTGGTAGCAACTGTTGCCAGACTAGTCACCCTGATCTGATAAGATGTGACCATAGCTGTTCCGCTGGCAGTGGCAGTGACGATGCTCTCATCACTTGAAGTAGCTTTCTTGACTTGAAAGCTTCCCTGGAGCTTGAGGTTGAAGACAGTATTCCTCAAGCTGAGGAGGGCAGAGTTGATCGTTCTATAGTCCTGCTGGCGCCACTGCCATATCTGCTTGTCCTGCCTGAGCCTATCCACCTGCAGCCTGTGGGCCTTCATCAGGTCGGAGACAATTTTATCGATGTCAAGGCCCGAGGCAAGGCCAAACACCCGGTTTACGGATGCCATAAACATTCCTCCCTCGCCCTAACAAACAAAAGGAAAAGCCAAAAGCACTTCATAATAAATTATCGGCCAAACCCCCGAAAACCTTTAGCAGTAGTTTGTCTGCGTCAAGATTTAGTAGGTGAACTTCCGAAAAAAGTGCTAAGGCAGGGAGACCTCGCCACGTAAAGCCCATCATCTTGAACATTCTCTCTTGCTGGTAGCTCACAGAAGACGCGGAGAACCTAGGAAGTCTTCATAAGTCTTCTTGTGTCCCCAAAAGCTATTCAGCAAGGAGAGAGAATTTCCCACAGCTCAGCTCTCGAAGCACATACTTGACCCACGGAGCACCAGCAGAAGACCCCTTCAATGCAGGAAGACGCGCCCTGAGCCATGATTCAACATCCTCAAGGTTCGGGCTCGTGGTAGTCCTGGTTTGAATAGCTTCCCTCAGCTTCTCTATACTCACGGTCCAGCGACAGGTGTAGGTCTCAAGTTCTCCGTTGGCACGGGCAGCTAGGACCCGTGCCATGCGGTCTCCTCCAGAGACCGTCCAGGCTGCTCCTCTGTGCTTCATCCTCCGAGCAATGTTGTGCTGGATCTGGCCCTCGATTGTGCCGAGACGTCTTGCACCTCGTGATAGATTTAATACCCGACCAGTTCTCCTCAAGGTAGCAAAAGAGCTTGAGGATCTTCTTCCTTTGAGCCCCGCGAGCCCTCCTTGCCGCTTCACCGATGACTTTCTGGGTCTCTTCCCAGTTTCCTTGAGAGATTGCTTCTCTTACCTTGAGAAAGGCTTCTTCATCATGGTGGAGAGCTTCCATCAGGTGCTTCTTGAGGTGGTAAGGATCAAGAACAAACACCGCGCCTGGAAAGTATTCAAGAGCTTTTTTGGCCCAGGGTGCCCCATCGCTCCCGAAGAAGACCCTATCGGTGTAGCTCAAGTCCCACTTGCTACTCATCTTAGCAGACGCCTCTTCGAGGATTTCTTCCCCTTCCCCAATCCCGCTCACAACGAGCTTGTTCTGGAGAACAAAACGATTAGGATTCAGCTCCTTCTTGCCCTCATAGACGACAACGTGCTTGACCTCGGCGTGCTTCTTCCTGCTCCTCTTAAGCCTGATTAAAACACCGTCAGCTTCTACGTTCAGCTCTTCCGCCTTCTCCCTGCCCTCAGGAACCACCCCATCCTCGAAGACCGCTTCCTTGAGTTCCTCAGCGTCCTTGCTTAGGCTCTTCTCCTACCTCCTTGAGGGCGTGCCACACGGCCATGGCACTCAACCCAGGAACAAGATAACCTAATGCTTCTGCTGCCTTGGCAAAGGAGAGCTCACAACTGAATTTTACCGCCAGTTCCTTGAGACGAGGCGTCACCCTTGCCCTCGGAGGCAAACCTAGCTCTTCATCAAGAAAGAACTTGGTCTCGCCTGTCTCCTTGTTCCTGTAAAGGCGCCTCCTTATCCTGACTTCCCCAAAACTGGTCACCACAGTCCTTTCCCGAAAGCCAACTACCTCCCACGTAGCTTTGTCTCTTGTCTCCATAAGCCGGGTATCTATC
>DAINRC010000217.1:0-2529 GCA_036742135.1 Bacillota bacterium
AGTCAAAGGGCCCAAGGGTAAGGTCGTCAAAGAAATGCCCCGGGAGATTAAGATTTCGGTAGAAGATAACAAAGTTGTGGTGACCAGATCTTCTGATGAGAAAAAGCACCGGGCACTTCACGGCCTCACCAGGGCCTTAATCCAGAACATGGTAATAGGGGTTACTGAAGGGTTCCAAAAGAGACTCGAGCTTGTAGGGGTGGGGTATCGCGCTGCTAAACAAGGAAGGAAACTGGTGCTCACTGTCGGTTATTCTCACCCTGTGGAAATTGAACCTGAAGAGGGTCTGGAAATTGAAGTTCCTGCTCCCAACAAGATCGTCGTTTCCGGAATTGACAAAGAAAAGGTCGGTGCCCTTGCTGCCCGGATCAGGTCGGTGAGGGAGCCGGAGCCTTATAAAGGCAAAGGGATCCGTTACGAAGGTGAGGTTATTAAACTCAAAGCCGGAAAAGCCGGAGTCAAGGGCAAGTGATAAGGGGTGTTCAGAGTTGCTGAAAAAGGAATCACGAAACGAACTGCGTAAGCGAAAGCACGCGCGGGTCAGGAAAAAAGTTTTTGGGACTCCAGAAAGGCCAAGGCTTTGCGTCTTTCGGAGCCTCAAACATATTTATGCTCAGATTATCGATGATACGCGCGGAGTTACGCTCGCTGCTGCCTCCACCCTTTCCCCAGAGATCCGGAGCCGGGTCGGGGGCAAGAAAAACATTGAGGCTGCCCGGTTGGTTGGCCAGCTGATCGCTGAAAAAGCTAAGGAACGAGGGATCACCAAGGTGGTTTTTGACCGTGCCGGCTACAAGTATCACGGACGCGTGGCCGCACTTGCTGATGCGGCACGGGAAAACGGACTCGATTTTTAGGGATAAAGGGAGGGAGTAGTTGTTTTGCGTCCTGAACTCGAAAAACAGGAGTGGATCGAAAAAGTAGTCAGTGTCAAGCGAGTTGCTAAGGTTGTCAAAGGAGGGCGGCGTTTCAGTTTCAGTGCCCTTGTGGTTGTCGGAGATGGTCAAGGTCGTGTCGGAGCTGGCCTAGGTAAGGCAGGCGAGGTTACCGAAGCGATCAGAAAAGGAATCGAGGATGCTAAGAAAAACCTCATTGAAGTGCCCATCAGGGGAACAACGATCCCCCACGAGATCATTGGAGAATTTGGTGCTGGCAAAGTGCTCTTGAAGCCGGCCGCTCCGGGAACAGGTGTTATTGCTGGGGGGCCTGTGCGGGCAGTTCTGGAGGCAGCCGGAATTCACGATATCCTTACCAAGTCTTTGGGTTCCAATAATCCTCACAACATGGTTCGGGCGACTCTTGAAGGTTTGAAAAGCTTGAAGCGGCCTGAAGATGTAGCCAGGCTCCGCGGAAAAACTGTTGAGGAATTGCTTGGTTAGGAGGAGTCGCAATGGGTGATCTCATCCGGATAACTCTGGTCCGCAGTCCCATTGGCTATTCTGAGAGACAGCGCAAGATTTTGCGCGCTCTTGGCCTGAGGAAGTTGAACAGTTCGGTTGTCAAAAAGAACGTTCCTGAAATCCAAGGCATGGTTCACAAAGTAAGCCATCTTGTAGAGGTTGTGCCTGTCGAACAGCAGGAAGGGGAGGTTTGAGGTGAGGCTTCACGAGCTTCGTCCCGCAAAAGGGTCAAAATTTAAGAGAACACGGGTGGGACGTGGTATTGGTTCAGGACTCGGAAAAACTGCAGGAAGAGGAACAAAGGGGCAGAAAGCCCGGTCAGGAGGCGGGGTTAGGCCTGGTTTTGAAGGTGGCCAGATGCCGCTTTACAGGCGAATTCCCAAGCGGGGATTCACCAACATCTTCAAGAAGGAAGTGGCCATCGTTAATATCCGCGACCTCGTTCGCTTCCCTGCAGGAACAGTGGTCACCCCTGAGTTGCTGAAAGAGGAAGGACTTATCAAAGGGAAGAAGGTCTTGGTCAAGCTCCTTGGAAAAGGGGAAATTGACCGCCCACTGACAGTGAGAGTTCACCAGGTTAGCGCAGGGGCTGCTGAGAAGATCGCCGCTGCAGGTGGTAAGGTTGAGGTGATCTAAGTGCTGGAAGCGATCAAAAGTGCCTGGAAACTGGGAGACCTGCGGCGCAGAGTGCTGTTTACCCTTGCCATGTTCCTGGTTTTCCGGGTCGGTGCTCATGTTCCTGTCCCTGGGGTTGACCGCGATGTCCTTGCGGAACTATTGAAAGGAGAGTTGTTTGGGCTTCTTGATGTCGTTTCCGGAGGAGCTTTCAGGCAGCTTTCGGTCTTTGCAATGGGAATCATGCCTTACATTAACGCTTCTATTATCATGCAGTTGTTGACGATCGTCATTCCGCGCCTCGAGCAACTGGCCAAAGAAGGAGAGGTAGGCAGAAAGGTCATCGTCCAGTACACCAGGTACGGAACAGTAATTTTGGGGTTTATTCAGGCTCTGGGGATGGCAGTAGCGCTTGGGCGTCCAATAGTCAATGGAAAATCTGCCCTTGTGCACCCGGGTTGGGGGTCTTACCTCCTGGTGGCCCTGACCCTGACTGCAGGAACAGCTTTCCTGA
>DAINRC010000218.1:0-2468 GCA_036742135.1 Bacillota bacterium
TTAAAACTGATCCGAAAAACAGAGAAATGATCAGATCGAAGTGATCCACCCGAATCAAAATATCCTGTATCCTTGAGGAGCAGAGAACTCAGGGAGACAGGAGGAAAAGGAGAAGTGATTCGAGTGGGTCTCTATCAGGATATCAGAAGAATGTGGGCAGTAGAGAAGCTTTCGAAGCGCGAGATAGCACGGCGTTTGGGAATCTCCAGGAACACAGTCAAGAGGTACTGCGAAGGAGAGCAAGTGCCCTGGGAAAGGAGCGAATCACAGCGCAAGCCAAGGGTAATAACAGAAGAAGTTATCGAATTTGTCCGCAACTGTCTGGAAGAAGACAAAAGAGCCCCGAGAAAGCAGCGGCACACGAGCCACAGGATCTTTAAGCGGCTCCAGGAAGAGCTAGGGTATAGAGGGGCGGAATCCACAATTCGGCGTCTGGTTGGGCAGCTGCGCCCTTCACTCAGGGATGTCTACATACCGCTGTGCTTCGAGCCGGGAGAGGCAGCACAGGTGGACTGGGGAGAAGCGATCATCTACCTGAACGGAGAGAAAATCAAAGCGAATCTTTTCTGCATGCGGCTCTGCCACAGCGCCATGCCATTTGTGAAGGCCTTTCCGACCCAGCGCCGGGAAGCGCTGATCGAGGGACACATCAGTGCATTTGAATTTTTCGGTGGTGTACCCAAGCGGCTGATTTACGACAACCTGCGCACAGCAGTGAAGGAGGGATGGGGCAAGGACGTAAGAGAAGAGCAAAAAGACTTTTTGGCCTTAAAAGCCCACTACGCATTCAGCTCCGACTTCTGCAATCCTGGCGCCGCCCACGAGAAAGGTCTGGTTGAAAACCTTGTGGGCTGGGTGAGGCGTAACTTTCTGACCCCTGTGCCCAGGGTAGAAAGCTGGGAAGAGCTGAACAGCATCCTCCTGGCGGCATGCCTGAGCTACAAGGAACACCGGATCCGTGACCGCAGCCAGACCGTAGGAGAGGCCTTTGCAGTGGAACAACAAGCCCTCACAATGCTCCCCAAATATCGCATGGACTATGCCGATGTAGAGATCGCCGATGTCGACAGCTTTTCCACCGTCCGCTATGACCGGAACCGCTACTCAGTCCCCGTGGAATACGCAGGGAAGACAGTGACCATAAAGGGTTATCCCTTTGAGGTGAAGATCAGCTACAAAGGGGTGGAGCTCGCCGTCCATCCCCGGCTCTACAAGAGCGGAGAGACGCATTACGTCCTAGACCACTACCTCAGCCTGCTGGAACAGCGCCCCAGGGCGGTTTGGAACGCCAGGCCTTTGAAGGATGCCGGGCTGCCACAGAAACTGTTAAACTTTGCCCGAAAGCTTCCGTCCGACTTTGAGTTTGTCAAGGTTCTGAGGCTTATCTCAGAGCAGGGGTTGGATGTTGTGCTCGAGGCGATAGATAGAGCCGAAGAGGTCGGGAGCTATACTTACGAAATGGTGCGCTACTACGTATTTTCCGGCAGAACCTCTGAGCAGGAAGCCTTGGTCTTAGGCGGGCCTGCAGTTGAGCCGGTAAACCTCGAGCAGTACGACCTCCTGCTCGCTGGAGGCGATGAAAAGTGACCTCCAGAGAGGAAATGATCAAACTCTACGCAAAGCAGCTCAAAATCTCGGCCTTCAGCCGGTATAAGGAATTAGTCCATGAAGCCCAACGAGACGGCTGGTGCTACGAAGAATTTCTCTATCAGCTGATGAAAGCTGAGGTTGAAAAGAGGCAGCAAAATCAGCTCAAGTGGAGAATCAAAAACGCTGGTTTCCCTGTGATAAAAACTCTGGATACGTTTGAAACCGAGCATCTTATGCATGTAGAACCGGCAACAATCTGGCAGTTGGCCACAGGTGAATACATCAAGCGTCGCGAGAACATCATCATGGTTGGAAACCCCGGCACGGGCAAGACGCATCTTTCTATCGGATTAGGCATTGCTGCCTGCAGGGACGGCTTCCGGGTGCGCTTCTACAGCGCCCCGGCTCTGGCAACGGAACTGGCCGAAGCCCAGGATAAGTACCAACTGCGCCGCCTCGAGCAGGCGATCAACAGAGCAGATCTTTTGATCATCGATGACCTGTCATACATTACTTTCAACCGCAGGCACTCAGAGCTGCTGTTCAAGCTCATAGCGGAGCGGACAGAAAGGGCAAGCATCATCATCAGCACGAACCTTGAGTTTTCTCGCTGGACGGAATTATTCGATGACCCGATGTTGACAGCGGCGTTGGTCGACCGCTTAACGTTTAAGGCTCACATCCTGAATATGAATGGGGAGTCGTACCGACTTAAACACCGACAGCCTTCAATGGAATGAGTTCCTCTTCGCAAACAAAGTTCTATCTCATCTAAACTGGCTGGATCAATTCAAAAGATCAAGGTGGATCACATCCAAAAGATCAGTGGTGGATCACTTCATCGGATCAAATGGATCACTTTCTAATTGACGATCACA
>DAINRC010000219.1:0-2430 GCA_036742135.1 Bacillota bacterium
ACCCAGATCTGACTGCCCCAGAGCAGGAGAAGCAAAACAGGTGGCAAAGAGATAAACTGCGAACAAGAGCAGGATCGATTTCCAGCGCCGCAATTCCCACCGCCTCCTTTCTTCCAGAAATCACGATGTTGCGGAATCTCGTGAGGCTGAACGCACTGTGGGCACTTCCTCTAGTTTCCCCTCCACCAGGCGGTAAATCCGCTGGCAGAACAACCGGGCCAGCTCTAAATCGTGGGTGATGAAGAGATAGGCCACCCCTTTTTCCTTCTGAACCGCCTGCAAAAGCCTGATGATCTGCGCCTGGGTAATGACATCCAGCATACTGGTAGGTTCATCCAGCACGAGAAACTTTGGTTCGAGCACCATGACCCTGGCGATGGCCGCCCTCTGCAGTTCTCCCCCGCTCAACTGGGAGGGATAGCGGTCCAAGTGCTCGGAGGAAAGACCAACAGCCTTCAGGTGCTCAAGAAGAAGTTCCTCAGTAAAAGGGATTTTGTGGAGCTTGTAAGGCTCAGCTAAGCTCCGGCGCAACCTCCACTTGGGGTTAAAGGCTGCTTCTGGATGCTGGAAAATAACCTGAACCTGACGCCGAAAATCCTTTTTTTCCCGGGGTGTTAATTCGGAGATTGCTTTCCCTTTGAAGAAAACCTGGCCACCATCCGGTTTCAGGAGTCCAGTTAAGAGGAGTCCCAGCGTGGTTTTGCCACAACCACTTTCTCCCACAAGGCCTACAGCCTCTCCTTCAGCAACAGAGATCGCCACTTCTTTGATTACCTCAATTCTCCTTTTCCTAAACCAACCAATTTTGTAGGTCTTGCACAGGTTCACCGCTTCAACCAGCACAAAGCCAGCACCTCACCCAGCGACCATTGTGCTCAAAAAGAGGCGGTTCTTCCTGGCAGCGGTGGAAAGCACGAGAGCAGCGCTTTCGGAAGCGGCAACCCGGTTCATGATACCTGCTGTGCTCAGGAGCATAGCCGGCCAGGGGCTGCAGGCCGCGGGAAGGTAAAGCAGCAAGCAACGCCTGGGCGTAAGGGTGAAGCGGTTGTCTGAAGAACTCTGCCTGAGGCGCCACTTCGACAATTTGGGCTGCGTACATCACTGCCACTTTCTGGGCAAACTTTTCGGCGAACCAGAGGTCATGAGTAACGGTTAAAATGGTTTTTCCTGTTAAACTCTGGAAGAGGTTCAAGATTTCTTCCCGCTTTTCCCAGTCCACTCCCTTTGTGGGCTCATCAGCCAGAAGAATCTCAGGCTCAGCAACTACCCCCATGGCCACCAGCGCTCTCTGCTTCATCCCCCCACTGTACTGATGCGGGTACTCAAAAGCCCTTTTGCGAGCCTCGGGGATGCCCAGCTGCCCCAGAAGGGAAACCGCCTTTTCCAGAGCAGGCCCCTTTTTGAAGCCCAGGTGGACGATCAAGGGCTCAGCCACCTGAATTCCCACGGTCAAGACAGGGTTCAAAGCACTTCCTGTTCCCTGCGGGATGTAGGCCAGCTCCCGCCCCCGGATCCGGCAGAGCTCGTCCTCGGATATCCGGAGAAGGTTCTTTCCTTTGTACAGCACTTCCCCTGTGGTCCGGGCACCGGCCGGCAAAAGCCGGAGGAGGGAGAGAAGCAGGACGCTTTTGCCGCTGCCAGTTTCCCCGACCAGGGCCACCCGCTCTCCTTTTTTAATCTCCAGATCGACCCTGTCTACTGCCCGAATCGGATTTCCATGTCCGGGAAACTCTACTGTCAGGTTCTTGATGACCAGTGCTGCAGAACTCAAACCCCGTCTGCCCCCATCACAAGCCAGATGTGCTTGAAAATAAAAAACACGAAGGTCCCCCTTTCTTCAGAAAGGCGCAAGACCTTCGTGGTCTTCTTTTCAACAATTACCTATCCACACGGCTTCGGCCGTAGTTTTACAATGAATACATTCGACACGAAGCAGAAAATTCCTCCTGCACTGGAGGTGATTTGGTGCATCAGCAAATAAGGAGAAACTCAACCACGATTAACCACGATGCGCATATCTAACATGAGCTCACGCTCCTTTTGCTTTGCTTTTGGTGTTTTTTTGTTGTTCTCCTGCTGCTTCCTACTGAGACCTCACACGGCCCACCTTGAAGCGCTCCACCTGCTCCTGCAACCGCTTGGCCACTTCCAGGACCTGCTGGGCATTGGCGGCGATCTCCTGGGTAGATGCGGTAAGTTCCTCTGCCGAGGCGGAAATCTCTTCTGCTGAAGCCGAGGTCTCCTCTGCGACTGCGCTTATGCTCTGGACCCGGTCCAGGACCACGTCCTTGGCCCTAACAGTATTGTCCACTTCTCCATAGGTCGCTTCAATCACCGGCGCCATGGCTTCCACCGACTCCAAGATGTCATCGAAGGCCTTAATGGTGTGCTCCACATTCTCCAGCTGGCCGGCTACCTGACGGTTCACTT
>DAINRC010000220.1:0-216 GCA_036742135.1 Bacillota bacterium
TCACTCTGGTGGGTATGGTGGTGTTTTCTAAAGTAGAAGGCCCGCACTACGAGCTACTGGTGCCGGACGAGGTGTGCACGCTCGGAGGCCCGGTTCCTTCCAAATGCGTCCCCACGTGGAAGCACTACGTCCTTTTAGGAGATGCTAAACTGCGTCCGGGCTGGCTGTACCTGGTGCGGGGGCGTTTGTCGGACGTCCCCAACGTCTGGATGATGC
>DAINRC010000220.1:226-2390 GCA_036742135.1 Bacillota bacterium
GTGAAGTTTCTGCGTCTGGCGGGGTGCGCTGTAGCCGGGTACGCGGCCTTCCCGCCAGGATCGCACGCCCGATGGGCGTAGCAGATGCGTGAGAGGAGAAACGGAAAATTTTCTCAAGGGCCGAGGGAAAATCCCTAGGCCCTTTCGCTTTTCCCGGGAGGTGTGCCGAACTGAGAAAAGAGATCCTCTCAGCCCGGACGCCGAAAGAAAGACAAGACTGCATGGCCGCATACATCTTCCTGCAAGAGAAATTTGCAAAAAGGCTTTGAGGTTGACGAAAATCTCTTAGCTTTTTAAAAGGGGGTCTCCGAAATGCCGTTTTCACTGGGAAAAGCCGCTCTCGGGATCTACGCCGCGGGGATGGCTACCGCGGCAGCGTGGTGCCTGCTGAGACTGGACGAAGGCCCGTGGGGAAGCGCTCTTTTGACCAGTTTGCTTTGGCCTGTTTCTTTGGTGATCGGGGTTTCGGACACGATTTTGGAAAGGAGGCGGAGAAAATGTTCAAATCGTTAAAGATGTCCCGGTTTAGCTTTCGGGCTGTGATGGCCTTCCTCTCGGCCGTCGCTTGCCTGACTGTTTTTGTGGCAGGATCGTGGGTCTTCTCCGCCTTGGCGTGGCGCGGCATCGAAGCCGTCGAAGCCGCGGCTACCGTAGAAAAAATGGAGGCCGTGCAGAAGTACTTGACCGTCCTACTGCCCCGGGCACTCGATAACCTTGTGTGGGACTACGCTGAGTGGGACGATATGTACGCGCAGTGTTTTGAACCCAATGAAGACTGGCTTGAAGAAGAACTCGGCTGGCAAGTTGAAGAAGGCGCGGTGAACGGCCGCCCTCTAAGCAGAGTCGCGCTGTACAACCGTGATGCTGAACCCATCTACACGGCAGGTGGTAAGTCGCCGGACTTCCTCCCGGCGGTAAAAAGCGTCCTGAAAAAGAAAGAACCTTTAACGGGTATACTCAAAACGGACAAAGCCGTCTACCTGATCTCGGTACGCCCGGTGCACCGTAGCGACGGAAGCGGTCCCACAGCGGGCGTCTTGGCCGCTGCCCAATCGCTCAGCCCCGATATGGTGAGCGAAACAGAAGAGGTATTGGGCTGTAAGATCTCCTTTATGGGATACGGATCGCTCCAGCATGCCCCCGAGACAGGATGGCGGAGCTACGGCGACGGGAAGATGTTCCTCGTGTTGTCGGACGCAGTAATAGCAAAGACTCCGCTTTCGGACATAATGGGTAAAAGCGTCGGGGAGCTTTTGGTTGAGAGGCACACGCACTCAATGGTTCTCATCGCCAACAGCCCTAAAGCGGCGATCCCGATAAGCACGGCCGGAGCACTGGTTGTGCTGTTCGTGAACCTGGCTGTCGCTCGGATGGTGACGGAGCCTGTAGCCAGCATCGGAAGAAAGTTGAGGAAAATGGAAGCTGAAGAGCGCCTCGAGTCCATCGGACCCGTTGAAGGACCGCGCGAAATAACAGATCTCGCGCGTCTCTTCGACAAGGCAGTAGCTGCCGCTGAAACGTCAGCCCGCCGTGAGAAAGAAGCACTGAACAAGCTCGCGAACTCAGACCCTTTGACGGGCCTTGCCAACAGAAGGAAATTTATCGAAGAAACCTATCAAGCGGTTAAAGATGCCGCTTCTGGGGGTGCGCCGACTACCGTTATTCTGTTTGACCTAAACGGTCTCAAAGTAGTGAACGATTCCGCCGGACACCAAACGGGAGACGCGAGGATCTGCGCGTTTGCTAGTTTGCTCGAAAGAGCCTGTAACCCCGCTCGGGGAGACGTCGCCGCCCGCATCGGCGGCGATGAGTTCGCGCTCCTTTTCCGAGGCACTTGCAGAGAAGCCGAATTCCTGATAAACGCTGTTTCCGCGCTTGTCTCTTCCAGATCCCTACCGGGGGATGAAATGCTGAGCGGGACTCCTCCTTTCGAGGCGGCAGTAGCGTCCTATCCTCAGGACGGAACCACACCCGAAGCCTTACTGGAGGCCGCGGACGACGCCCTTAAAGCCAAGAAAGGTGGGGGCGCGGCCGGACAGATCCGCCGGGCTGTCGCTGTTTTGAAAAAAGAAAGTGACGACACAGCCGCGGCGCGGTTATTGTTGCTCGCGGCGGACGCTTACGACAGGTACACGCTTGGCCATTCCGAGCGCGTCTCCGGCCT
>DAINRC010000221.1:0-1910 GCA_036742135.1 Bacillota bacterium
ACAGCGCCTAGAGCGCGGGCAGAAGTCATGTTCATAGCATAGCTGCTCGCTTCGATCTTGACAGTATCAAGCACCTTTTTATCAACAGTCCCCGCAAGCTCATCGAGAAAATCAGCAATCCGACCGCCTGGAGTCAAGATCCCCGCAGCCAGACGCCCGACATCGAGGAACCACTGCTCGCCGCGCTCTGCAACCAGCAGGTGGTCCTCGATGAGCTGTTTCAATGCCCTCAAGGCCAATGCCTCTAAATCGTCCTCACCATCAAAGTTGCGGAGGTGGGATTCCAGCAAATGGTAGATCTCAGCAGCAGCCCCGGGATTGCGGCGCATGGTCTTCCAAAAAGGAAACTGGCGCGCCATGGTTAAAACCGTCAGGCCATCGAACTGCCGCGGCAGGATGGCTCTCCCCTTTGATGCCTCAACCAGTTCGATTACAGTATTCGGGGAATACTGATGGAGAGGGGCGTGAAAAACAGGTATTATTCTTCCCGCGTTGATAAGACGAATAAAGGTTTTATCCTTAATCGAAAAGGGTAGAGCCGTCGCCCTTGAACCGGACTCCCCATCCTGTGGTATGTAAAGGTAAACGGAGGAGAAGATCGTCAGCAAGGCTTCCAGATCACCTTCTGATGCCCCTAGATCTACCAACGCCGCTCCCTTCTTCGCAAACCTCCAGCCGAGTTCCTTTTCGGGATCAGCTTCACCATCGATCAGCTTCGGCAGCAGGTCGCAGTACCTTTCTTCGTCTTCTCTGGCCATTCTCAGCAGACTGCTGTCGCCGTATCTCTGTGGATCGAACCTAAAATCTATGAAAAAAGAAGTTTGAGAGCGATTTGCTCCGGCAGATGCTGCGTAATCCCTGTAATCGTAAATCTCATACTTGACCGCATTTCCGTAAATTACTTCTAAAAGCTGTTCTGCCTTCTCCAGCATCTCTGGGGAAGCGCTTTTATCCGCACCGCCGACATAGACGGCAATCTCCCCACCCCTGACGGTAACCGCTTCGGCAAAAATGCAGCCGCCAACTGCTCTCTTCAGCAAATATTCCAGATCCGACTTTGTGGGAGGAGTAAAAACAGCAGCCCTCTTGATTTCTTCAGGGAGAGCCGCCGGCGGCACGACATCACCGGGGCCATCTTTATAAGGCTTAACGGTCACGAGAGATGTCGCCGGCTTTATCTCTTCTGCCACCCTTTCAGCTATCTCGATCACCTCTGGCGGTATTTCACCCTTTTCATCCCCGATATAAACCGTGATCGAGTAAGGCTCTTCGGCAACGGAATTAATTTTCGCAATCCCCGGCACACGGAAGAGAAGCGCCCTCTCCAGATAATACCGCTCAATCAGCACACCCCAAACACCTCTAGCATGCAGGCAAATCCAGCTCCCCGTGATGAAAGATGCTCATCGGCCCAGACCCGATCCAGGTATTCTTCCGGGAACTTCTAGCTCACAAGCCTCCTTGCGCTCTTCAAGAGAGCTAGAAGGCGTTGGCCTTGAGTAAAGTAGCATCAAAGAAGACTTTGTTGCCTTCGATAAGCCCCGCTTCTTAGCAGAGCTTGGGGATCTCCTCGAAAAACTGCTTGCATACGTTGCGCGTCCGAAGCGCTTCCTAAAGTTATCTCTCCAATTCGAGAAATCTCTCAAATAAATAAAGACCAGTAACCAAGGAAAGAGCCAGTTGATACTTACTCTCCAAAGCTTTTAGTTCCCTGGCTAAACTTTCCTTAATTTCGCCTTTATTTCGTCTTAAATCGTCCAGGCTGTTCACCGACAGCCTGAGATCAAGGGTGATCATCTTCAAATTTTCCTCTTTAGTCTTAGATTTTCCAATTTTACTCTGCAGTTCTGACAAGTTTTCTCCTACAACGGTAATTAAGTGAAGGTCCGTTTTGCCGAGCCACAGAATAT
>DAINRC010000221.1:1920-2353 GCA_036742135.1 Bacillota bacterium
TATTTCTTTCAATCCCCAGTAGAAAAAGATTTTCTTCGCTGACATCAATCCCAACTTCATCTTTTAATTCGTTCATAATCGATTTATGTATACTCTCAGACCCATACCAATCAACACTCCCGTTAAAGGTGTTGCTCAACATTCGGCTGTTCACAGCCACGCTGGATCTGCGCAAAAATAAGGGAATCTTACCATCGCTCGTGATGATGAACCCCCCAAATCCTAAGTGATTTGAAGTCAGCTCCTTGTCTAAACATCTTATATTTTTGACAAACTCGTCCTTGTAAACCTGTCTCAAAGTAACCCCCTTGTTATATAAAGGATAGTCAGCAAAAAAATTAGTGATGAAAGAATAGTAATAAAAAGTTTGCTGAACTGTTACTTTTATTTTCTCGCAGGCCCTAAAATCAACCATCCTAGCTTTAGGAACATT
>DAINRC010000222.1:0-209 GCA_036742135.1 Bacillota bacterium
GCGCGGTTGGGATTTCAGGTTCCGCAACAACCTGAAGACGTCAGTGGTCATTCTTGCGCGCTCTGAAGGGAAGAATGTTACTGTAGAGCTGTGGAGCCTCCGGCTGTTGGCGGTGAGTGTTGCGCAGCTGTGTAGCATTGATTGCTGGCCGGTGGGATTGGCAGACAGCTGAGAGGATTCGATTTTGAAAAAATTTCTTACGACAGGTG
>DAINRC010000222.1:399-2335 GCA_036742135.1 Bacillota bacterium
CCCGAGGAAGTGAGGCCTCAGTGCAGCCCGGCCAACATCGTTCGGGTGAAGCCGAATCCCCTCGGCGGTCACGACTACTGGGTTGTGTACGGCCAGCACCTCAAGATCATCAAGCCCGAGTGGAAGGCTTATGTCGACAAGAACGGGCGCACCCAGTTTCCCATCCGCTTCGTCTCAGAGGCCCTGGGCTACAGCGTCCAGTGGGACGAAGGGCAGCGGAAGGTGACCATCTCCAAGAACGGGCACACTGTGGAGATGTTCATCGGCCAGAAGACCTACTACGTGGACGGCCAGCCCAGGGAGATGGACACCGCCCCCGTCCTCACCCAGGGGAGGATCTTCGTTCCCCTGCGCTTCGTGGCGGAGGCGTCACCTCCATGGGGAACGCCCCTCCGGGCCAGGCCGTCAAGGCCGGGTACTACATCTGGGCTGACCCCCTGGGGTACCTAAAGTGCCAAGAAGCGGGGCTTGTTGAAGGCAACAAAGTCTTCTTAGATGCTACTTTGCTCAAGACCAACGCTTCTTTTGACACCCTTGAGGGGCGCGAGGAGGCTTGTGAGCCTCAAGTACAGCCTGGAAGAGTACCTGCACAGGGTCCAGCGACACCGGCTTGCGCCACGAGTTGAGCGGTAATTAAAAATTTTCGTCTGCAGTAGCCGGGCACGCGTATGCCCGGTTTTGTTTTTTTTGGAGGCTTACCGCAGGAGGTGACATATAAGAGAGGGGCTTTTCTGTTTTTGTTAAGAATGCTACAATAAGGGCAAAGAAATAAAGAAATATAAGGAAAGGCGGTTGTTTGATGACGATAGAAACCACAATCAACGCTCAAACAAAAGACTACTTGAGAGAAGAAGATCTTGCCCGGCTGCTGGAGAACGGTGTGTTTGACGAAGAGTACACCGTTCAGATCTTCAACTTCTTCACCGACGTCCCCCTTCAGGATATTGTGAGGTTCGCAAAAAAGCACCGAATATCAGACGAGGTACTGCTGAGGTACTACGAAACTTTCGTCAAGGGTCTCTACCCCAATCCCGAACTAGAGGAAATGCTTGCCGATGTGGGATAAGCTGTTTGAGAAAGCGCTCTATGCTCTCGACGCCTCTGGAATCCCTGAAAGCGAATGGACGCTCGGCGGCGGAACTGCGCTCGCCCTGCGCTTTTGGCACCGAGAAAGCAAAGATGTCGATATATTCCTGACTGATGCTCAATATCTCACGCTTCTGACGCCGCGCTTAAACAGAATGGTGGCGCGTATGACGGATGATTACACCGAAGGGTCTAGTTTTCTCAAACTGAGATTTTCCGAAGGAGAAATAGACTTCATCATTGCTCCCCGGCTGACGCAGAACCCTTGTGAAGTCAAAGAGATTGCAGGGAGAACCGTACAGGTCGAAACCCCTGAAGAAATAGTGCTCAAAAAGCTTTTCTACAGGGCTGAAACTCTCAAAGCAAGGGATGTAATAGACGTTGCGGCGGTGTACAGAGAAAGAAGAGAGCAATTGCTGGAGCACGCTTCTGTGCTTGCTTCAAGGTACGAAAGCCTGAGGCGCAGGTGGGAAAAGCTGAAGAAAGCGTACTCTGCGGAAGCTGCTGGCCTGAAGATCTTGGACTTCAACCTGGCTGCCGAAGCTCCTGCTCTTTTTGATGCTTTTATGGCGGATATCGAAAAGCTGTCTGGCGAAATACTGGAGAAAAACCAGAACACAGCTTCTAAGCGAAAGGGACTACGCCCCGGACTCTAACACGCCCCTTCTTCGGAAGGGGCTTTTCTTGTTTCAGGAGGTGGTTTCGGGAACAAGGCATGTGTTTTTCCGTCTAACATGTAGGAAAAAATCCCTTCGCAGAAAGGGCGTTTAGAAAAACCGGGGGAGCGCGAGGGGGCAGTAATCCCCCTCAATTCATCGAACTGGTGCCCCTGCTTTCTGCGGGGGCTTTT
>DAINRC010000223.1:0-325 GCA_036742135.1 Bacillota bacterium
GGCTGAGGTGACTGCCGGCCTCATGCCTGATCCGAACCCGCCCGAACAGGGCGAGTTTTCCTTAGGCGGACATCCGGTCCGCTGATGTCTTTACGAGGCGCCTGCTTGCGCTCCTCGATCCATGCTTCGATCTCGGCCAAGTCCCACACCACGCAACGTGGTGTCAGGTTAAAGCGTCTAGGGAACTCGCCACGTCGCTCCATCTCGTAGATGGTCGTCTCAGATAGCGGGATGATCTGCCTCAGCTCTTGTCGTCGAATGGTGCGCCGGAAGGGAAGGGGGCTTCCCTTCGGAAACTGCGGCAATGCCTCGTAGGCTTCCGTGT
>DAINRC010000223.1:335-2322 GCA_036742135.1 Bacillota bacterium
GTGTTAGGCCTCGGAAGAGGCTGGACGAATTCGAGAATTGACGCGCCGGGTGTAGGCGATAGATGTTCCATCTCGGACTCCGTGAGTCTGGTTGGATGGGGCATCTTGCGGTTCGGTGCTTATCGGGACAACCCGCTGCGGCGTACAGGGGCAGACCTGGTGCGATTATTGGCTGCTAGAAAGCTTTCAGTGATGTTATTTCATCGCTGAGGTTGTGGCAGTTCTCCAGTTAATTCGATCCTGCTCCCTTATCCAGCAGCTCAGCCGGAGGTGATCATTCTGTAGGTGTCGATTTTGGTGCCTTCTTTCGTGATGCTGAAGAAGTCAGCGACGGCAGGCACTCAAACAGACGTTCCGCATACACAAACCCCATACGTCTGACGGCACTCTGATCGAAATACAGCAGCCAGGCCGCGAGTAGCGCCATCGAAATAAGCAGCGTCAAGCCAGCGGCGAGTCCCGGGTCTGCAAAATGCACGGGGTAAAAATGGGGAGGCGTTATCTGCAGAACCTTTGCAATCAGCAATCCGTAGAGGATTCCCAGGAGGCTCGACAGGATGCCGACGGGCTTCATCGCCAGCATATTGCGGTGGAATCCGTAGGCAATATTCTCTTTCAGTAGGAGTTGCTTATTGGTACGCGTGAGTTCGCGAAGTCGCTTGGTTGCTCCGATGTAGATGTCGTCCGCTTTGTCAGGGTTCGCTGATTCTTCTTCTGCCGTTGGTATGTCGATACCCAGTTTAGTAGTGATCGCAGAGTGGTACCTCTGCTTGCTTACGCTATCGAGAAAATTGTCGCGATGCCGCAGGGCTATGGTTGTAGGCATGCCGCCCCATTTCTTGACTAAAAGCTCTTCAAGCTTTTTACCGCGCCCACGTGCCACGCTCGCAAGCGCGTAAATGGCGCCGCAGCCGCCAAGTAAACCGATAACGCCTGTGAGCACAGGATGCTTTGCTCCGTATACGCATAGCAAAGGGACGAGCAATGGCAACGCCACGAGAAGACCCGGAACTGTTGGCGCTGATGGAAAATTGACCCACCCTGCCGATTGAAATTTGACCCAGGGCGGATTGCTGATTTTGTTACCAGCAACTGTGGATAAGTCTACCAGCGCAGCTGCTGTTGCCCCCACTCCTTCGCTAGCCCAGTTCAGTTGTTTAAGACCTGCCACACGCAGCCATGTAGCAGGCCGTCGTCGCCATGAAATCAGAACGGCTCATCGTCCTCCGGTTCTTGGCCGCCCTTACGCTTTCGCTCCCGTGATTTGATCTTGGCCTGGGCCGCCAAGCTACTGTGTTGCAGGCGATAGGACTCGTTACCGGTTTCGACGATGTGGCAGTGGTGGGTCAGCCGATCCAGCAGGGCGGTGGTCATCTTGGCGTCGCCGAACACGCTCGACCATTCGGCGAAGCTCAGGTTGGTGGTGATCACCACGCTGGTGTGTTCGTACAGCTTGGACAGCAGGTGAAACAGCAACGCACCGCCAGCCTGGCTGAACGGCAGATAACCCAGTTCGTCGAGGATGACCAGATCCATGCGCAGCAGTGCCTGGGCGATCCGCCCGGCTTTGCCGTCGTGTTTTTCGCGCTCCAGCAGATTGACCAGATCGACCGTGGAGTAGAAGCGCACGCGCTTACTGAGCAACGTCGCACACACGGAGTTTGGTTAAGTCGCAGGCTCGAAGCCCAGATATCTCTCAGTCGGAGTGGGGTTTTCTGCCCGACCAACTTACCTTTGTTCCAGGGCTGACGGCTACAGGTAGCAATGATGTTTCATGGCAAGTCCTCCACATGTGGGAGGGCAAGCATGGCTAGCCAGAGCAGTGGTCGCTAACCGGCCAGAAGCGGACATTCACAGTGACTGAGGAATGAGGGGCGGGTCACTTTTGCTCGGATAACCTAACGTTGGAATTCAGCGGCTGCCGTAGGCAGTCCGCTGGAATGACTTGTTAGGCAACAACTCCACTGCCTATGGGTTTATAGCGGAT
>DAINRC010000224.1:0-2318 GCA_036742135.1 Bacillota bacterium
TTCCCAATGTTGGACTGCGCTTTCCAGCCCACAAGGTTGCCCTGGCCCTGATTACCACTAGTGGAGTTCCTCTTGCTGCTCCCAGTGCCAACCTTTCTGGTCGGCCTAGCCCCACGCGCGCTGAGCATGTCAAGGATGACCTGGAAGGAAGGATTGACCTCATTCTTGACGGGGGGCCAACAGGTGTTGGGGTTGAGTCTACTGTGCTTGACCTCACAGGGAAGTCTCCACTGATCCTTCGTCCTGGAGGGGTTACCAGAGAAGAGCTAGAAGAGGTTCTTGGAGAAAAAGTGGACATTTCGGAAGCAAGTGAGTTCCAGCACTACACCCCTCGGGCCGCTGTAGTCATGGTGGTTGGTGAGCCCGGGGAGCAGGTTGCCAAAATAAAAAAGTATTTAGAAACACATCCTAATCTCAGGGTAGGAATTTTGGTAACAGCAGAGAATGCTGATTTTTATGGGGAACTTCGAAAACTGGTGGCCTTTTTTAAGGTTTTAGGCTCACGAAAACGCCCGGAGGAGGTTGCTGCTGAGCTTTTTGGTGCTCTTCGGGAGGGCGACAAGAAGGGCCTTGATGTCCTTCTTGTGGAAACAGTTCCTGCTTCAGGAATTGGTCTTGCTGTACTTAATCGGGTGACTCAGGCCGCAGGAAATAAAGTTATTTAGGTAAAGTTGCGACTGGAGGTCAATTTGCTTTGGGGTTAGGGAACAACCAGTCTGAGGGAAGAGGGGTTGGCAGTCCGATGCGGGTTTTGTTTGTTTGCACTGGGAACACCTGCAGGAGCTGCATGGCCGAAGCGCTGGCCAAAGAAATTATTCGCAGGTCTCATTTTCCCTTTAAGATTGAAGTAGCTTCAGCAGGTTTAGCTGCTTTTCCTGGTGCTCCAGCCAGCCCTGAGGCTGTGGCCGTGCTCGCGGATCGCGGGATTGATCTTTCGGACCACTGTGCTACGCAATTAACTGAAGACATGGTGCGGTGGGCAGATCTCATTTTTACGATGACTGCAGCCCAGAAGCGGCACCTTTTGGAAACGTATCCAGAAGCAAAAGGCAAGGTTTTTGTGCTCAAAGAATTTCTTGACCTTGGGCGTGTGGGGGAACAAGAAAAGGCAATTATTGATTTGCTGGCCCGGATCAAGGAAAAAAAGGAAAAGTTCCAAAGGGAGTATGGAGAAGCAATCAAGAAACTAGAGCAACAAAGGTCGACACTTTTGCAGCAAATCCAGCAGATTGAGGACCAGATCGCCGCGTTTCGAGAACTTTTAGAGAAGGAGATTGAGCCCGAAAAGCAGGGACTCCGCAGGCTTGAGGAGCAGATGAGTAAGTACGATATTTCCGACCCCATAGGAGAACCACGCTCTGTTTACGAAAAGTGTGCCCAGGAGCTGGAAGAAGTCATTGAGAAAATTTTTCGAAAACTCACAGATCGCGATTTTTAGACGAGACTGTTTGCAGAAAAAGAGGAAAAAGGTGTGGTGTGGCGAAACCATTTAAAGAACATAACATATAGAATCATTTTAGAAATCAGGTGAGATCGTGCGGGTTGCCATTGGAAGTGATCACGCCGGCTTTCAATTGAAAGAGGAGATCAAAAGATTTCTTCATAACAGTCATGTAGATTGCGGAGACTTTGGGGTTAGCAGCACGGAGCCTGCTGACTATCCTGATATTGCTGAGATGGTGGCTGAGGCTGTTGCTCAGGGAAAGTTTGATTGTGGAATTTTAGTCTGTGGCACAGGTATTGGCATGGCGATTGCGGCTAATAAGGTTCCGGGGATCAGGGCTGCTCTTTGCCATGATTTGTTTACTGCAAGGGCAGCAAAAGAGCATAATGACGCCAATATCCTTGCTCTTGGGGGTCGTGTGCTCAACCCCCAACTGGCGTGTGAGATTGTCGAAACCTGGCTCAATGCCCACTTTGCCGGAGAGCGTCACGCCCGCCGGTTGGAAAAGATCCGTTCTCTGGAAGCGAGGTATTGCTGTAATGGGGAAGAGAAACAGGAGGTCGGCTGATGGAGTATATCGAGAAATACCTGATGCCTGTTGACCCAGAGGTGGCGAAGGCGATTCTGGCCGAGGAACGCCGTCAGGAAGAGCGGTTGGAACTGATCGCTTCGGAGAATTTTGTGGATATGGCGATTCTGGCAGCCCAGGGCTGTGTAATGACCAACAAGTATGCTGAAGGATATCCCGGGAGGCGTTACTACGGTGGGTGCGAATTCGTCGATATCGTGGAAACACTTGCCTGCGAAAGGGCAAAGGCCCTTTTTGGTGCCGACCATGCCAATGTTCAGCCTCATTCAGGAACTCAGGCCAATA
>DAINRC010000225.1:0-235 GCA_036742135.1 Bacillota bacterium
TGGGTCTTACCTGTGGTTTGTAGCCTACCTATGAGGGATTGAAACCAAAGACATCTTTTCGAGCTCGGCTTGGAGCTTGTGCGTTTGTAGCCTACCTATGAGGGATTGAAACCATGATGCACTAAATACCGTAGCCCCATCAATCAGTGTTTGTAGCCTACCTATGAGGGATTGAAACGCTCATTCAGGGTCACATCATAGTGGTATAGCTCGGTTTGTAGCCTACCTATGAGGG
>DAINRC010000225.1:245-2317 GCA_036742135.1 Bacillota bacterium
AAAATTTGATCCCACAACTATTGACATAGAGCCACAATTCTGAGGGATCCCCAGTTTTAAAGAAGAGGAAGGGCGAGAAACGGGGAGAAAGAAGAAGGAAAATAAGGATCCCCCCACTAATTTAAGTTTAGACACCACTTCCAGCTGAGGGGGGATCCTTTAAAAATGAAACTCAACAGCTTTGTTAAATTTTTTATATCATGGCTCCATGAATTTCACAAGACCCAAGTTAAAACCTTAGCTGTTTTAATTTTTGCTCTCATGCGCACTAAGCGTCTTGGTGTGGCCTCTTTAGGGAGGGCATTACCCACAAGAACGGCAGAAAAGCACCGGATCAAAAGAGTGGACCGCTTTTTAGGGAACAGGCGTATCCCGACCCAGGAACTTGCAAAAGCCCTGGCTCAAGCGGCAGTCAGTACCAGAAAGTTGGTTCTTGTGGCAGTAGATTGGACTGACCTTCATGATGGCAAACATCAGGCACTTGTAGCAGGGATTATCATAAAGGGAAGGGCCATGCCCGTGTTTTGGACTGTCGTACCTAAAACAAAGCTTACGCTAACCCAAAACAGAATCGAAGAAAACTTCGTTTTAAGCCTCAAGAAAATCCTTCCCCGGAACTGCGAGGTAGTAATCCTTGCCGACCGGGGCTTTGGTAGGGTGACGTTCCTGCAGCACCTGGAGAAGCTCGGGTTTAAGTTCATCATCAGAACCCAGGCAAAGGTGTGGGTGGAGACCGAAAGCTTTAAAGGAACACTGGGGTTGCTGGAAGTGCCCCGAGGTACGAAGAGGGACCTGGGGGTCATCAAGTACCACAAGTTGGCCCAGTGGCCGGTACGGCTTGCCGTCTGCTTTGACCCAAGACAAAAAGAACCGTGGTTTTTAGCGACGAACGTGAAAGACGTACCCCTTTCCAGGATCATTGCCTGGTACGGGCGCCGTATGGAAGTAGAAGAATTTTTTAAAGACCTCAAAAACGAGCGTGACGGTTTTAAACTACGGGGCCTTAAGCTTTCTTCCCCGGGGCGCTATAGCCGCCTTTTTCTCCTTATGGCCTATGCCTACTTTCTTCTTACCGTAATAGGGCTCTGGGCTGAAAGAGAAGGGCTTCACAGGAGGCTCATGGCGAACACCGAAAAGAGGCGCACCCTTGCTCCTTTTCGGGTAGGCTTCTACATCTTCTCCTCCTGGAAACGAAGCCTGTGGCAGAAGCTTCCTACTCTAAACTCCTTGGTGCTCAGGCAAGCAGCTGAACTCCTAAATGTGGCAGGCTAAAAAGTGGGGATAGCTCAGGCCCCCATTGAGTAAAATTTTTTTGGGCTAATGCAGGAATTTTTCCCGAAAAAAGAGAACCCCACTCCGAGAATGGGAAAAAACCAAAAACAAAAGGAGGAGTGAGGTTCATGAAAACAACTATTGATTTTAAGTCGATTGTACCCGAAAGGGAATTCACATTCAAGCATCTGATCTTTGAGATTCTTATGATCCTTGCCAGGAAGTTAGGGGATGCGCTTAGTATTCTTTTGAAGATGCTGGATGACTACATCTGTCTTAAGGCCAAGAGCAATGGGGAACTAAAGGGTTGGGAGTCCATAGGAGTTCGAGAACGAACAGTGATAACCCTTTTTGGTTTGGAGATCCGATACAGGCGGCATGGTTACCGGAAGATGGGTTTACACAGTTACGTATACCGTTATCCTCTGGATGAGTTTTTGGGGCTGAAGGAAGGGGAGCGTTTTTGTCCGCTGGTTCAGCAGATAGCGATAGAACTTGCGACGAAGATGTCGTTTCGGGATGCGGCTTATTTCATGCAGCAGTATCTTCTAGTACCCGTAAGCCACGAGGAGATCCACAGATGGGTGCAAGAGGCAGGGGAGAAGAGGAAGGAAGAGCAAGAAGAAGCCTGGCGTGCTCTTTTTGAGAGGGGCGAGGTGCCGGAGGGAGATAAGGAAGCGGAACTTGTAGTTATAGAAGGGGACGGTATCGTCATTCCTCTTCAGCGGTCTCAGCGGAAAAGGGCGGAAATCAAGATAGGGACGATGCATGAGGGGTGGGAAGCGGTATCGCCGGCAGGG
>DAINRC010000226.1:0-2317 GCA_036742135.1 Bacillota bacterium
CTCCACGGTCACGCGGCGGCGCACCGCCTCCAACCGCACGGCGTGTGGGTTTCTCATGTGCTCACCCCCTCGAACTCGGTTTTTTCTCCCGCCTCGTCCTCGGCGCGCCAGACAACGATTTCGCCTTTAGCTTTGTCTTTCCTGGACGAGGCGTAGATCTTCACCGTTCTCATCCCCGCTTGAACCATTTCGCGGGAGGCCATCTGCGCCTTCAGCCTCCCGTTTCCACGCTTCCCGTTGCCGTTGGCTTCCCACTGAGCCTGGTCTTCCTCGAAGAGGCCGAGGACCTCGGGGTCCGGGTCGTCATCTTCGAGGGCGTGCAAACGGACGCAGATCGAATATTTCTTAGTGGCAACGGCCGGTAATCCGCGCTTCTTTTCGAGTTTGGGGGAGTCGTCGACTTTTTCTCCCAACATTTGCTTTAAGACATCCTTTTTGACCTTTTTAACTTCCCTACAGAGTTCATTGGACAACAGTCCGATGTTGTGAACGGTGGCGACATATTCCGCGTCTAAACCGAGGGAGACGCTTTCGGCCTCGTAATATGAAGTAGCTCGTCCTGATCTCGTTAACGCTTTATACACTTCATAGGCAGAAGTCGTGTCGTGTGGGATTTTTTGTCGCTTTTCTTTCAGAGCTGTTATCTGGTTCTGCAATTCCCGGATTCTCTTGTTGTTTGAAACCGCTACCGCGATTGTCTGTTCGACAGCTCTCTTGATTTGGATTAGTTTCAGGTCTGTGTAGGTTGTTAAAAATGAAGGCTGCGGGGATGACTTTTGTCTTTGATAGAAAGGGACGGTTTTTTGAACCAGAATAGACTGTTCGAAGATGTTCTTCCTCCGCACTCTCCCACCCCTCAAAAAAGAAGAAACCGGCGTGCAGAAGCCGGCTGTTGATTCGTTGGTTTCGGTTAATTAGTAGGGTTGATTTCTAGCACTTTGTAAACTGTTAGGTGGCCGTCGACCTCGACTGTGAACGTTTCTCCTACTTTTCTCCCTAAGAGAGCCCTCCCCAGAGGGGAGTTTGTCGTGATCTTGCTCTCGCCTAGCTCCGTGCGGTCTGCGGAATTGCTCTTCACGAGAGTAAGCGAGAGTTCTTGTCCGTTGTTTAAGTTTAAAAGTTTCACGGTATTTAAGAGCTTTACAGCACCGTTTTCGGTTTTTTCAGCGTTGTTTTCGAGCGATGGGGTGGATGGGGTGGAGGTTAAGGTTTCTTCTTCGTCAAAAGGTAGATCCTCTGCCACGAGGATTTCGTACACTTGAATCCATCCTTTACTACCGTTAGGGAGTGTAACTTTGATATTTTTGTTCAGGCGGCGTTCGCCGCCGGCGTTCAGCCATTTCTTTTCGCGCCAATACGAGAGTACTGTTTCTCTTTCCTTCCTGTTGGTGATTCCTTGTGAAACGAAGAACGCTCTCAAAGGTTCAGATGTTACTCGGATGTAACGTTTACCGTTTTTATCGTGGTACCACATCTGCCCGCGGGCGAAGTAGTCCGCGCCCTTTTCGAGTAGCCAAGAGTGGAAAGAATAGTAGAGACTCTCCTCGCTTTCGGTAACTTTGTGCCACTGTGCGGAATCGATCTGGGGAGCGAGTCTCTCGGCGAGGTCTTTTGGGGCGATAGGGAGGGCGAACTGTTCGGCCAGTTGGAACGCGATGCGTCCAACGCTACCAGATTTGTAGACTATTATGTTAAACGGCTCGCCAATTTTAATTTCTAGTGTGCAGCTTTGCTTCTCGGGGTCGAAGATTCTTTTTTTGATCTTTATAGGTGGGATCTGTGGTGATGTAGAATCGGCGTTTTCCGTATTTTCTGAAGCAGGGAGGGCTCTGAAGGAGTTCTCTTCAAAAGAATTAAAATTTCCGAACGGCAAGGACTCCACTCTGCTCTCCTCCTCTCCTGTTTTCATTCCGATTTCCTGAGATTTTTCCAGGGATTTTCTGGGAATCCTGCATCTTTTACCAAAGACTTTCCAGTATATATATCCCCATCGCTCACCTCGTTAAGATTTTCCCAATTTTTTCGATAACGTCAAGGGTTTCGGGGATTTTGAGTATCGCTCACCTATCGCTCACCGCAGATTTTTCCAGCTCTGAAAGCCTTGCGCCGTCTGGCGTTACCAATATCTGGGTTGAGCGATGGGGTGAGCGATACTCATGGGGGTATCGCTCACCTTTTGAATACTCCTTGAATACTCTGCCAGTTTCTTCTAAATCGTTTCCAGCTCCTTCGCTTGATTTAGTTGGTCTGTTTGATCGCTTTTGTACCGCTTTCAGGAGACCCGCTATCGGACCTGTGTAGAGGAACAGCATTCGTT
>DAINRC010000227.1:0-566 GCA_036742135.1 Bacillota bacterium
GGCCTGAGACCGCTTCAAGGATCGATGCCGTTATTGAGCACTCCTTTGGCTTCGCGACTGCGGTTGTAGTAGACGGTAAGACGGTTTACTCCCATCACAATCTGTCTGAGAGCTTGCTACCTCTTGTCACAGACATCCAAGAGGAACGCTGGACGGTAAGTTTCGGTGGCCACCAGTACAGCGGAATTACCAGAAAAGTAAATCGGTGGGTAGAAGGGCAGGACACTGTTATCTATTTGGCTTTGGATGTAACGCACCGAATCCACTTCTTCGATATGATTCAGCAGTGGTTTGCTTATACGCTTGTCGTTAGTGCACTTCTGAGTGGCGCGTTAGGTGTTGTTCTGATCAGGAAAGGCTTAAAACCAATAGACGAACTGTCCAAGACTTCTTCTACAGTAACCGCCCACTGCTTAGATACCAGAATTCCAACCGAGTCGGTGCCAGGCGAGCTGCATGAACTCGTAGACAACTTCAACGAAATGCTTTCGCGCTTGGACGACTCTTTTCTCAGATTGTCAGGTTTCTCAGCGGATATCGCGCATGAGCTAAGAACGCCGCTGAAC
>DAINRC010000227.1:649-2315 GCA_036742135.1 Bacillota bacterium
GGTAGAAATCGCGCTTTCAGGCGATGGATCGGTACATGGCGATAAATCGATGCTGAGACGGGCCGTCTCAAACATAGTCTCTAACGCAGTTCGATATGCAGAGGAAGGCAGCACCATCAGCGTTGAAATAAGCGAGAGCGGTGGCTCGGTTTGCACAGCCATATCCAACCGAGGCACAACGATTCCAGCCGAGCTTCAGGCCCGAGTGTTTGATCGATTCTATAGGGTCGACACCGCAAGGCGCGAAGGAACCACCATGAATGCGGGCCTCGGCATGGCTATCACTCGTTCGATAGTCGAAGCGCACAAAGGGCGCATCGCTTGCGAATCAGCTGAGGGGCATACGACTTTCACAATGACGCTTCCAAAGCTTATGTCTAGTTAATGGCAGAGTGCCAGCAACGACCCTGACCTACGCTCATAGAAACGCCAGGCTGAACCGAAAGAGGCCGAGACTTTCGAAGCTGTATGTTTGGTTCTGGAGGTTCCCGTGCAAGCGTCCTCATCGAGAAAATGCGGTACGACAGCCGCAGCGCTCAACGAAGCGTGCTTCTGCGTAAGCCTAGATCAAGCTGCGCTCGTAAACTCATTGACCGAACAGCTTGGGAATTCAGAGCTGTCGGAGCTATTGAAGTCACGTTGCCCCCATGTGTTTGCAGCACGACCGGTCTTTGTTTCATCCTTGCGGCTGCGCCAGGTTAATGAGGTTATTCAGGCCATCGAGCAGACCGTGAGCTCGCCCGGTTGGCGTGAGCATGCTCTGGATTCTGCACCTCCTATTGCCCGACACGATCCTCGGGGCGCGCGCGGCGTCTTCTTTGGCTACGACTTCCATCTGGATGATGACAAGCTTGGGCTCATCGAAATAAACACAAATGCGGGCGGAGCGATGCTAAACGTATTGCTCGCCCGCGCGCAGCGCAGTTGTTGCAGCGGCGTAGTCGGGCTTTCGCCAGGTCAGGATGGACCCGGCGGCTTCGAGCGTTCGATTCTGGATATGTTCGCCCAGGAATGGTCTACGAGCGGCGAGCCACGTCCGCTCACGCGCGTGGTGATCTTGGATGAAAGCCCACAAGCCCAATACCTGTATCCGGAGTTCCTTCTTTTTCAGCGGTTATTCGAGTCAGCAGGAATCGACTGCCTAATCGCAGACCCAGCCGATCTGGCCTTTCACAACGAGTGCCTCTTGGTCGACGGAAAGCCTGTGGATCTCGTCTATAACCGACTCACCGATTTCTATCTGGAAGGCGACAATTGCAGCGCGCTGCGCAGCGCTTATTTGGCTGATGTCGTGACGGTAACGCCGCACCCTCAGGCCTATGCCCTTTATGCCGACAAACGCCGGTTGGTTGACCTAACCAACGGACGTTTTTTGGAAGAGATTGGCGTTGGTCAGCAAATCCGAGCCGTATTGGCCCAATACGTCCCGCTTACCGTGCCTGTCGGGCATGGTAACGCAGAGCACCTCTGGCAAAACCGCCGTAGCCTCTTCTTCAAGCCCGTCAGCGGGTTTGGTAGTCGCGGTGCATACCGAGGAGACAAGCTCACCAAGCGCGTTTGGGAAGAAATCGTTGGCGGAAACTACGTGGCCCAGTCCCTTGTAGCTCCTGGCGAGCGTAGAATCGTCGCCGACCCTCAGGTACGATCGATGAAGTTTGATCTGCGC
>DAINRC010000228.1:0-2309 GCA_036742135.1 Bacillota bacterium
CGAGATCATTCAGGAAGCGCTTTCCCAGATGGATGTTGAGAGGATTCTCAACCTCCCTGAGGATCTTGTCGAGCGTGCAGCGGAATGTGGACTCAGACCGATCATTATCTTGCTCGGGGCTCTCTCTGGAAAAAAGGTGGAAAGCAGGATCTATTCTTATGAGGGCCCTTTTGGGGTTGGCTACCTTGTTGCCGAATTCTGCCTGAGGGGAAGAGGCCCCCAAGAAGATCCGCCTCACGTCCGGCTGGCGCGGGCGAGTCTGGAGTATTACCTGCGGACCGGAAAAATAATGCCAGTGCCTGACCCGCTTCCTGAGGGAATGGAAGGGCGTGCCGGTGTTTTCGTTTCCTTGAAGAAGCGCGGCCAGCTCCGGGGCTGTATCGGAACAGTCGAGCCTGTGCGGGAAAACATTGCCGCCGAGATCATCTACAATGCCGTCAGCGCAGGTGTGGGTGACCCCAGGTTTATGCCTGTCCAGCTTGAGGAACTGCCGGAGTTGGAGATCTCGGTTGATGTGCTTACACCACCGGAGCCTGTTGCCAGTGAGAAAGACCTCGACCCCAAAAGATACGGGGTGATCGTCAGCAGTAAGGGAAGGAGGGGCCTTCTGCTTCCCAACCTCGAGGGAATTGATACTGTTGAAGAGCAGATCCGCATCGCCAAGATGAAGGCCGGGATTTCCCCCGATGAGCCAGTGCAGCTGGAGCGCTTTGAGGTGGTGCGTTACCAAGAAGGAGGGAAGGGATGAAGGAAGCACGTTTCTATGAAAAGCTGGAGGAAGACAGGGTCAGGTGCCTCCTTTGCCCTCATCACTGCAAGATTTCACCCGGCCGGACGGGAATTTGCCGTGTTCGCCAGAACGCAGGCGGGGTTCTTTGCACCTTGAATTACGGGCAGGTTACCTCATGGGCGGTTGACCCGATCGAGAAAAAGCCCCTCTACCACTTTTATCCCGGCAGTCAGATTTTTTCAGTAGGGACTTTTGGTTGCAATTTTCACTGTGGTTTTTGCCAGAACTGGCAGATTGCTCACAAGACTCCTCCTACGGAGAAGATCTCGCCCGAGGAACTGGTGAGGATTGCTGTTGATGCCGGGAAACGCGCTGGTTCGATCGGGATCGCTTATACCTACTCAGAACCCAATGTCTGGTTTGAGTATGTCTATGATACGGCAAAGCTGGCCCATGAACATGGACTGAAAAACGTGCTTGTTACTAATGGTTTCATCGAAGAAGAACCGCTTCAGGAATTGCTGCCTTTTATTGATGCCATGAATATCGATGTCAAGGCCTTTTCCGAAAGGTTTTATAAAGAAGTCTGCCACGGGCACCTGGCCCCGGTCTTGCGCACTGTGGAAATCGCCCATCAGCAGTGCCATGTGGAAATCACCAATCTTCTTGTTCCCACAGAGAATGATCGTGAGGAAGAGATCGAAAGCCTTGTGGATTGGATCGCCTCTATCGATCGGGCAATACCTTTGCACTTTTCCCGCTACTTTCCCCAATACAAGTTTACTCTTCCTCCCACCCCTCTGGAAACCCTGAAAAAAGCGCGGGAGGTCGCCCTCCGCAGGCTGCAGTTCGTCTATATTGGCAATGCCTGGGAGTTAGGAGAAAACGATACTTTCTGCCCTGTTTGCGGTAACCTCTTGATCAAGCGCAGTGGCTATAAGACCCGGATTGCTGGGCTCGAGGGAAACAGGTGTTCCAAGTGTGGAGCGGCAATCCCAGTGGTGGTGTAAATAGCCGTTGGGGAACTGACTGAGTCACAGAAACACCAGGGGAGTATTTTTGGGCGATACAAAAGCGGCAGGGACAAATTTTTTGGCGACCTGTTGAATTTTTATTCTCTGTTATGTATAATTATCGCAGCGTTTTTGCAGAGATTGATTTCCGGCAAGGAGAGAGAGAAGATGGGCATTAAAGTGGGGATCGTTGGAGCAACAGGCTATGTGGGAGAAGAACTGATCCGTATCTTATGTCTGCACCCCGAAGTCGAGGAGATTTTTGCTGTATCCCGTGATTTTCCTGGGACCCCGATTGACCGGGTTTTTCCTCATCTGAGGGGTTATGCCCACTTGGAGATCCTTGACTTCGAGGCAGTACCCTGGCTTGCCGAGAAAACTGATGTGGTCTTTTTTGCTTTACCCCACGGAATTTCTTCATCCCTTGTTCCTAAAATCTTCAACAAAGGAATAAAGGTCATCGACCTGGCTGCTGACTTTCGGGTTCCCGAGCTATCGATTTACGAGAAGTGGTACCAAGTGCCTCATGGGGCTCCAGAACTGCTGTCAGAGGCTGTCTACGGGCT
>DAINRC010000229.1:0-2308 GCA_036742135.1 Bacillota bacterium
GGAAGTTCGACATCTTTCACTTCCACCATGCTGACCTTGATTCCCCAGGGCTCTGTTCCTTCGTCAATGATCTTCTGGAGTCGCTGGTTGATTTCATCCCTATTGGCAAGCAGTTCGTCGAGCTCTGATTGACCGAGCACACTTCTTAAGGTGGTCTGGGAAAGCTGAGACGTCGCTTTGATGTAGTCAAGCACCTTGATTGCCGTATCTACAGGGTTCACTACCCGGAAGTAAACAACAGCATTTACCTTTACAGTTACATTATCCTTGGTGATCACTTCTTGGGTAGGGACGTCCATGGTGATTACTCGCAGGTCGATTTTTCGCATTTTCTCTATCCCGGGAATCAGAAAAATGAGACCGGGTCCGCGGGCACCAACACAGCGACCGAGCCGAAAAACCACACCTCTTTCGTATTCCTGAACAACTCGCAGGGATGCAGCAAGCAGCATCAGGATCAAAATCACCCAAAAAGTCAGGCTAAGTCCCCACATCCTCAGAATTCACTCCTTCCAGCCTCTGTTTTCATCATGCAGTTGTTTTGGCCTCGTCCTTCCGGCGCACCTTGAGGTGCAAGCCCTTAATACCAGTGATCACCACCTCTTCTCCGGGACCAATGCTTCCCTCTTCAGATACCGCACTCCAGATCTCCCCTGCCACGAAGACTGTGCCCTTGGGGTTTAGTTCACTGCGAACAACTGCTGTTGCCCCGATTAAAGCTTCTTCCCCGGTAATTACTGGGCGCTTTTGTCCCCGGATCACTGCAGTAACGAGGAGGCTGAGCAAGGCGGTAATGAAGATCGAAGTGGTTACGATCAGCCAGATGCTCACCCCGAGTCCTGTTGGTCGGTTGCTGAAGAGGATTAATGACCCAGTGATGAAAGAGACCACACCACCTGCGCCGAGGGCTCCGTGACTGGGCACGAAAACTTCGGCGATAAAAAGAGCGAAAGCGAGCACGATCAGGAGGATGCCTCCCCAGTAGGCATCAAGGGTTCCTAAGGAATAGAGCCCGAGCAGGAGGCTGATGCCACCAACTACGCCTGGAAAGATAAGTCCGGGATGATAGATTTCCACCATTAATCCCGCCATTCCCAGGGTCAGCAAAATGTAAGCGAGGTCAGGGTTGCTGATCGTGAGAAGAAACTTTTCCACGAAGTTCATTTCCAGCCGTTCCACGGGGGCTTTTGCGGTATCCAGGGTTATCTTTCTCCCAGTGGCTAAAACGACCTCTTTGCCGTCGATCTTAGCCAGCAGATCACCCAGACTGTTGGCTCGGAGATCGATTAAGCGTTCTTTTAAGGCTTCGGTGTCGGAAAAAGACTTGCTTTCTCTGACAGCCAGTTCTGCTGCTTGGACGTTTCGGCCGCGCATCTGGGCGATCGAGCGTGCCCATGCTGCGGCGTCTTCGGTAATCTTTTCGCTGGGAACCTCGGGCATCTCGGGGTTGCCCACACTAACCGGGTGAGCAGCACCGATTCTGCTTCCAGGTGCCATTGCGGCGATGTGTGCTGAGATGGTAATGAATGCCCCCGCTGAACCTGCCCAACCTCCGTGAGGGGAAACGAAAACCACGACTGGAACCTCTGAATTGAGGATCTCAGTAACGATTTCCTGGGTGGCGCTGTAAAGGCCTCCAGGTGTGTTCAATTCTAGGACACAGGCAGTTGCTCCCTTTTTTTCAGCGGTGTCGATGACTCTTTCAATGAACCGTGCCGTTACTGGGACAACAGGCCCGGTGAAGTTGGCCACGATTACTGGTCCGTTTGGGTCTTCCAAAGGCACGTGGTTTTCCTGGGGAACTGCGGCTGCAGGAGCAAGGCCACATAGGGGAAAGGGCTGTGGGCAGATGATACTCACCAAAATCACGGTGAGTGTCACCATTATTAACCTTCTCTCGAGAATTTGGTTCGCCCCTTTCAGTTAGAACTTTGAACCCCTTTGTTTATTGTTTATTCTGCATCAGCAGACTATTCTCCTCCAATTTTTGCTCATTGGGAATCAAGCAAACATCAGCACTGGAAAAACCGAAGACAACTTGGCTCCCTTGCGCAGGTGGAGGGTTATTTCTGTTGCCAGACATCACGTAAGCCTTAAAAATTAGTTCACCACTTTTGATTTCTACTTCCAGGTAAACACCCCTACTGGTTACCTGGAGAACTTCCCCTGAAAACCTGTTTTCTAGCTTCTTTGCGGGTTCGTTGAGGGTGATGCATTCTGGCCTGATCCCTATGTAGTAAGACCCTGTTTTTGAAGGAAATTCTCTCAACACCAGGGGCCTTCCATCGGGAAGGAAGCACTTGCCGTC
>DAINRC010000230.1:0-262 GCA_036742135.1 Bacillota bacterium
GCTTCAAAGAGGAGGGTGTATTGCGTCGTGGGTCGGGCCGGAGGTCGCGCGGTAAGACGGCCACCAAGTCGGGCCGCTATGTGCGGAGCACCTTATGGCGGGGGAGGAACGACCTTGCTTTTGATGCCACTTTACGCGCTGCGGCACCTTACCAGAGGCGTCGGAAGCGTGAAGGGGTTGCCGTAGTTATCGAACCTTCTGACTTTCGGGAGAAGGTGCGCGAAAAAAGGGTCGGCAACTTTCTCCTCTTTGTCGTTGATGC
>DAINRC010000230.1:459-2042 GCA_036742135.1 Bacillota bacterium
CTCAAGAGCTTCTGGCGGAGCTGCCCACCGGGGGCCGCACCCCCCTATCTGCAGGGTTGCTCAAAGCTTATGAAGTAGCCAAAGCTCATCTTATCAAAGACCCTGATTTGCGTCCTTTGCTGATCATCATCTCTGACGGAAAAGCCAACGTCAGCTTAAGTGAAGAGCGGCCTTTGGCAGAAGCCTTCAAAGCAGCTGAACTGATCAGGGAAGAAGAGCGCATCAGGAGCCTGGTAGTTGACGTTGAATCCAACGGTTTCCTCTCATTTGGGCTTGCCAACCAGTTGGCGGTTGCCTTAGGTGCAGACTACTACAAGCTCGATGACCTTCGGGCGGAGAACTTACTGGAAGCTGTGCACGGCGCCCTGGCCAGGTCCTGAACTTCTTTCAACTGCGTGTGGAGGGTGTTTGGTGTTTTATAAAAACTTCGAGTCTTAATGAAAGGAATGGGAACAGATATGGGACAGACTCTAGAGCAGGCCGCAAGGTATGTTTATCCCTTTTCGGCAATCGTCGGCCAGGATGAAATGAAGCTTGCCCTAATCCTCAATGCCATCAATCCCAAGCTGGCAGGAGTTTTAATCCGGGGGGAAAAAGGGACAGCGAAATCCACGGCCGTAAGGGCTCTTGCTGCACTCCTTCCGGAGAACGAGGTAGTTGCTGACTGCATCTTCGGCTGTGATCCGGATGATCCCACTACCATGTGTGGTTCTTGCCGGGAGCGGCTTTTTCGGGGTGAAAAACTTCCCAGGGCGCGGCGGAAGATGCGCGTCGTCGACCTTCCCGTATCTGCCACCGAGGACCGTGTAGTGGGGACGCTCGACTTGGAAGAGGCGATCAAGAAGGGAGAGAAGCGGTTCGAGCCCGGTGTGCTAGCTGAAGCCAACCGCGGCATTCTCTACGTGGATGAGGTCAACCTTTTGGATGACCACATTGTCGACGTGCTCCTTGACTCCGCGGCGATGGGGGTAAACACCGTTGAGCGGGAGGGGGTGTCATTTACTCATCCTGCGAACTTCATCCTAGTGGGGACGATGAACCCGGAGGAAGGAGAACTGCGCCCCCAGCTTCTCGACCGCTTCGGGCTCTGCGTCCAGATTACAGGGATCCTCGATCCCACTCTGAGGGTTGAGGTGGTAAGGAGAAGGGTTGCCTTCGAAGAGGATCCTGCTGGATTCTGCGCTGCCTGGGAAGCTGAGCAGGAGAAGCTCAGGCAGAAGATTCTTGCGGCAAAGAAGCTTCTGCCGCGGGTGCAGGTGCCGGAAAGGCTCCTCTACCTCATTGCCGAGATCGCCATCGAGATGGGGGTTGACGGGCATCGTGCTGACCTCATCATGTTAAAGGCGGCGAAGACGATGGCGGCTTTTGAGGGGCGGGAGGAAGTCATCGAAGAGGACATCAGGTCTACGGCTGGCCTTGCTCTGCGCCACCGGATGCGCCGCAGGCCCTTCCAGGACATCGACCTCGACCAGGAGAAGCTGGAAGGAATTCTCAGCAGGGGTGCTGTTCACACCCGTGCCCACAGCAACTCCCACGGGCACCATCACCACTTTCCGGGCAAGCACCGGGGGTAAACGCTCTCC
>DAINRC010000230.1:2052-2277 GCA_036742135.1 Bacillota bacterium
AAAGAAGTTGGTGAGAGGAGGAGAACGGGGATGAAAAAGGTTGTGGCCGTCATGTGGCACAGCCACACAACTACGATGCGGCGGGCCGGAGAGCTGGTGAAGGATCTCCTCGATCTTCGTTGCTATTCAGCCCGTTTCCTTGAGGAAGGTAAGGAGAATCTGGCGCGCGCTCTGGAAGACATAAAAGAAGCTGACCTTGTCCTTTTCTACCGCTCTACAGGTGAG
>DAINRC010000231.1:0-2276 GCA_036742135.1 Bacillota bacterium
AGCCCATTGGCTTCTCACTGTTTGAAGCTGGCTTTTTCTGATGACGTTGTTTTTCAAATTAAGCAAAGCTATTCTGGGGCTGGTTTCATGGAATGCAACAAAACAGAAGCGGTTAGGGTTAAGTTTAGAAATAGAAAAATTTCATGGTGTCTAACTGTGGTTGCTGATGGTCAAGGCTCAGAAAAGTAGGCGCTCAGAATGACGTATAACTCTCAGGTACACATAATAGCTGCGCAGTACTTGGTTGATGATATAGATGGTAACCAAGCGTATTGGCTTAGTTGGATTAAAAGCGTATTTAACCTATTCTGGGATTTAGATGCGTTAGGGGACGTGCTGTTTAGAGCGAAGAATAGCGGCGAGCTCACGCTTTCCTTTGACGATAACCCGATTGTAGCTCGTTGCACTGGTTCTGCCTTTGTTGCTGGTTTGAATCATTTGTTTTTCAAGGTTGATCAAGATTCACTAGTTTTTGCACAAGGTAATAATTCATTAGGTTGGATTTATCACGTTAACACGGGTGTGGTTTATAAAAAGCTGTCCAGTGATCCAAGTGTAGAAATAAATAGAATCATGCGTTGGTGTCAGGAAAATTATTCTGGTACTTTTCTTCTTAAAAGCGAAGCTGCTAGGTTCGGTGGTTTCTACCTAGGACATGTCAGGCCTTTCCATTTCTTTTACGATCATTTAAGTGCGTTTTACGAGCTGAGTATACGGTATTCTGACTTGCTATCAGGGGTGGACATCTACAGTCAGCCAGGGGCTAGTTTTCTTTTAGCATCTGATATAGTTGATTTTGACGTTCGGCAGTATCATTATGACGCTGAAATGCTAAATCGAAGCATTGCGGAAAGTAATTATTTCATTTTCCGCATAGTTAGGGGGAAGTATCAAGGGTATGATAATTATTCTTTCCGCAGGCAGCTTATGCAATGTGTTGAGCGTAAGGTTTCTAAGAACGTATTATTTAGGGAGGATTTGAATGTATTAGATGAGTCTCTCGTTATTTGGTTTGGAGCCTGCTCGGAGAAGCGGTCGTGGTGGCAACATAAAGAAGCGCTTCAGATCATATTAAACACGCTTAAAAAGTGTGATAAGCCCGTGGTTTTGATTTTCGATGGCCTCACTTCGCCTGTTGAGGTGGACAACCTTCCAGGAGCGATAGTTGCTGATTATGACGGTGTAGAGCGTCTCGCCGAATCTTTGGTTTTTAACGGTAGGCGTGTAAACATAGCAGGACTGCCAGCTTGGAAAAAAATAGCGTATGCGAAGCGAGCAGATGTCTTTTTGGCCAATAGCGCTACAGATTCCATTTACCCTTCCAAAATAGCTTGTAAGCGTGGCGTGGGATTTTCAGCTGCTGTCATGCGCACCTCACAGCATACCCATGTTAGAACCTTGAAGATCCCTAAGTCTTGGGTTTTTGATGATTTGGCAGAGGGCCTCAATGAGGCAAAGGTTTCTTTCAATATAGACCCTGAAAGGGTTTCAAATCTTTTTTGCTCTTTGTTGGAAGCTGTAAAGCCCTCAGTTCTTAAGGTGAAGTCGAAGTCTTGTTTGGGTAGTGAGGGAGAGGGCTACAAGTTTTTGATATCAAGTAATGATTTGCTCAGCTTTCCGGTAGATGTTAACTGTTTTTCTGAAAGTGGTCTTGCTGCTGTTGGTTCAGTTTTATTGCTTGAGGATCAAAAGCTTGATCTGCGAGTTGAGGTTGAGGGGCAGTTGGGTGTTGATGTCTGGCTTGAGTGCGTCGAGAAATTGATGTCTGGGGTTTCTCGGAAGCGAGTTTTTAGGATTGATCGTTACTATACGATTGATGGCGTTGAAACTAAATGCCTCTCTTCATTTAAATTGTCTGCAAGAGGGCGCGGGGAGTTCTTATTTTTTGGGGTTTCGGCTGTTTTTCACTGAGATATAGTCCTATGCTGGTTCTTGATTGTACTTTGCGAGATGGTGGTTATTACAATTGCTGGAATTTTGGTGGCGCAATCGTCGAGAAATACCTGAATGCGATGTCGCAGCTTGGTGTGGATATCGTTGAGCTTGGCCTGCGCTCATTGAATGCAAGTGGGTTCGCCGGAGCCAACGCCTACACCACGGATGACTATATCCGCAGCCTGGATATCCCGGCTGGGCTGACTATCGGTGTCATGATCAATGCGGCCGAACTGGTCAAGCCCGGTACTGATTGTGAAGCCATTCTCGAGCGCCTGTTTCCCGAGCCAGCAGGAGTCTCTCCCGTCCAACTGGTGCGCATCGCCTCCCATGTGCATGAG
>DAINRC010000232.1:0-243 GCA_036742135.1 Bacillota bacterium
ACCGGGAGGGGGAGTCGCCCCGCCTACCCGCCGTCCCTTTAGCCCCCACCGCAGGGTGTTGCCGGACTTCCGGGGAGTCCGGCAGGGAAGAGCGGCGGGCTTAAACCTTAACCATCAGGACGAACTGCTGAACATAAAAGAAAGCCAGTCTTCGGGGTTCCACCGCCGGAAAAGGTGGTCTTCCCTTATTGCCCGCTTTCTGGCCGCCTTAAACAGCCCGAAGAACTTACCCCACAGCTTGAA
>DAINRC010000232.1:351-2253 GCA_036742135.1 Bacillota bacterium
GGTAAAGACAGCGATACCCCTCTTCCGCAAGGCCACGACAATCCGGTTAAACAGGAGTTTCTTGCAGAAGTTGTGGGTGATCCGGTTGAAGAGGCGGTTGGTGTCGTGGTCTTGGGCGAAGGACAGCTCTTCCAGGGCTACCTGCTTTATGTCTAACGATTTCAGCCAGTCAGCTATCTGCACGGCCAAGTTCCCGGCTACCCATTCCCGCTTCTCATGGGAAACATAGATTAATTCGGGGCACCGGAAACAGCGGGAGATATGGAAATTGCCGTCCGGCAGGGCGATCGAGACGGCCACTACATCAGGATTGAGGTCTATTCCTCCCATGGGCACGCTTTTGTCTACAGGTACATTATTATCACCCAGGGGAAAGGAAATAAAACACTCAAACCGACCGTGTCTGCGGACTACCCTCACCGTATAGGCCCCGGCTTTCAAAAGGTATTGCAAGAGTATGCACCGGTAACGGCCGGGTATCTCCAAAGGTACAGTTATCCAGTCTTCTTCCTTCCTCTTGCGACCGTTCTTGTTTTCCGGCTCCGGTGGTATGTAGATGTTGAGGCGAAAAGAGCCGGTGACCTCGTCGAAGACCACTTCCGTGTTGGCGTTGCCGTATTGAGCTTCCAGCCCCTTCTGGTTGGCCTGGCCCACAGAGTAAAAGGCGTTGGCCCGGAGTTCCCGCCACTCATCTTTAGAAAGCTTCCCCTCTTGGAGGAGGAGCAGATTCCTCTTACCCCCGAATACCGCGGGCGGGACTTCACCCCTCTCCAGGAAGCCTTTCCAATAGGCCAGCTTACCCCGGAGCCTGGCAATACGGGCCAGTATGCCCCGGCGGTGGAGCTTATCTTTGGTTCGTTCCAACTTCTCTTCGGACTTCTCTATCTTCGCCTCCAGATCCGTTACGTGCATTCTTACCTGTTCCTTTTGGCTTTCGATAGTGGCTCTGGCGTCCTCGACAGCCCACTGGCACCAGCGGGCGTTGGGAAAGAACTTGCCGTAGAGATCTTTGACGATTTCTTTGGGTCCTCTTCCCCGCCTGAGGGCTTGGTAGGCGGTGCGCTTGGCCGCTTGGAAGCGGCGCATGAAAGAAATTATCTTTTCTTGTGTGTTTTTATCGGGGTATATCCTACCGGGCACGGTTATCATGTCAGCTGGCTTATTCACCTTTTGCCGCATCCGCCATGGCCTCCCTTACTTTTTTGCGGAACTCTTTGCTCCGTAAGCCGTACAGCTTGGTGGAAAATACTGTGAGTATGGAGAGCATGTCCTGCACCAGCTCTTCCTGAAGTAATCTCGGCTCTTCCCCATTAACGACCTCTATCCTTACGCCAAAGGCATTAAAGAAGCGCTCGATATAAGTGAAGCCGAAACGGGCCAGCCGGTCTTTAAATTCGACTACCACCAGATCCATTTTCCCTTCCCGGGCCATCCTGAAGAGCCTTGCGAGTCCTTTGCGCTTTTCGTTAAGGCCTGAACCCTGTTCTGCAATAACCGCCACTATCTCGTAGCCTCTGGAACGGCAATACTCTTCGAGCCGTTGCCTTTGGCGTTCCAGATTTCCTGCTCCAGCCTGTTTGGCTGAAGAAACGCGGGCATAAACAACAGCCCTGCGGCCGGAAGGGAGAGCTTCTCCCAGAAGGCGCAAGACCTCGCTCCTGGGGAAACGCCTCTGACCGGAGGGCGTGCGTATACAGCGTATTTTCCCCTCCCTTTCCCAGCGGCGCAGGGTTATCGGGTGAACGCCCAGTATTTCTGCAGCCTTGCGCAAAGGGTAGTGTTCCTCAAGTTCAGGTTTCATACTTTAAGTTTAGCATTGTTCAGGAAAGGAGGCAACTGTTGAAAAGACCTTGTCCGTGTCAAGATTTAGTAGGTAACTTTACACTTAAGAGACCTCGACAC
>DAINRC010000233.1:0-2252 GCA_036742135.1 Bacillota bacterium
CGTGCGGGAGGTCTGCCGCGCCGCCGGAGACGAAGAAGAGCGGATGCGTTTACGGGCGGTGGCAGAAACATACGAGAAATTCGCCTCCGGAGAGGAGATTGCCGGGTACTCCCACTTGGCACCGCATCTGCCGGAAGATGTGCTGCAGAACCTCTACAAAACACTCCAGGTCGCCGAAAGAGAAAAAAGAACAAAAGCAGTAATCCAAACAATGTCCCTGACGGAAGAGGCCCTGCTCCCGGCGTTCACCCTGAAGCCTCCCGTGGAGGGGCTCCTCAAAGAGGTCTGCGACTACTACGCCCTCTCCACAGACGCAAACCTCGAGATCAGGTGCGCGGCGGGATTGATACTCCTCTCCCTCCTCGTGGGGAGGACGCTGAGGCTTCGGGAGGGTAACAGGGAGACCTACCCTAATCTATGGGTCTTAATCATCGGACCTTCGTCAGATACACGCAAGAGCACGCTTCAAGTTTTAACAGAGAAGTTGTGGGAAAAGGTTCTTGATGACATAGAAGTAAAAGATCACATCCTGCGACCTCCCTCCGAACCGAAAGAAACGCCGTTTCGAGACGAAGAACTCGAAATTGGCAGGACACTCGGAGAATACGCCATCTGGAGCGATGACTTCTCCCCTGAAGCACTCACGCACAAACTGGCACTCATCTCCGCCGTCTACGATGAGTGCCGGTTCGCTATCTTTACGGACGAAGCGGGACACTACCTCGCCGCCCTCGAGAAGAAGGACTACCTAGCAACGGCCGCCGGGAAGATGCTCAGCCTGTACGATTGCCCCCGGCGGAAGCTAATGGAGAGACGCCAGGCGGGAAAATTAATCACCTACGAGGCGAGGAACGTGTTCATGAACTGGTTCCTCGTCACCACCCCAGTAGCACTTCTCAAGGCTTCGATCCAACAGTTGAAATATACAGGATTCTTCCAAAGATGCCTCTTCGTTCCAGCAGGACCGAGGGAAAAGGAGCCAGAGGACTTCCAACCTCCCGTTCAAGACGAAGACATCGAAGATTTAGTGACAAAACTTCGAAAGCTGGCACTCATATCCCGCGCCTCACCTACTAAGGTCCGCAATGTGGAATTCACCGAAGAAGCAAAAGAAATGTTTCGAGAATTCGCTTCAGAATTCAGAACATTCCGACACAAAAACCCAAACCTGCTGGAAGCCGAACTCCTCGCCCGACTAGACACACACACGAAGAAGCTCGCCGTTCTGATGCAAGCGTGTATCGAGGTTGAAAACGGTGCTTCGGAGGAAGCTGATTATCTACTCGGGGAAGTGGAGAACTCGACCCTCTTTGTTTCCGAAAAAGCCGTTCAAAGGGCCGTAGGGCTGTCGCGCTACTTCTGGGAGGCGACGACATTCGCGGCCGTGAACCTGCTCCACACATCGGAATTCATGGAAAAGAGGCAGAGAATCGTCGATGCCCTACAGCGGGCGGGGGGTACGGCATCTCAAAGGGACATCCTGAGATCTACCCACATGACGTTAAAAGAATTCCAAGAGGTCATCGAAACCATGAAAGCGAGGGGGGAAATAGAAGTAAGCCAAAACCTGAAAAAAAGGAAAACAGGGAGAAAACCTTCACCCCAATTAACTTTGGTGAAAAGCTCTGAAAAAAATCCAGAGGAAGATTCAGATCCATTTCTGGAATAATTATCCTTTCGTTTTGTCACATAGCTTCGCGACAAAACATGTGACAAAACGTTTTCCGAGAAATCCTAATAATATCAAGGGATTCAGGGTTTCTTCATAACTCATCTAAAGGTTTTGTCGCGTAATGTCGCGTCAACGCTTAAACGCTCGAATCCTATGTATATCAAGGCTTCAAAGGTATTTTTTTAGGTTTTATCACAAAATCCTTAGAGATCACTCTAAGGCCTCATACTCAAACTTGATCTTTGTGACAATGTGACAAAACCCTTCAAGCCTTGATATTACTAAGCGGAATTGATGTGACAAAACGCGCGACAAAACGGACAAAACCCAAGATGGTATTAGTTGTCATGTTTTTGCCAACCATTTTTGTTTATTTTTTCCTGGCACTAAGTTCCATTTATACCTATACCATTATCGGTATATATCAAAAAAGCGGTTGAAGAGAGGAAGAAATATCATGGACAACCATAAAAATACATACCTAGAAAAAAGAGAGAGAATTATCAATGCCCTTCGGCGGTCGGGGGGCTCAGCAACAAGGAGGGAAATTTTGAGGCAGACGAAGATGCGTCTCAAAGAT
>DAINRC010000234.1:0-2243 GCA_036742135.1 Bacillota bacterium
GCGTTTCTTTTTTTGTGGGCCATCGTGGTGCCTTGCACTCCTTCGTGGCCGCGTTGTGTTTTGGAATTGCGGTGTGGGTAGTGTTTCAACGATTCGAATTTTCCTTTTTGTTGGCTCTTGCTTTTACATTAGGTTATCTAAGCCACCTATTTTTGGATATGTTGACCCCATCCGGCGTGCCGCTGTTCTGGCCGCTGTCTAAAAAGTTTAGCGTTCCCTTTGTTCACACGGGGAGCCTTTTGGAAAATTATGTGGTTTTTCCGGTTCTGTTGGTTATTCTTTTAATAGTCGGAGGGAAGACAGTAGTGGGAACAAATCTTTTTCAAGAAAACAACAGCCTCGTTACCGGGGCGGTTTCTTTTTTGGAGAAATTTGTGATTTTTATCACGATAATCGCGGAGGCTGTCAAGAATGCTATCTAACCGAGGCGAAAGAGACTCTCTGTCTTATTTTAAAGTCCTGCCCTACAGCGACTACGAGCTGGACGAGGAGGCGTGGGTGGAGAACCCCTTTTTCCTCCGGTTGGACCCCGTTAGAACCGGAGGATTCTTGAAGGGGTCAGGGTTCTTCCGCTTCCTCGCTGTAGTGGACGATGAGATAGTCTCCCTCTATCTAGCCTGCCCCCCCGGGAGGGAGAGGAGCCTCGAGGCGGCCGTCCGGGGGTCCTGCCCGAAAGTCGCCTTGGTTCGCCACGAGGGCAACCCCCTGTCCGACTTCTTCGACGTGGAGAAGACGGCGGCGATTACGTTTAAAGCCGTTTCGCCGACTGCCCCTTTCAATTGTGACAATTCCTTTTCCGAATTTAGAAGCGCCCTGGAGGCTTTCGGCGTCGGGCGGAGGGACGACGTTCGGGGCGTGTTAGATGTGTGCTTCGAGCCCGACCCTTCGTATACGACGAAGCTCGCCAAGAGACTGGCGAGGGAAATCATGGAAATGTCTGGGGTGAGGTCTGGGGGCCTCTCTGAACTCTTAGGCGGCGCGGATCTGGGAATGAGCGCCGAGGCGATCGTTGCGGCGCTAATGGGCGGGAAGAGGGCGGCGCGGGTACAAAGGAGAACGCCCGCTGTCGTTCCCGTTGAAGACAAGAAGAGGACATCGGCGTATGAGCAGAGGCTAGTGTCGGTTCAGCGCGGCGTGTTCAGGGTGTTTTTGAGGGTGGCCGTGTGTTCTCCCTCTCCGCGGTTGACTCTCTCGGTCATCTCGGCCGTGGGCTCTTCCCTGCAATCGCTCTCCTGGTACAACAAGCTGGTGTGGACGAGAGGAGGGAGGTTTCTTGTCCGTGGTATAGTCGAGGGGCGTGTGGGCCTGCTCGATCCCAGTTTTTACATGACGGGCAGAGAGTTGTCTCAGCTTGTCGTCTTTCCGGGACAGGAATCCGATCGGCTGTGGCTCGCGCTGGAGAAAGCCACGTCGCGGACAATTCCTCCTCCTTCTTGGCTCCTGGGTGGTGGCGATGAGGAAGTTTGAACAGCAGAGGTTGTTCGGCATTTTTACCGATGATTGCAGTAGTAGGCGCGAAGATGCCGACTGCGTGTCGCTGGAAGTGAGGAGGGTAATCGATCTGATGAGGGAGTGCGAGAGGACGCTTTCTTTTTTCGTTGTAGGTAGCGGTCTCAGCCCCGGAGAAAGGGAAGCCCTTTTGAGGGCAGGATCCGCTCTATGGAGGAAACTGGATGTTTTGCGAGGAAAGGGGTGTAGTTGGTTTGCCGAAGAGGAGAATAGCAGACCATATTAGGGACGGGGTATCTGGCGAAAGCACCGCTCCTGCCGGAGCAGGACGCGGCCGCGCGGAAGACGATTTTGTCGAGGTCGTTATTGAAACAACAGATGAGGCGACAGAACCTTCTGAGCCGGAAGCGGACGATTTCGTTGAGGTCGTTATTGAAACGACGGATGAGACAACGGAACTTTTCGAACCGGAAGCGCTTGAACCGCAATTCGTTGTTCCGGTTTTCCGCGAGGGTTATGAAGGAAGATTGGATTCCCCGCTCTCCAGGAGTTCCGGGGAGACCGACCGCAGGCGCGACCTCTGGGACAGGTACCTCAACAACATCGCCGGAAACACCTCCGACGCCCTGACTCCGGAAGAGCTGGGGGAACTCTACGAATACGCCCACAGGAGGCTCAGGTTCGCCTACCGGAGGTTCTCCAGGAGCAGGACGCCGGAAAACCTGGCCGAGACGGCCGCCAGGTTGTCCGAACTCCGTGCGGTCGAGAGGTCCATCGCCCCGGAACACCGCATC
>DAINRC010000235.1:0-2242 GCA_036742135.1 Bacillota bacterium
TTTTCCGGGAAGAGCTTCCCACGAAGGGACAGATTTACGTCTGCGGCAGAAGCCTGGTGCGGATGAAGCGCCGGGAGGTGCCTTATCTGAGGCGCCAGATCGGTATGGTTTTTCAAGATTTCCGGCTTCTGCCTGACAGGACAGTTTATGAAAATGTAGCTTTTGCGATGAAGGTTGTGGGGGCAGGACGAGCCGAGATCAAGCGCCGTGTCCCTGAAGTCCTGGAGATCGTCGGGTTGACAAACAGGATGCGGATGTATCCTCATCAGCTTTCTGGAGGAGAACAGCAGCGGGTAGCGATTGCTCGCGCTCTTGTCAACGGACCCTCACTGATCATTGCTGATGAACCGACTGGAAATCTTGATCTTGATACCTCCTGGGAAATCATCAATTATCTCCGGGAAATTAACAAACAGGGGACAACGATGATCATTGCTACCCATGACCGCGAGATCGTTGATACCTTGCGCCAGCGGGTGATCGCCCTCGATTGCGGCAGGATTGTCCGGGACGAGTACCGGGGTGCCTACGCTCATGCGACTTAGGATCATTCTCTATGTCCTCCAGGAGGCTTTCACTTCTCTCCGGCGCAATGGCTGGCTCAACTTGGCGGCAGTAGGAACAACGGCAGTTTCTCTGCTGATCCTGGGGGTTTCTGTTCTGCTTTTTGTCAACACCAACCACATTGCCAGTATGGTGGAGTCCAATGTGGAAATCATGGCCTACCTCGAGCCTAAGCTTGATGCAGCTGCAGCCAGAGCTCTCCGAACCCAAATATTCAGGATCTCCGGGGTCAAGGATGCGGAGTTCATTTCGAAGGAAGAAGCCCTTGCTTCTTTGGAAAAGCAGTTGGGCAAGGAAAAACTCCGCGAGAGCTTAGGGGGAGTGAACCCCCTACCTGATGCTTACAGGATCAGGACTATCGAGCCGCATCAGGTGGCTGCTGTTGCCGCTGCTGTTTCTCGTCTACCGGGTGTGGAGAAGGTCCGCTACGGACAGGAGCTTGTTGAGAAACTCTTCAAGCTTACCAAATGGGTGCGGATCATCAGCATCTCTCTAATGGGGTTGCTGGGTATTTGTGCTGTTTTTTTGATTGCCACCACGATTCGGCTGACGATGTTTGCCAGGCGCAAGGAGATCAGTATCATGAAGTATGTTGGAGCGACAGACTGGTTTGTGCGCTCACCGTTTCTGTTGGAGGGGATCATCCTTGGTGGCTGTGGAGCGCTGCTGGCGATAGCTGTTCTCTACTTTTCCTATGATGCCCTTGTTACCAAGGTTGGAGAAGTGCTTGCATTCCTCCCCCTTGTGAGGGACCCTTCGGTTCTCTTCAGGCTTTTTGGCGGTCTTCTGGGGATAGGTGTTGGTCTCGGTGTTGCTGGCAGTTTTATTTCCATCCACCGCTACTTGCGGGTGTAGACCTGGATGTGAGGTAGGAGGAAAAGGATGATGCGGGGAAGAGTTCGGTTTTTTCTGGCCTTGCTTTTGGGAGTGGTTTGGACCCTGGGTATTATCTTGCCGAGTTGGGCTGCACAACTCGATGATTACAAGAAGGAATTAGAGAAAGTCAACGAAATGATCGAGTTGCGCAAGAAGCAGATTGGGGAAACCAGGGAAAAGCAGAAAACAGTGCTTCAGGAGCTTGAAGAGCTAGAGCAGGACATTAGCCGGACTGAGCAAGAACTCCAAAGGTTAAATGGTGAACTGGCCCAAGTCGAAAAAGAAATCACTGTAACTACGCAGGAACTCCAGAAGGCAGAAGCTGACCTGGATGAACGCGCTCAGATCCTCCACCAGCGACTGCGAGACATCTACATCGAGGGGCGGGTTTCTTATCTGGAGGTGCTGCTTCAGGCTACGAGTGTCACCGATTTTCTCACTCGCCTCGACATGATGCAGAAGATTGCTGAGCAGGACATTAAGTTGATGGAGGAATTAGCAGCAAAGCGTGACCAGATTGCGCAAAAGAAGGAGAAGCTGGAAGAGAAGAAGCAACAGTTGGCAGTTCTAAGAGAGCAGATGAATCTCAGGAAGAAGTACCTGGCTGCCCGCACCTCTGAACGTAAGGAATTGTTAAACAGGCTGGAAACAGAGAAGGAAGCCTACGAAAGAGCACTTGACGAACTGGAGGCTACCTCCAGGCGGCTTACTCAGATCATTCAGCAACTGCAGTCGAAATCTGGACGTCAGGGAACAGGGCGTTTCATCTGGCCGGTGCCTGGTTATGGGCAGATCACTTCTA
>DAINRC010000236.1:0-2238 GCA_036742135.1 Bacillota bacterium
GCCTTTACCCCCGCTGACCGGGCTGTACAGCAGGCCGCTGACGCGGAGGGAGGCGGAGACACTGCTCAAAGCCGCCGGGATCGAACACCACGGCGTGGACACCACCTATGTAGATATTTGCGGAATTATAGACCAAAACACAATGCGGATCCTCCACCCGAGGGCACAATGTATAGTCGCTAAATTACCGGCAGAAGTGACATACTTCAACAAAAGGGGAAACTTCATTGGAACGGACGCAGTAATTATGAACGTTCACTTGTTCTTCGTCTGGGAAAAAACAGGAGGGTGGAGGTTGGTCAAGGCGATGTTGGAGGAGAAATTTTAATAGGAGGCAAACGAAATGCAAGGAGTGATAGGATGCATTACTCTAAGCCGCACTCCTATGATACCTGACGATTTCGTCAAAACAGTATACAGAATTTTCAGAGATAGCACTCCTGCTGTGAAACCGAGGGGAGGGAAAAAATGGCTGTAGTTCTCTTGCCCACACCAAAGAGAACAGACTTCGAAAAGGAGGTGTTGCTCCGCGAACTGAGAGAAGCCCCCGAGCGCATCAAGTCGGCGAGGAAGGCGGTCCGCCAGGTGAGGGAGCTACTCACCGCGGTAGAAGAAGAAGCGAAGGAACGAGAATACATGTTTAGACTGGAAATAAGCTTCGAGAAGGACCCGAACGGGAAGCCGCGCTACTCGAACGAATCGGTTCGCGAGGCAGAGCTGGCACGGAGAAAAAAAGCGGACCCCGAATACAGGGAACTCACCCAAAAAGTGAAAGACCTCACAAGAAGACTCCAGGAAGCCGAAGACGAGCTGGCCTACGAGCTCGACAGGTTCCGCTCCCTCGCGCTGAGGGTGAAGTTGTTGACCGCTGAGACACCTGAGGACTGAACAAACAAAGACCGCAGACCGGCGACCGGAGACCGGTGAGCAAAGACCGAGAGGAGGATGATATTGATGTCCAACAACCACTTACCCGTGGCGGGAAACAGTCTCCAGGCCGTTCCCGCGCCGGACGAAGAAATCCGAGAGCTCTTAGAAGAAGACTTAGGGGGATTCACCCCGACTCCCATCCAGGTGAAGATCGAGCACAGAATGAGGTTCTTCGTCTTTCCGGACGGGCAGACCGAAGAGGAACTCACGGGGGTAATCCTGATCGCTAAAAAAGTCCGCGCCTACTGGGAGCAGGGCGACAGGGTTCCGAAATGCATTAGTTTCGATGGGAACACCGGCAAGACCTCTGAAGGAGAAGAAAGAAACTGCGCCTCGTGTCCCTACGACAAGTGGGGTTCTGGAGGAGAGCAGAGGAAGGCGTGCAAAGAACAGAGGCGCGTGCTCTTCCTCGTTGACGGGTGGACCATCCCCGTCCTGATCAACGTGCCCCCGTCCTCACTCAAAAGATTCGATTCTTTCGTCTCCGCACTCTACGCGAAGAAAATACCTCTGTGCGGAGTGATAGTCTCCCTCCGCCTCGACGAAGCAATGAAAGGAGAGTACAATTTCTCCCGGCTCTCGATCAAGGTGAAGCGGCAGGTGACCCCGGAAGAGTTTACCGTTATCAAGCGGATGCGGGACTACTACAAACCCACGCTCACACAAAACGTAACAATCGAAGAATTTGAAGATACTCCCAAAGAAGAAACTTTATTTAAACAAGATTCCAGCAACGATTTGAGTAGCATCCCCTTCTAAAAACTCCTCCCCCATAACCGCTCTGGTCGGTAAACCAGAGCGGTTTCTTTTTTGAGGGACCAACCACTAGTTCCTCGCTCTCCTCCTTCCTCCCAAGCCCCGGAATTGTCCGGGGCTTTTTCAATTTTCTGCAACAGGTTCTCTTCTCTGAGAAGCAGGAGGTTCGAACCGTGCGCGAGGCCGCGATCATCTTCGACATGCTTTTTGAAGGGAAACGCGACGCTTACGCCGTCCAAAAGCCTGATGGAAGCTTGGAGTGCATCCGTAACGAGCGGGGAATAACCCAAATAGAAAAACACCTCAGCGGGGAGCAGGCGCTCGCCGTATACCCCGTTGACGGCGAGAGGTGCTGGTTCGCGTGTCTGGACGTAGACTGCGCCGACGACCCCGAAGAGGCCGTAGAAACTGCAGCGAAAGTCCAAAAAATCCTCAAAGAAGTGAATGTCGAAGCGTGGCTGGAAAAATCGAAATCGAAGGGCGCGCACGTCTGGGTGTTCTTCGCCGAGGCGGTCCCCGCGTCCCTGGCCCAGTCCCTGATGACCGCGGCGC
>DAINRC010000237.1:0-2232 GCA_036742135.1 Bacillota bacterium
GTTGGTCGCATTAACGGACGTTTTGGTAAACCGGGGTGGACTCCTGTTGTTTATTGCTATCGGTCTTTGGACCGTTCGGAGCTTGTGGCCTACTACTTGGCTGCAGATCTGCTTTTAGTTACCCCTTTACGCGATGGTCTCAATCTTGTCGCTAAGGAGTATGTAGCGAGCAGGTTGGAAAATGATGGTGTGCTCATTCTGAGTGCTTTCGCAGGAGTTGCTGAGGAGTTAACTGATGCGCTGATTGTTAATCCCTTTGATCTCAAGGAACTGAGCAACTGCATCAGGCTCGGCCTTGAAATGCCGCAGGGCGAAAAGGCGAAGAGGATGGCTTCTCTGCGCTCTGCGGTCATTTCTCGGGATATTACTTGGTGGCTTGACACTTTTATTACCACCTGGGTTTCCCTAGAATCTGAAAAAGGGCTACGAGTTGTGAGTCCAGGGCGAAGGGAAGCCGGTAGGGTGGCCACCGGAGATGCTTTTTGGAGTCTGGTAAAAGAAAAGGTTTAAGAGAAAAGGGGAGTTGTCTTGAGGCACGGCTTTGCTCAGGAGGTCTTGGATTTTATTCGGGATGCCAGGCGGCTTTTTCTTTTTTTGGACTATGATGGAACTTTGGTCCCCCTGGCACCGACACCTGAAGAAGCGCGACCTTCACCGCAATTGCTGCGGAGAATGGAGAGGCTTTGTGCTTTGCCGGAGACCCGAGTGGCTGTTATCAGTGGTAGAAGCATGCAGGATCTGAAATGTTTTTTCCCAGTCTCTGGTCTTTATCTTGTCGCTGTTCATGGTCTTGTGATCACCTACCCGAGTGGAGAGACGGTTGTCCGAGGAGGTGAGGAAGATCTCCAGAGGTGGGTAGCCAGGATCCGAGAAAAATTGGAGGTGGCGCTGAAAGGAAAGAGAGGCTTTCTCATCGAAGATAAAAGTGTTGCCCTTGCTGTGCATTACCGCCTTGCAGACCCGCATCAGGCGACTGAGGTTTTGCGTCATCTTTATCGAGAACTTCGACCACTAATTCGGGAAGCAGGATTTATTGCAAAAAGTGGGAAAAAAGTTCTGGAATTTTGTCCTGCTGTTGGTAATAAAGGAGATGCGGTCAGTTTTTTGCTTTCTCAGTGGTCTGATGCCTTCCCTTTGTATATCGGAGATGATGAAACAGATGAGGATGCTTTTCAAGCAGTCGCCGGCAGAGGATTAAGCATCCTTGTTGCTGAACATCCCAGACCGACGAAGGCCTGTTTTCGGTTGCAGAACCCTCAGGAAGTTGCTTCTTTTCTTGATGAAATATACCGCCTGCGCTCTGCATACAATTGCCCATGACAAAATCTTATTGGGAGACGGTGAAAAAGTAAATGGAACGCCATGTTCAGGTAGCGGATTATTACCCTTTTGTTGATCCTGAAGTTAAAGCTGCGCTCGAAAATTACCGCGGGCTTCTCGCGGGAGTATCTGTGCAGCACGTCAATTCGACGGCCTATGGCGGGGGAGTTGCTGAACTTTTGCAGAGCCTCGTCCCGGCAATGAGATCAGCAGGACTTCACTGTAAATGGTCAGTGCTTCAGGGAGATGAAAAGTTTTTTCAGGTGACCAAGGCCTTTCACAACGCGGTTCACGGCCAGGCCGTTGAATTAACTTCCTCCCTTATTTCTACTTATCAACAGGGGAATGCTAAAAACCTTGACATTATCGATGAGAATGCCGATTTTGTCGTCATTCACGACCTTCAACCTCTTGCTCTTGTCGCTGGGAAAGAAAGGACTCGCGGTGTTTGGATCTGGTACTGCCATGTTGATGTCTCTTCTGCCGATCCCAGAGTGTGGAGTTTTTTGCGGCAATACATCCAGAAGTATGATCTCGTTGTTTTTCATTTAAAAGATTATTTGCGCCCAGATCTTCATGTTCCTCAGCATATCATGCCTCCAGGTATTGATCCCCTCAGTGAAAAAAACCGCGAGTTAAGCCAAGAAGAGCAGCAAAGGCTTATTAGCTCGCTTGGCATCGATCTGAGTCGCCCTCTGGTTCTGCAGGTATCTCGTTTCGACCGCCTGAAGGATCCCCTCGGAGTGATCGAGGCGTTTAGAATTGCCAGGAATGGGCTTGATGCTCAACTTGTCCTTGCGGGAGGCAGTGCTGCCGATGATCCCGAAGGAAAGCAAGTTCTCGCCGAGGTGCAGGCGGTTGCTGATGGTGACCCTGACATCAGGGTGATAGCCTTCGACCGTGCGAACGGAG
>DAINRC010000238.1:0-1865 GCA_036742135.1 Bacillota bacterium
CCTTCGCATTACGAAAGATCAGCACCTGTCATCGTAAGAGCTGGAAGCCAGTAAAAACGGGGCCTCCAGCGTATCTAACATGCCATCCAGTGTGGCTGATGCCAGACTTCGGCCAATTTTGGGACACCTGTGTGTTGGGCCATGAGGATTCTACTGATGAGCATGCACAACCCTCCCCATCCTGGTGTGAGTTCATCACCAACATCTACCTGGAGCCTAACGGTATCAGCGGTCGCGAGCTGGCGGAAAAGCTAGGTGCTGCTCCCTCCACCCTGAGCCGCGTCTTGGATCTGCAGCATGTTGGTAAACTGGCTTTTGCTTGAAGGGCTTGAACCATGGCATTTGAATTACTGGCGGATGTTGCGGCATCAACAACCGATCTGAAAAGAAACCCGATGCGAGTGATCCGCGAAGGTGGTGGCCGAGCGGTGGTGATCCTCCACCGAGACAAGCCGGCCTTCTATGCCGTTCCTCCCGCGCTGTACGAAGCGATGCTGGACGATATAGACGATGGCAATCTCGCCGCAGTTGTGCGTGCACGACGGGGTGAGTCTACTGTACAGCTATATATAGATAGTCTTATCGCGAAAGCAAAATAAACCGTCGAAATCCCCATGCATGCTGACGTCAAGTTAGGCTGCAGAGCTGGCCTTGCAGTACATGTGTTTATCTGCACCAATACCGAGCAACGCTTAACCAACCATTAGACAGGGGGCCCAATATTATTTACTTTCATTTGAATATCACTCGGCTTCATTCCTTCAGCCTGCGAAACCTCTATTGAGTGAACTTCTCCTCCTTCAGGAGTTGTAATCTTCAAAGCAGAGAGCGAATCGGCCATCAACTGTCTAGCATTTTCATTCGCAGCATTTACGGCCTTATTAGCAAGCCCCATTGAATCAGGGATAATTTCTCCCTGACTGTTTATGAAGCCATCCCCAGGAGGGAGCTCCTTCATATGAGCCATTGCTGCAAAAGCCTGCGACATTGCGAGGAAAGTTGATTGATGTTCGGGCATCCTGGGATCGGCAGTGAAAACCACTTCTTCTGCTGAGATTCGTAGTTCTGTCTGACTTGCACCTGCCAAATCGGTATTTTTATGCGATATCAAAAAGCTTATAAACGAGACCAAGCCGAAGCCCATCATCATTCCATAAGGCCCCCAATAGCCCGGCTTTCCGTACCATTGAAATGTCACGCCTACAAAGCCAAAAACCGCGGCAATCAAAACGGTGGCAACGACGAAAACTTGGCTCCGCTTTGGCAAAAAGCTAAAACTTGCCGCCAAGCCCGCCTCTATCTTAGGCGCCAATTGTAATCGTCCCGTCAGAATTCTTCTTAGCCGCAAAAAAGGGCATACTAGCCCTAATATGCTCGTTATTTGCGTTGAATAACTGAACAAGCCTAGCACTATTTCCCATATAATAAATCGTGCAGTCTTGACCTATGTAACACCGATCCAAAACAAAGTTTGGCGTATACACATGCAAACGGCAATTGTCAAATCTACACGAAGTAAATGTCCAGTTATCTAAATATATTTCTCGGTCTTTGAACCATATATTTTCTATGTGAGGTGAAGTGCCAGGCGGAGGTGGCACCCCTATACCACCAGCCATTCCCAAGGTATTCTCCGGCGCGAAAGGTAACTCAGGTATTTTTGGCATACATTTCTCTGTTAATTAAAACTTATTATCAGCACTAGCAACGTATTTATCTGATCTGTGTAGCCTACTCAGTTGCCGAGTTTGAATCTGCTTCGGCACATGCCGGGCTGATCTGCCCCTTCGCGGGATCGACCTCCCCTTTCCATAGCCAAAGTTCGTACTCGGGAAACGCCTCAATGCTGTCTCTTATACACATCT
>DAINRC010000238.1:1913-2226 GCA_036742135.1 Bacillota bacterium
CCCCAGCGAGGCTTTTCCACGCCGGTGCGCTTGGCTACCTGAGCAGGCCCAAGGTGCCGCACCAAGGCTCTAACTCTGTCTTCTCTTATTCCCAATTGTTCTAGCTCAACGCCACCTAAACTATTTACGCCTAAATAGTTTACTCATAGACTCGTTCACGCAACCTAAAATATTTAGGCGCTAAACACCCTTTAACCACAGTTTATGAGCATTTCAGAGGCAGGGATAGGCGATGAGTACACAGCATCTGGACCAACCACCTTTCGACGTGAGCTTCGATCTGGACGGCAAGCGAGTGATTTACCTCGACTGC
>DAINRC010000239.1:0-945 GCA_036742135.1 Bacillota bacterium
GCATGTGCCGGTGTGGGACAAGACCGAGCGCAAGGACGACAGCCTCTCCAGTAACGACTTCCACTGGAATCAGGAAGCCAATGAATATCGCTGCCCAACCGGCAAACCGCTACGCAGTGAATGGCGCGCCTTCACCCAGAAAAGATCGCGGGTAACCAAGGCCAACACCATCATCTACCGCTCCAGCCAAACCGACTGCGTCACCTGTCCGTTGAAAGCGAAATGCTGCCCCAACACACCGAATCGGAAGATCGTTCGCAGCATCCATGAGGCTGCCCGCGATGTGGCTCGACGCATCGCCAAGACACCGGAATACCTCGTCTCACGTTGCGAACGGAAGAAGGTGGAGATGCTTTTCGCCCATCTTAAACGGATCATGAAACTCGACCGTTTACGACTGCGTGGCCTGACAGGCGCCACTGACGAATTCACCATGGCTGCGATGGTGCAGAACCTGCGCCGCATGGCCAAGCTTTTGCCTCAAGGGCCACCGCTCACGGGATAGGTACGCCTGTGGCGAGCAGAAACCCTCGAATTAACCCTCAAACCTGAGCAAGGACGCTCAGTGAAACGCCGAAAGGTAACTTGAAGTGGCTTGCAGCCACTTCGACAGCAGGTACATCCGACCGCCTTGCTGCCGCTAAACCTACTTTTTCAACAGAATCGGCCGGTGGCGGACGCTAGTGACACGCAGCTATCGGCCAATTGCGAGCAGTCAAGAACTAGCTTGGCTGGTCGGACTGGTGAGGCATGCAGGCTATTTTCTGGGCTTGAGCTTTTTCTTTGGCTCATGGACTGTAGGGAGCGGGGTCATGAGTCTCTCTCGTGAAAGTCCTGCTATAGATGCGTTATAGATAAGTCGGTTGGCGAGTTCAGCCATTGTGGAAAGTTGTGCCTTCAGAGCGTCATTCTCAGCTTGAAGTCGGGAAATTTTTTTCATCGCAT
>DAINRC010000239.1:955-2224 GCA_036742135.1 Bacillota bacterium
GCTAAACCTACTTTTTCAACAGAATCGACCCAAAGCTGCCGCTCGCCCGGGCGAACAATCGGCCAAAAGCGGTCATCAGGTGCTCACGAATGCAGGGCTGATTGATTTTATGCAACTGGCCACTAAACTTGGGACTAGCCCACCATGAGGTAGAGATTCAAAACTGAGTGAAGCTAATTGCTTAACTGCCGTCGTGCTCCGATGTAGTGCACGCTGGAAACTCATTGATATATTACCTCACCGTAGTTAGCAACGAGCATCGCAGATTCATAGACAGTAATGCTGAGCTGCAGGCGCAGGTGTCGTGAAGACGCACGTACTCAATATCGATGCAATGTTGCTGCTACAAAAATGCAGTGGCAAGGCAGATCCAGTTGCGACCAAGCTGGTGCTGTTTGTAGCTCTTGCGCGAGTTTGCGTGCGCCAGGCAGTTTCGCTACATACCATGCCCTTTCGAGAGGCGCCGCCGACAGTCCTCAATTACGTTGAACACTCTATCCAGTTCGAGACGTGCCAGGCGGCAGGTAAGAACTCCGCTCCCTCATGAGTTCGGGAAATTTTCTGATGCCACAGACACTTTTAACAAATGTTCAGGTGGCGACTTGATCAGACATAGCAGTGATTCGAGCACAGAACGTATTAGCGACTCTTTGTTCTCTGGCTGTTGCAGGCACTCATATAAAAGACCGCTGATAGCGCTTTGAAATAGCGCCTCGACCATTTCAAGATTTATGTCTGGAGAAATTTCTCCATTTCTAGAAGCGGACTCGAGGATGACTGCAATTTGCCGCATGAACTGCTTGCGGAGCCGTGTTAAGCCGTTCCGAATGATTCCGCATTCGCCTGTAGGTCCTTGAAGGAACATGATGCTCGAGAGCTTTCGAGCCGTGTCGTCGCCAATCGTATTCAGCAGAACGCGCGCCAGCCACGTCCATGCGTTGTCAAGGCAGGCATTGCGAGGCACCGGCTGTCGAAGCGGAATCGACAACTCGTCGAACAGCGCGTTCAAGATGGCGTGCTTGTCCTTGAAATGCCAATAGACCGCACCGCGTGTGACGCCCGCCATCTTGGCCACCGTCGCCAACGCGGCGTTATCGACCCCCTCATCCCAGAACACTTCATTGGCAGCCATGAGAATCTTGCGTCGGGTCAGCTCCGCTTCAGCGGCGGTTCGTCTGGCCATGCTTTCGCCTCTCAGGATGTATGCGTGGCGCGCCGACCGATCGCCCGCTCGACGCTCTGCTGGCAGCGACGCAGCGCCTGCTGAAA
>DAINRC010000240.1:0-2222 GCA_036742135.1 Bacillota bacterium
AGGCCCCGGTCGACGTCGACCGGGGCCTTATTATGCGAAAAACAACATTGACCAGGTAAGTCTTCCCCACTCGTGTATAGGTAGGGTTGGAGTTGCATAAACTGGTTGTAGCATGCAACCAGTTTAGGGGGAATGTTTTTGCGGCGTAAGATTTTCTTTGTTACTTTATCGGTTTTAATTGCTGTGGTCTTGGGTAGTGGAGGTTTTTTTCTGTACCAATTCGTGAATAAGGTGGAGCCTGGTCCTCTTGTTAACGAGGTGCTGCAGGACGCCCTTCAGGCCAGTTACTACCGCTACCAAATCTCTGCCGAATTCGAACTTGACGGAAGGGAGCAGAAGTGGAGCCAGGTGATTGGCGAAAAAGCGGGCCCCAATTTTCACATTAAGGGAGAGATCCTGGGAACACCGGTTGACATCTATCAGATTGGAATGAGGACCTACACTCGTGACCCTGTTTCTGAAAGGTGGGTCATCCTTGAGGGGAATGACCTTTCTGGGGAACAGATGTTTATGGCAGAGATCAATCCTTTGAAGAACTTCCAGTTTAAGGAAATCGGTGAACCGCGGCTTCTCGGAATAGAGAGAATAGGCAAGCAAAAGTGCTGGGTAGTTGAGTTTTCCCCCCAGGTAGAAAACGATTATTTGGAGACATGGTGGCAAAACTTTACTTATCGCCTCTGGATTGACAGGAATACCCATCAGCTTGTCAAGGCTAAGGTAGCTGCAGAGAACAAAAATAGCCCTGGTTCTTTTCTTTCTCTCGTGGTCACCTTCCAAGACTTCCACAAGAAGTTCGAGATCAAGCCGCCACTCCAGTAAAATCAAGGCCGGACGGGGTTTTTGCCAAAATATAGCTGTCTAAAACAGTCTAGAAAAATCCCAGTAAAATCAAGGGTTCCAAAATAGTCCGTTTGCAAGATGTTTGCAAAATGTTTGCAGGAGGTTTGCAAGCAGACTGTGAGAGCAGTCGCTTTCTTTGCAGAAAGGGCGGGCGCGGCAAAAAAATAAAAAGGGGCGCGCTTGGAGAAAAGGGCACCTACTAACCTTGGCGCGGACCCGGGAGGACACCGTTTTGACGCTGCCTCGTGTCATGGGATACAATAAGAGTAAGACGAGGCTTACTTTAACTTACTTTCCGAAGGAGGTAGTGTTTAAATTGAGAAGTGTCGTTAAGGTGTCCAGCAAGGGGCAGATTGTCCTGCCTGCCCGGCTGCGGGAGAAGGCCGCGATAAAAAAGGGAGACGTTCTCGCTGTGAGCCTGGTCGGAAATAAAGTCATCATTGAACCTCTTGCCAGACCCACTAAGGAAAACTGGCGGCAGGTCCTCGAGGAGACAGCAGGAATCTGGTCCGAGGTCGATCCGGGGTATGTTGACGAGCTCCGTGCTGCGGTGCAGCAAAGGCTGGAGGAGACACCATGAGAGTTGTGTTTGACACCAACATCTGCATCGACCACCTGCGGGGCTTCGCGCCGGCCACAGAGTGCCTCTCCAAGTACGAGGACGTGGAGCGGTGGGTGAGCGCGGTCACCGTAATGGAGCTGTATGCAGCGCCACAGATTACCGTCGAACAGCGGGAAAAGATGGCCCGGCTGTTTGACGGGTTGGACGGGGTAGTTGAGGTAGACGCGGAGATAGCGCGGAAGGCTGGCGAACTCTTGGCGAAGCACCGGAAGGATACTGGTCTCAACCCCATAGACGCCCTGATTGCGGCAACGGCACTGAACATGGACGCCGTCCTTGTCACCAGAAATACGAAACACTTCGACTTCATCCCCGGCCTCGTCGTCACATGCCCATACTAGCCAAGCCATCATTCCACCGGAAACCTGAACCTAATGGCAAAAGAGTACAGAAAATGCTGGCATCGCACTCTGTCCCTTCCCTTTCTGAAAACTTCGAGGTTCGGAGGCAGAGTGCCGATTTTTCTTTTTTTCCGCTGTCCGCGTTTTCGGGGTGAACTTTTCCTATCTTGATTATCTTGCATGCAGGAAAAATGGCAATGTTTTGCGAATAATAAACTAATCCAGTTTTTCCCTACTCAAGAAAAGGTCAGGCTGATTGGCATCAACACGCCTGAGAGCATCATTCGGCACGGACCCTACGGCGAGGAGGCCGCGGCGTTCACCAAGTCGAGGCTTACCGGAAAAACAGTCTACCTCGAAAGAGACGTCAGCGAAAGGGACAAGTACGGCCGCCTGCTGCGCTACGTCTGGCTGGAGCC
>DAINRC010000241.1:0-2213 GCA_036742135.1 Bacillota bacterium
GATGGCCACCGTCCGGGTCAGGCTGTTCCAGAAGACAGTGGCGCCCAGGGCTTCCGCCAAGAAGCGCACCGGTGCCACAACGCGGCCATTACGTAGCTCTATAGGCACAGGCAGGAATATTCTTTCCCCATTCATAAATGCTTCTTTAGTGCCCACGATCAGCTTAATGGTCTTTTGTGGCCCGGTTATTATTACTTCTTTGGTTGCCGTGTTCCAGGTCACCCGGGCCTGGAGGGCTTCCGCCACAGCCCGCGCGGAGGCCACAGTATAGTCATCCTGCAACACAGCCGGGTCTTGTAGCTTTAACTCTTCGCCGTCGATGATGATGGTAATAACTCCCGACTGGGCCGGTGCAGCGGCGGGGAATAACCCTGCCACCAGAAAACCCAAGATCAGCAGAACCCAGAGCAGGAAGCGCTTGGGGGCGTAACCCACGCGTTGAACCTCCCTAATTTTTGGTAGTAAATTCCCTACTGTTATTCGGCATCAAGTTGAGGAATTCCTCCAAACCTCTTTGTTTAGTTACCAGTGGCCGATTGCCCTAAGCTTCACCTAATCTTCATGAACACTGCACCAATCATTCCCAGTGCCGCCCATCAGTTGGGAAAAATCCCACCACCCTCTCTCACCGCCGGATCTTCAGATTCAGGCGTTCAATAGTGTCAGTTGCCCACAGCCGCCGCCTGCCCGGTTCCGGCAACGCCATTACTGCCATGGACTCAAAACCAGACTCAAGTCTTTTCTTTTGTCTCGGGCTACCTCAATAATTTGCGGTGGGTGGGTTGTGCCCGTACCTATACGCGGGGTCTGATTGGCTTCACCTACCCAAAACCCCCCAGGATGCCTTACCTATAACCTGTGAACTGAACCTTTCCCGGTATCAACAACAAACTGACTGCATCTGATCCCAAAAAAGGTATAGGCATCAACCGTAATTTCATATGCACAGTTTAATTTGTAATATCTGACACTACCAGGTGTCTCGTCTGGCGGCAAATATATTAAAGACTCTCCTGGTTTTTTCGTTATGTTTGTTACTCTAAACCGAAAAGCCACCAAAGGCTCAAGCGAACCCCCCATTAACTGGCGAACTTGTAACACGGCATATTCTGCGACAACTTTCTCCTCAGATGATGGCCCTAGGAGTTTTTCCTGGATTAACAAAAACGGGGCGGCAAAACCCCCAGCTCCGATTGTCAGCACGAAAAGCAAAACTATTATTAATCTGTTCACTTTCAGCATTCTGAGCCTAATACCTCCAGGCTTTTTCCTCAGGTAAAGAAATTTGCCACTCAGGAACAATGAGTTCAAACATTGATCTGGATCATGATAAATACCACTTCTCTCGTTCAAATTTCATTTCTGGGTTTGTTGCCGTCTGCGTCAAGATCTAGTAGGTGCTCCTACGAAGAAACGTCGATAAAGGAGACCCCGCTACATAAAAGCCCTCATCCCTGAAAACTATCCCTCAGCCGACAGCTTGTAAAGGGCACGGATTTCCCCATTAAGACATTCTAGTGCACTGAGAAAAAAGCTATCCAACAAGAAGAGAACATTTCTCTCGGCTCAACTCCCGCAGAACGTACTTGACCCACGGAGTTCCAGCAAAAGGTCCTCTCAGGGCGGGAAGGCGCACCCGGAGCCAGGCTTCGACGTCTTCAACGCCTAGACTTGTTTTGGGTCTGTTTTTGGCTGCTTCCTTGAGCTTCTTCGCCTCAATAGCCCAGCGTGAGATGTAATTCTCAATGTCCTTGTTGGCGCGGGCAGCAAGAACCCGTGCCATCCGGTCTCCTCCAGGAATTGTCCAGGCTGCACCTCTGTGTTTCATCCTCCTGGCGATGTTGTGCTGGACTTGCTATTCTATTTATGCCTAAGCGTTTCGCAGCAGGCTCAATGGCTATGCCAGACCAGTTCTCTTCAAGGTAGCGGAGAAGTTCAACAACCTTCTTCTTTTGAGCTCCGCGGGCTCTTCTCGCCGCCTCCTCTATGGCTTTCTGGCAATCTTCCCAGCTTCCTTGGGAAATCGCCAGCCGCACCTTGAAAAAGGCTTCTTCGTCGTGGTGAAGGGCTTCAATCAGGTGCTTCTTCAAATGGTAAGGGTCAAGGACAAACACCGCACCAGGAAAGTACTCAAGGGCTCTTTTAGCTCAGGACGCTCCGTCGCTCCCAAAGGAGATGTTCTTGGTACTGTTCAAGTCCCACTTGACGGCTAT
>DAINRC010000242.1:0-1768 GCA_036742135.1 Bacillota bacterium
TGGGGTTTATGGAGCGCTTACCTGCCGGTGGCACTAATCAAATGCCAAGAATGCGGAGGTCAAGTCAGCACCAAAGCGGCTGCTTGCCCCCATTGCGGAGCAAAAGGTAAGCACTTCAAGCGTCAGGCGCTGAGCATGGCTCGCGTTGTCAAACTGGGGGCGTTAATAACGGGCGTGTTGGTGATCGTAGGTCTATTAGGGCCCGATGGAAGCGACGAACAACCAAACGATCAAACCGCCAGGCCGGAAATGTCCTACAAAATCAATTCCAAGAGCGATTTTCAAGCTGAGGGAGATCAGGCGCTCAGCACTGCCTGGGCCTGTCAAACCGCAATGGCCCACGCGTTTAATCTGCCACTCAACAAAGTCTCAGTCATTGCGGACGGCGAGCCCTCCATGGTGCGCATCGAGCGTGCCGACGGCTCTCAGGAGAACCTTTCTTGCAAGCTGGCGGGCAACCAGATCTTGTGGAAGCCCACCCAAGGGCGTAGCTGGACCGAACCAAGCCGCGAAATTGAGATCCGCTACGCCCGGAATCGCCTAGAGGTCCTGTCAATGCTTGAGCTGCCGGCGCAAGGAACAACCTCTTACCGCGTATTCGGTATACGAGGATTGCCTCTGGCATATTCCTCTGAGCCGAAGATCTCGAATAATCCGGAGCCGGCTACAGCCTTAAACGTGTCGCACTCTCAGATCTGTAAGGCGGCAATCGCAGCCATTTTCAGTCAGCCTCCGGGGATCATCCGCGTCGAGACACAAAACTCTCCGTATCACCTCACCTATGAGAGGCCTGCGGATAAATCCAGATGGACCTACCGGTGTAAAGTCGCTGGTAATCAGGTTGTATGGGCCGGCCTGATCGACGGTAAGTGGGGGCGTTGGCGTAATGGGGAGCATGATGCCGAGATCACATACGAAGTCACCGGATCAACCCTACACATTTCAGAGACATATCCTGGGGCCCGTCCAGTCAGCAAGCAGTTCGATATAGCCACCCTGTAGGATTTGCTCCAAGTACACGAAACAAAGCGCGGCAGCGTATGCTCCGCGCCCTCTATCCCGCCCTAAAAACCTTCCTAACGCATATCGCTCCGCCAGCTCATGCGATGAGTCTTGCATTCTGAAAAGCCGCGATAGCCTATCAATGAGCGAGAAAAGCACCCAGGGAAAAGGCCGAAAGGTCCAGTTTTGATAGGTGAGAGCCCATGAACCAAGGTAAGCGTCCGCCCATCACACTTTGTCAGGTGTAGCCGGCGTCCAGTTGTGGGGCAACAGCTCGTCGATGACTTTGTTCTTCTGCGTCGGCAAGCGGGTCAGCACATCCTTCAGATAGGCATAGGGATCATGCCCGTTCAGCTTGGCGGACTGGATCAGGGTCATCACCGCAGCCGCCCGTTGGCCACTGCGTAGTGATCCCGCGAACAACCAGTTGCTGCGGCCCAGTGCCCAGGGCCGGATCTGGTTTTCCACCCAGTTGTTGTCGATGGGCACCGCGCCATCGTCCAGGTAGCGCGTCAGCGCTTCCCAACGTTTGAGACTGTAATCCAGTGCTTTGGCCGTGGCGGAACCATCCGGCACTTTCTGGCGATGCTCCAGCATCCATTGATGCAGTGCCTCAGCCAGTGGTTTGGCTCTGGCTTGTCGGATGTCCCGACGCTTATCCGGCGGCAGGTCTTTGATTTCCCGCTCGATCTCGTAGAGCCCGCCGATGTAATCCAGGGCCTTGGCGGCCAGTTCGCTCTTGTTGGCCTCGTGCAGGTCGTAGAAC
>DAINRC010000242.1:1934-2179 GCA_036742135.1 Bacillota bacterium
GTTTCATCGGCGTGCAGAACGTTGTGTTCCAGCAAGGCGTTTCTCAACGCATCTGCTAGGGGCTGCAACTGCACACCGCAGGCACCGACCCATTCGGCGAGTGTTGAACGGGGTATTTCCAGGCCGGCACGGCCGAAGATGCGTTCCTGACGGTACAGTGGCAGGTGGTCCGCGTACTTGGCCACCAACACCTGAGCCAGCAGGCCGGCGGTGGGGATGCCCTTGTCGATCACCTGCGGTGGTAC
>DAINRC010000243.1:0-2172 GCA_036742135.1 Bacillota bacterium
GTTTTTTACAACAAGCGCTTTGCCGAGATGTGGGGGATTCCACAGGAGGTTTTGGAAACGGGTTCTAATGAGCTTGCCTTCGATTTCGTCAGAGACAAACTGGCGGCATCAGATCACTTCTTCAGACTGGTGCGGTATCTTTACGAGAATATTGGGGCAAAAAGCCGTGAAGTGGTTTACCTCAAAGATGGGCGGGTTTTTGACTGTTACTTCGCTCCGGTCAGCGACTCTTCAGGGACCTATTACGGGCGGGTCTGGTATTTCCGGGATGTCACTGAGCAAAGAAGAGTGGAGCGGAAACTCCGGCAGAGCTTTGAGGTGCTCCAGAGAGTGTTTGAAGAATCTGTCGAGGCTCTTGCTTCTGCTCTCGAGGTGCGTGACCCCTATACTGCGGGGCACCAGCGCCGTGTTGCCCAACTAGGGGCAGCCATCGCCAAGGAGCTTGGACTTAATAGAGAGCAGATTCGCGGTCTTTATCTGGCAGCGCTCGTCCACGACATTGGCAAGATCTCTGTCCCTGCCGAGGTTCTCAACAAACCTGGTCGGTTAGAGGAGCTGGAGTTTGGCCTCATCAAAAACCACCCTCAGGTAGGCTACGAGATCTTGAGCAGGGTCGATTTTCCCTGGCCTATTGCTGAAATTGTCCGCCAGCACCACGAGCGGGTCGACGGTTCCGGCTATCCGCGGGGCCTGCGGGGCAAGGAGATCCTTTTGGAGGCGCGGATTCTCGCTGTTGCTGATGTTGTTGAGGCGATATCCTCTCACAGGCCTTACAGACCAGCTCTCGGGCTTGATGTCGCCCTTGAAGAAATTGCCCGAAACCGCGGCAAGCTTTACGATTCCCAGGTTGCTGATACCTGTCTGCGCTTGTTTGCCAGCCTGGAGTTCAGGAAGAAGTTTGAGGCCAGCGAAGTTCTGGCGAAACCCGAAGACAGACTCATCATTTCTGGAGAGTGAAGATGAAAAAAGGGATCATCTGTTATCTGGCTACAAGAGAAGATCGTGAGGAGATCAGCTACAACCTTGCGGAACTCAGGGAACTCCTGCGCAACATCGGGATCGAGACCTGTGAGGTGGTGATTCAGCGGCGCCAACCAGACCTCCTTTATCTTTTTGGTGAAGGCAAGATCCGGGAGGTCAGGGAGCTGGTAGAGAGCAAGGGGATCGAAGCTGTTGTCTTCAACCTGGAGCTCTCACCCAGGCAGGTCAGGGCCCTTGAGGACTTTTTCGGAGAAGGGGTCGAGGTCTGGGACCGCACCCAGGTGATCCTGGAGATCTTTCGGCACCGCGCTCGCTCGCGAGAAGGGAAGATTCAGGTAGAGCTTGCCCGCCTTTCTTACCTCTATCCCCGGATCTTAGGGCTTGGCGGTGTTCTCTCCCGTCTTGGCGGAGGTATTGGGACGAGGGGACCGGGGGAAACGAAGCTGGAAGTCCTCAGGCGGGCAGTGCGCAGGCGGATCTATGACTTGAAAAAGGAACTAGCTGAAGTTCGCAAGAGCCGAGAAGTTCTCCGAAAGCACCGCAAAGAAGAAGGCCTCCCGGTGATTGCTCTCGTTGGCTACACCAATGCCGGGAAGTCAACGCTACTCAACGCCCTCTGTCGCCCGAAGGAGAAGGTTCTGGTAGCAGACCGGCTTTTTGCTACCCTTGACCCGGTCAGCCGCAGGTTGCGGTTACCCTCAGGCCGGATTGCTCTTTTGACCGATACCGTCGGCTTTGTCAAGGACCTTCCCCAGAAGCTAAAAGAAGCCTTCATGGCTACCCTAGAAGAATTGCTGGAGGCGGACCTTTTACTTCATGTGATCGATCTCACCAGTCCTTGCATTGACTACCAGATTGAAGCAGTCGAAGAGGTTTTGGAAGAAATGAAGCTTTACGATAGGCCGATTATCAGGGTTTACAACAAGATCGATGCCTATGAGGGTCCGCTTCCTGCCGATGGGTTGGCGGTTTCCGCCTTGCATGGCACCAACCTCGATTCCTTGCTGCGTGCTATCGATGACCAGCTTTTTCGAGAAGGGGAGGTTACCCTGGTGCTTCCTTATCAGCGCCTGGGCGAGCTCAGCTGCTTTCGGGAGCGCCTTGAGGTTGTCGAAGAGGATTACCTTCCTGAAGGTGTTCAACTGAGGGTGCGCGGCCGGATTGCTGAACTGGAGCGGTTTCTCAAGAGAG
>DAINRC010000244.1:0-1918 GCA_036742135.1 Bacillota bacterium
GTCCGATGAGCATCCGATCAAATGGGCGCTGTGAAGGAGAGGCGAGGCCGCAGCCGTAATGGCGTGTCGGCTGGTCACGGACAGCTCCTTGTAGTCGCCGTCCAGAAGAGACCTTCTTAGTACTCCTGAATCGAACTGAAAGCTTGCTTTGCCCATCGCGTTTTGGCCGATTTCCCAGATGCTAGCGGCGCTGATGAACAGCTCATTGGCGCGATCCTCGATCATCTCCACAGCCCCGAGTTAGCTAACCTACTTAGTCTATCCCCTCGTTGGAGGGGCAGCTGTCATGGTCAATTGCAGGCTGTAAATAATTGCGGTTTTTCCGTGACGCTGCGGTTATATGGAATTATGGCTCAGCCATAATTATTGCTGAGCCATAATTTTCATCATTTTGTGGCCTCGCCGTACAGCTCGACGCGTGGCGCGCTTCGTGCGTGCACTAGATAGGTAGCTAGGTGTTAGTGAGCAGATCTCAGCGTACGCAGACTTTCTCGAACCTTCCCCTCGCTACAAATTACTCAGATCATCCGCTTTCGTTTGTATTTTAAGCAGTCGCGAGGAGTCGCGGCACCCTTCCGCGTCACAGACGCGCCTCGCTTGTGGTGATTACCAACGGTGCGAAATTTCAAAATTCGAAAAGAAGACTCCGAGCCGGTTGGATCAGCCTCGCATCGTCCGTGGAGATATGTCTTGATCTCAAATAGTCATTGACCGCGCCCAGGGTAAGTCCGATAAGGATTATCTTCTTGCTCTTCTGGTGCATGAGTTCTGGCAATCCTTGTCAATATATACGTATTACAAATACCGATGGTCAGTGGTTGGCTTTTTCTTTTCTAAAAGTGCTTGACGGGCGGTCGTTGGAGCTGGATTATTTTATTGCATTGGTTTCAGGTTGCTGTTTTTTGTCCAATACTGAGCGTAGTGGGGCGACGCCATAGGCTTGCATTGATGAATAAAGTACTTAGTTTAATAATGGAGGTTGATGGGGTTGCGCTGTTCGCCTTTTAGACTCAGGCCATATATCAAAAGTCAGAACTGACGCTCATTGGGAAGCAAGCTTTTCATACTTGGTAATTTTGTCAAGGTAGGGAAGTTTTGCCCAGATTCTGCCTCTAGACATCTATGGCTCAGATAGAGAGAGGGTGAGGTAATGCCTGGTATCGAGATGTCGTTAGCAGAGGCGTGCGCGCGTGGTTCAGCGGCTGCGTTGCTTGACGAGGTGCCTTTCTGTGTTGTGCGTGACTGGATCTGGATCGATCTCATCGTGCCTGACGCGATACGAGAAACGTTACAGGCGTCCGGGCAACAGCCCGCGATGGTGTATGCCGGCCGCGTGTTGTACGACAGTGCCAACCGTTTCCAAGAGGGTGACTGGGTGCGTACAACACAACTGATTGAGTTTGCCGATGGGTGCATTTTCAGAACGCGCAATACGCGATATGTGCTTGCTGGCCCAGGGGCTCGCAAAAGCGCCGAGCTCACTACTGTGTTGAAGATTTTTTGATGCGTAGACAGATATTGGCGGGCATGGACGTACCAGACAACCGACACCCCGATGTGCCTTGCGACGTCTGTGGTACCTCCATGCGAGTGCCTGGGTACGGCGAACAGTTCGGTGTGCTGCAAGCGCACTGGGGATACGGCGCGCGACATGACGGTGAGCGTTATCGCGTACGGATGTGTGAAACCTGCTTCTTCATGACCTTGGCGTATTTGCGACAGGAGCGACGCATACATCATTTGTTTGGCGACGCCCCGCAGCATGAAGACTACAAGTTTGGGCGTATTGCTCGAGACGATTATTGGTTGGACAGCTAGCCGTTAGTGGGGGGGCAACGAGTTTTGATCCGAATTTGGGTGCTGACGTGATGAGTTCAACTAAACGAAGTATCGACCAAACACGTGATGTATCTGACGC
>DAINRC010000244.1:1938-2163 GCA_036742135.1 Bacillota bacterium
GGGTTTTGGGCGCTGTTTACCGCCACGGGCAGCTTGTACGTTATTGTGACTTTCAAAGAAGACGGCGGGCGCCTGTCACTGGATTGGCTGTTGGCACAGAGGGCAAAAGGCTTACACGCAACCCCAGTAACGATTCAGTGATCCGTTTCTCGTGTCACTATTATAAAACGGAGCCCACGGTCCGTGCTGATGCTCGTAGGTTTATATCCTCTGAGGAAAAGAAGG
>DAINRC010000245.1:0-2159 GCA_036742135.1 Bacillota bacterium
GCCAGACGCAGAAGCTTGAACCTCCCCTGACTGAAGTCAGAGGATTCCGGGTTTTGCTTCCCGGAACTTCGTGCCTGCCCCGGGTACACGGTCGTGGGAGTCCCTGGGCCGTAGGCCCGACCCCTTACCGGCACGGGCCTGGAACCCGTACCGGCATACGCCGTACTTTACCGGGTGCAAGCAGCCAGCGGGTTCGTGCCTGATCCACGATACCACCATATAGGTGGCATGGACGCCCTCCCGTCACCGGGAAGGTCTTCCGGACGGGTTTGGAGCCCGCCCGGCGCGAAATGAGCGTGAGACAAGATTACGAGCAGTATTTGAGCCGGAAACTTCGCCCTATTCCCAGGGAACCGATAAAATCCGCACTAACATCGCGTATTCCGCAGTTGGTGCATTTTGCCAAGTCAACGCCTTTAGTTTCCCCACCGTTGACACCCCTGTTGTAGCGAACAATGGCTAGGGACCCACAGTAGGGACAGCAGGACGACGTTCCTTTCGGCGATACCCGGCAGATGACTATGCCTTCGTGCAGCGCCTTGTACTTCGTGTACCGGAAGATCCGGCCCTTCACCCACAGGACGAACTTCTGGTTCAGCCGGTGCGACTTGGTCCCCTTGGAGGGCCTAAGGCTGTCCAGATACTCGAAAACAATAATTTTGGCACCGTGAGCTTTAGCGAACTCCACTATCTGCCTGGAAACCCGGTGGGCAATGTCGTCGTTTAGGTTGGAAACCTTGTCCCACAGATACTTTGCAAAGCGCTCTCCTTCCGGGATGATTCCGGTCTGCATCTGCAGGTTGACTATCTTCTCCAGGTACCGCTTCCTAAGGTGGTTGTCCTTCGCGGCAGAGATGAACTTCGCCGCGTAGACCCTGCCTTTGGTATCCTGGATGGTCATCACCGCATGGTGGTTTATGCCCAGGTCAACAAAGCAGATTTTCAGAGAAGGGTCCTTGACGAGTTCCTCGATCTTTTTCAGGTCTAATTTTGTTACCCGTACAATTGGTATGTGTAATTCCCAACCGGTCGGCTTTTTGACCAGCATGGGAGAGCCAGCGGCGTAGCCGGGAGGAACACTGAAGGGTTGTAGGAGCGTAACTTTCCGGTAAACGTAGGACTTCCCGGTGAACATCTTCAGCAAAATATGGTTGGGGTCCAGCCACTTGTACTCAGTATCGTAGTAGCTCAGCCAGCACTTGTCCCCCTTCGGGTACTGCGGGGGCCGCTCCTTGAATTCGATGGGGTTCTTGCCTGCAGCGGCGCGCTTTTGATTTCTCTCCTCTATCTTGCGCTTTTTCTCCTGCCACTTCTCGTAGCTGGTCTTCCAGGCCAGGGCCTTACCGCGGGCCTCGGCGATGGCGCTCCTCCGGAAGCCGGAGGGGAGGTTGGGAAATTCCCTGTCGAAAGGGTACTCTGGGTCAGGGTTGTCTTTCGTCTGGTGAGTCAGCTTTTCGGCCATCTTCAGCCACTTGCTGTGGCCGATTACTTCCTGGTGCTCCTGGAAGACCTGGAGGTAGTAGGAAACCACCTGCCGGTACAGCGTGGTGGTGTAAAAAGCCTGCTTCTCTACATCGACCGGCATGAGCAGGTTGTACCGGAGAGTTTTGGTGAACCCGTGCAGATGCGGCATTTTACTCACCCGCCTTCTGGCTTTCGATGTACTTTTTAACCGCCTCTTCGGAGATGTGCCCGACGGTACCCACGTAGTAAGAAGGGTTCCAGAGGTGGCCGCCCCAGAGTTCCTTCTTAAGTTCGGGAAACTCTTTAAAAAGGAACCGTGCGGAGACGCCTTTGAGGGCCTTGACCATACTGGCTACCAAGTGATTGGGAGTGGCGCGAACAAAGAGATGCACGTGGTCAGGCATTATCTCCATGGTTTCTATCGTGAAGCCGTTGTCCCTGGCCACCTGGTACAAAAGGCTTTTGAGGTGTTCGGCCACCCTTCCGGTAAGCAGTGGCTTACGGTACTTAACGCACCAGACTATGTGGTAGGCTATGTTGTACACGCTGTTGCGGCTACGTTGGAGTTCCATCGGCTATTCTCCTTGCTTTACCCTTTTGCATATATTGTACCATAAGCGAAAGAGCAAAACAAGGCCGCGCCTAACTCCGTCTGCGTCAAGATCTAGTAGGTGCTCCTACGAAGAAACGTCGAT
>DAINRC010000246.1:0-1667 GCA_036742135.1 Bacillota bacterium
GTTTACGCGTCACGCGGAGGTATTCTGCTTTAATTATCCGCAGTACAGCCTGCACCATTGTCCTCTCCTCTCTCGGTGGCGTCATCAATCAATGCCTGCAACTCCGGAAGCAGCACCTGGCTGCTCTGCGGGGAAACGCCGTATTCGGCGAGGCGCTGCTGGAAGGCAAGCGCCGCTTCCTTTGCTACCGTTACGGTTATCCAGGAACCCTTCTCATTGATCTCCAAGACCCCCGGCAACTGCAGCAGTTGCCGGGAAGTGTCGGGAGAAAGGTAAAAGATGACGCGCGACGCCTGCCGCGCCAGCGTCTTCAGTTCGCCGGAAAAAATAAGTCGTCCCTCCCGCAGCAAGACGAGATGGTCCGCTAAAAGGGTAACCCTTTCCGGCTGGTGGCTGGAGAAGATAAGCATTTTGTTTTGCGTCCGGTAGGAGGCAAACTCCTCCTCCAGCAGCCGCTGCCCCTCTAAATCGAGACCGTTGAAAGGTTCGTCCAAAATAAGGATCCTGGGATCGCCTAAAAAAGCACAGGCTAGGCCAAGGCGCTTCCTCATTCCTAAGGAAAAGTCTTTTATCTTTTTTGCTCTGGGAACGCCCCACTTTTCCAGCAAGATCCTGATCTCGCCCCGGCTGACAGGGTTCTCACGCAAGTTGTTGAAGTACCAAGCCTGCTCTTCGCCCGTGAGGTAAGGGTAAAATGGCGGTTCCTCCGCCAAAAACCCCAATTCGGCCCGAACCTTTGCCGGAGGAAGTCCGTTAAAAGTCACATTACCGTTGGTGGGAGGAACGCGGCCGGTAAGAATGCTGAAAAGGGTACTCTTCCCGGCCCCGTTATGCCCCACAACAGCGGTAACACCAGGCTCAAGATCAAAGGTTACCTGCTTCAAGGCCTCAACCATGCCGAACCTTTTTGTGACCTGCATCAGCTTAAGCAAGATGTTTTCTTATCCCCTTTCGGTCTGCCGGATATTTAAGAGGCAAGCAGGGGGAGCCCATAAAAAGGCCCCCCTCCGCCGCCCCTCTTAGTAGACGTATACCAAAGATGTCGGATTTAGGATCACAGCCTTGGTGCCATCAGTTAAAATCGCATAACCACTCAGCATTGTAGTGTACCAGCCGCTGCTGGCATACTTATGGAGGGATTGGCCACTCCAAGTGCGGGAGAACGGAAAAGCCGTACCGGAGGTTGATTGGCCGTCACCCCAAGAAACGATCCAAGAAACAAAAGCCATCGGCGGATAACTAGAATAGATGGTGGCACCGGATCCAGCTTGTGCCTGTAGATATGCAACACGAGTGGTGTAAATCCAGGAATAACCCGCATCACCGTAAACGGTGTTTTGGGGAAGGACCGGCCCACCGCCAGTACCGGCGTCTTTAGAAGATGTCCCGCTCTGGATTGTCATAGGAGCTACGGTGGCACCACTCGGCGCGGAGGAACCTTGGGCAAACGCGCCACCGGTCACCACCAGGAGCATCAGCACAACTACGACAAAGCACCATAGCCGCCGAAACAAACCGCGCGCTTTCAACATTTCGGTTTCCCCCTTACACTTAAATTTGTTGCTAAAGTCTCCCTTAATTTAACCACGGCCCCCTTTTTGAGAAGTTTTATCCTAAATTTACCACCTCCTCCTGACTCAAAACTTCCCGCTGCCACCTTTTACCAC
>DAINRC010000246.1:1733-2149 GCA_036742135.1 Bacillota bacterium
TTTGGCGAGTAATTCGCGTAGGTTGCTCACGCCGAGCTTTTGGTAGATGTTTCGACGGTGGGTCCGGACCGTCCAGATGCTCAAGGAAAGCCTTTTGGCAATCTCTACGTCGTCCAGCCACTCAAGTATAAGCTTTAAAACCTCCCGTTCGCGGGCGGTGAGCTTTTTGGCCACCTCCGGCGGGATACGGAGTGGTGCTAACGCGATAGAATCAGTTTGCTGGCGCTGCGACCGTTCCACCAGCAAAAGCTCCCGCTCTATCAAGGCCACCAGCGTTTGCAAAAGCGCCGCGGCCAGGCCCAGTTCCTTCTCCGCGTGCATTGAGATGTCGAGATAGCCTAAAGTGTTGCCTGAGGGATCTCTCACCGGGCTGGCGACGCACCACCAGTCTTTGAAGAGCTGGCAGTAGTGCTGCT
>DAINRC010000247.1:0-2121 GCA_036742135.1 Bacillota bacterium
GCTCTATAGCTATCCTGTTTCAATCCCTCGTAGGTAGGCTAAAAACCCGTTTCGGGCGCATAAATACTGGTCTTTAGGAACTGCTTAAATCGATATAAACACTTAGTTGGCTGCTTTTTGGGAGTAGGTGAAATCCCTTTCGTGGCTTTTTTCATGGCGGTTTTGAGGACTTTGTTGTGGGGTCAACTTAGTGTCGTCGATCTCTTGCACTTTTTACATTATTGGACATCGACGACAAAATTCCTGCTACCATACCCATTCTTCTCCGCCTTTTTTTATTCCTAGAAGCTCACGTGTTGTGTAGCGCTGATTTCCTAAGACATAGAAAAGCACTGAGTCTTCTTCGAAATTAATTACTCGTCCAAGTTCGTATTTGAGTTTCCGGAAGCTCGCTTCGGTTAACTCTCCTTCGAGAACAGAATTTTGCACCCAGTGCAGGTATTTGCGGGCGATTTTTAAGACCTTCGCTACCCGGGCCACGTTCACATCATAGACTAAAATTACATACAAGTTAACTCCCCCTCAGGCGAAGGCTTGCTTTATTTTAATCTACCACCGACTGACAAATGGAGTGTATTCCTTTTCACCCATTAAGTGCTTCTCTAGTTTGTAAAGTTCGAGCCGGAGGAGTGTTTGGTAGCTAACATTCCTCTTGAGCCGTCGGTGGTAAAAGGTTGTTTGCAGTTTTTTCTCAAATTCTTCGATAAAGGTGCGTTTCCCTTTTTCATTCAAGAAGACCGCGCTTCCATAGTGCTCAAAATCTGAAGGACCAATCATCTTTTTCCCGATCACAGTAAACAAAACCCGGTCGGCGATGATCGGTTTAAAGATTTCAGCGACATCTAGATTGAGGGTAAACCTCCGGAAGTTAGTAGCGTGAAGATAGCCAATCCTGGGGTCAAGATGAGTTTTGTAAATTTCTGACAAAATCTTGACATAAACAAGGGAGTTACCAAAGCTAATCAAGGCATTTATGGGGTCCGCTGGCGGTCTCTTGGTTCTGCTGTCGATTTGAAAAGGGGAGGTTTCCAGGATCGTGTTGAAACTCTCGTAGTAGTAGTTTCGGGCATTTCCCTCAACAGCCATCAGTTCTTCAACAGTTCCACATGCAGGCAGGTTTGTGGTTAAGAAACTTTCTATGGCAGAGATGGGCTGAGCCAGGTCTTTGCCACGGTTGGCGTAATACCGGAGAACCTGGACAATGTTCTCCAATGCTCCTGAGACGAACTGTCGGGCGAGAGCAAGTCGCTTCGTTGGGTCAAGATAGTGCTCTGCCTGTCGGAGAATCATGTAGCCCGAATTGTAGTGTTCGCGGGGGTAGAAAGACCCCACATAGTGGCCGTAATAGTCAAAAAAATGGAGTAATATCTCGTTGTTTCCGAGGAACTCAAGAACCTGTTTGTTGAGGTCGAGTTCTCCGAAGACGAAGATGTCGCGGACGTTTTCCACGGGAAAGTAGCGCCTTTGCTCCTCGGACTCGACTGCCAAGGTGTTTTCTTTGCGGCGGAGACGGCCGCTCCGGAAAAGATAGAGGGTCTTTTTCACGAACTGGTCACCTCACAAAAGCCTGTTATGCCCAGCAAAACTCGGCATAAGCGCATTTACTGCAAAACCGGGAACGTTGCGGAGGAGGGGGTCCTGGTTGAACGATCAGGGCAGTAATCCGTTTCTTAAGCAAGGCTATTTCTGCCTCCAGTGATGGGGTCAGAATCAAGGGCTCACGTTTTCTTTCATCCGGGAACAAAAGCTCACCTTCGGCTTCGATACCCATCTGCTTAAGTTCATAGAGATAGAACGCCAGTTGCATTCTTGCAGCTTCTTTGGCGCGCGAACTCTTTTTTACTTCAGCCACAACGAAATTTTTCTCACCCCGGCGAACCAGATCCAGGCTCAAGTGTTCGAGGTGGACTTCTTTGCGCTCACGGGCATAGCTCTGGCTTTGGATGAGGCGCCCGATTTGGAGAAAAATGTTGTCTTCGTCCGGCGAAATCTGGTGCGCCATAAGCCAGGTCTTTCGAGGACAGATCAGGTAGGCATGAATGAAACTCCCTACAACCGGCTGCGGTGGAAGGGATACTGCTGATGTTGAATGCGAATCTGGACCTTGCATCTCTATCCTAC
>DAINRC010000248.1:0-2113 GCA_036742135.1 Bacillota bacterium
GGGTCTGGCGTCCAGACCCAGCAAAAGCACGGTGAACGGCTCCGTCTGCGGCGCCGACCCCGCAGCCCTGCCAGAACGCGCTGCTGTGTCTGGAAGAGAGATGCCTGCCTTGCCGCCTTTTATCAAAGGGTCGAAGAGCCAGGGGGCAATAAATGCCCCTACCAAAGAGAGAAGCGTCACGACAAGAAGAAAGGTGTCAAAACAGCCTATTCGCAAATAGCGTCTCATCGGTCTTCGTCATTCCTTTCTTAAAAGAAAAAGCCGAATACCACGCTCCTACTCCCTCGATGCCAGGACCTTTTCGTTCCCCTGTCACGGGATCTGCAAGAAAAAATAGAACCGGGACCGTACAGTTCCCGGTTCTGCCTACTTTAACAAAGTTTTGTTGAGTGTGTTATCTACTGGAGCAGAGTCCTCTTTCTCCTGTTTTTCAGTAGGTTGTTCGGCCGGTACCACCAGTGGGAAGAAAGGGTCGTACCGGCCGAAAGAACCCGGCGCTCTCTCTTTTACTTCAGGCGGGTTTAAGGAGTACAGCACTAGGTCAGCCTCTGCTTCTACTTCTCCCGGCACTTCTGATTCTGGATTGGTCGTTATACGGAACTGTCTCACCTCACCGGGATAAACTAATCGCTCCAAATGGGAAACCGCGTTCAATACTGCGGGGAATGTACCTCGCATCTTTACCTTTACCGGTACCGCCCGCAAATGGTTTCGAAATGGGCCGACTACTACGTTGCCCGGCTTCACCGCCAGCAATCGCGCACCACTTTCCCTAACGGCATTTTCGATATCCTTGAAAGCAACACCCGTCTCTGCTGAACGCCACAAGTTTTTCTTTTCCTCGGCCCACACCCGCTTTGCTTGTTCGAGCATCTTTTCCTCCCTGGGTAGAGATGCTACTTCAGACTGCACGGAAGCATACTTGCTGTGGGCATCTAGGAGTTCCCTGCGTGCATCGGCTAACCGCAGTACCCCTGAAAAGAACAGAATTGCTACCATTAGGGCAACGGTAGCAAGCTTCAGTATTTGCTTGAGTTCCGCCGTATTAACCACCCCTTTCTACTTCCTGAGGCTGTTTTATCGTTGCTGTAATCTCAAAACGGTAGGCGCTGATTTCGTCGTTCCATTCCACAACTATATCTGAGACACCCTCACACCACGACAACGCCTCGAGGTTGTCCTTGAAGAGGCCCACAGAAGCCACATCTTTGGAATAACCTTCCAATACAAGTTCTGCGGCTCTCTCAGGTAGTAGAAGCTTTTGTTCAGTTGATCTACTGATTCTCTGTGGAGACTGCTGCGGTAGCTGAGATGTTGATTGTGTCTCCTGATTCCGCGGAACTCGGACATTCTGCTGCGGCTGTGCCGGCTCGGCTATAACGGATGTTAGCCAACAGGAAACAGGTATAGCCTGCCGAAGGTCTTCCATCAAAGGCCAAGCGGGAGAGGTGGAGAACATCCGCACGATGGTTGTCCAGTCCTCGTATTTTTGGCGCTCGGTTCGCAGGGCAGCACATTTTCGCGCTTGGGGGGCAAGGAGTTCCGATTTCCTGACATACTCCGCGGCTTGCATCTGGTAGCCGAATGACGCCACGTGAGGTAGGGAAGCCAGAACACACGCCACCGCCAGACCACGGAGCACGCGCCTGTTCACCGCGAGGCCTGCCAAGGTAGGTCTTTCCCGCACCAGAAAATTAAACCGCGGCTCCAGGTGCCGGTGCAGGGCCAAACCTACAGCAACAGTCTCTTCCGGCAAATCTTTCCCCACGTAGAACACATGTAAGTCTTCGCCGAGCCTGGAGCGGCAGTAGAGGAGGGTCCGCTGTAGCTCCGCTTCCTGGTCTCCCCCCAGCTCGCGGGCGAAGGCCAGAAACTCTTTTCCGGCGGCGACCCTGCCACCTGAAGAGGAAACCTCTGCAACGGCAATTGGAATTTCTGGTTCGCCGAGAAAATAAATCGCGCCCCGCCACAAGGCCGCCACACGGAGGTCTAAAGCGGCGGCCTTGTAGCGTCCCGCTTCCGCCGGCACGCTTCCAACAAGCACACACCACTGACCATTTAATTTCCCAGTAACTACGTGCCGCGTCAGCCGGTCGGCCATCACCTCGGCGAC
>DAINRC010000249.1:0-2073 GCA_036742135.1 Bacillota bacterium
GGTGGTGGAGTCCGGCGCCCGCGAGTTCGACCCGGCCTGGTTCAGCCAGCTCATGGGGGGCGCCCAGCTTCTGGGGTACCTGGTTCAGCTGGACATGTGGCTGCGGGAGTACCATGTGGCCATCTCCTAAACTCCAGAGGAAGAACTCGAAATCGTCTAAGGATAAAAAGGTCTCTCCCCCTGTTGGTAGAGCGGCTATCTGGTTTTTCAAATGCTTGAGATACCTTGTTTTGCCTTCATTATGAGAGAGTATTGTGTATACTTGCCTTGATTCGGTTGACAAATTGATCCGTTCCGATTAGTATTAAAAATAAACTGAAATGTCAACTAAAAGTAAGGGCAGGCAAGGGCGTCTGCCGCAACAACAAGGGCAATGAAGCCCTCCGAAAGGAGGGCTTTTTGCTTTGGAGCAATGGGGCTCCTGCTTACTTGCAGGAGTCTTTTTAATTTGCTGTCAGGAGGTGAATAAGACAGATGCACATTAAAAAGCAATTTGAAAGGGTGTAAAAGCCGCTGGCATTGGTAGCAAAGTTTCGTCCAAAAATATGGAAAGGAGAGGATTTTTAGTGAAGCCTGAGGAAATACTAGCACTTGTAAAAGAAAAGGGAATCAAGTTTGTTGACCTGAAGTTCAATGACCTGCCGGGGCTCTGGCAACACTTCACCATGCCTGTAAGCGAGCTTACTGAACTCGATGACCTTGAAGGAAACGGGATTTTCCGCGAGGGAGTTGGTTTTGACGGTTCCAGTATTCGCGGCTTCCAGAAAATCCAGGAAAGCGACATGATCCTGATCCCGGACCCCAACACTGCAGTAATCGACCCCATCTGTGAGTCCCCCACACTCTCGATCATCTGTGACATCTACGACCCAATTACGCGCCAGCCCTATACCCGTGACCCTCGATATGTCGCAAAAAAAGCAGAAGAATACTTAAAATCAACAGGAATCGCTGATGTCAGCTACTGGGGTCCGGAGATGGAGTTCTTTATTTTTGATGATATCCGCTTTGATCAGGATGTGAACTACGGCTACTACTATATCGATTCCATTGAAGGAGAATGGAACACCGGCCGGGTTGAGAGCCCTAACCTCGGATACAAGCTCCGATACAAAGAAGGCTACTTCCCGGTGCCACCCCATGACACCCATCAGGACCTGCGGAGCGAGATGGTCACCACCCTGCTTGAAGTCGGTATCGGAGTTGAGGTGCACCACCACGAGGTTGCTAGCGGAGGCCAAGCAGAGATCGATATGAAGTTCGACAGCCTGACCAGAATGGCCGACAAATGCATGATGTGCAAATACATCGTGAAAAACATCGCCAGGCGCCACAACAAGGTTGTCACCTTCATGCCGAAGCCTTTGTTCCAAGACAATGGCTCCGGGATGCACACCCATCAGTCACTTTGGAAAGATGGGGTGAACCTGTTTTACGACCCTAAGGGATATGCTTTAATTAGTAAAATCGCCAGGTACTATATTGGGGGGTTGCTGAAGCACGCCCCGGCTTTGATGGCATTCTGCGCCCCCACGACCAACTCCTACAAGCGGCTCGTTCCGGGCTTTGAGGCACCCGTCTACCTCGCTTATTCAATGCGGAACCGAAGTGCTGCAGTGCGAATCCCCGTCTACTCAGCAAATCCAAAATCCAAGCGAATTGAATTCCGGCCACCGGACTGTACGTCCAATCCTTACCTCGCATTTGCCGCAATGCTCATGGCAGGTCTGGACGGAATTGAAAACGAAATTGACCCAGGAGATCCTGTTGACAAAAACATTTATGAATTAGACAAAGATGAGGTTGGAACTCTGAAGACTGTTCCTGCCTCCCTCGAAGAAGCCATTGATGCCCTAGAAAAGGATCACGACTTCTTGCTAAAAGGGAACGTCTTCACAACTGATCTTCTTGAAGTCTGGATCAAATATAAGCGGGAGCGGGAAATCGACGAAGTTAGGCTCCGTCCGCATCCCTACGAGTTCCACCTCTACTTCGACTTGTAACTCCGAGGAGGAAAGAAAGCTTTGCGCTTGGCTCTGGCTCAGATTAACCCCACAGTTGGCGATCTCTCAG
>DAINRC010000250.1:0-2069 GCA_036742135.1 Bacillota bacterium
GGCAGTGGCTTATATTCAGAAAAATTATGCGCTGCCAGATCTCTCGCTAAAGCAGGTTGCCAGGGCAGTATATTCCAGCCCTGCCTATTTGAGCCGCCTTTTTAAGCAAGAGATGAATTGCACTTTGACGGAATTTATTAACAAGGTTCGCGTCGAGCAGGCTAAGCTTGCCCTTAGTGATGCCTCGAGAAGTATAGCTGAGGTGGCCCACGAAGTTGGCTACCGCGATCGGAGTTACTTTTCTCGCATCTTTAAAGAAGTTACCGGAATGAGTCCTAACGAGTATAGAAAGAAAAGGGTAATTGAGGACTTCCAACCTTGAAAGAGAGAACGCTTGAAAAACTTTACTTGGATTTCCTGTCGAGAAGACTTTTTGCCACGATGACAGCTTCCCTAGCGTCTTTGGCGTAAGCGTCAGCGCCAATTAGTGTGGCGAATTCTTCTGTGACTGGCCCTCCTCCAATGAGAACCTTGACAGTGTGCCGCAGATTATGTCTTTGAAGTTCTTCAATCACTACAGCCATTTCTCCCATTGTGGTTGTGAGAAGTGCAGAAAGCGCGAGGATATCTGGTTTGTGTTGTTTTGTGGCTTTGATAAATTGGGATGCCGTCACATCTACACCAAGATCGATTACCTCAAACCCCGCGCAAGTAAGGAAAAGTGCCACCAGGTTTTTTCCGATGTCGTGAATATCACCTTCTACGGTGCCAATGATAACTGTTCTGTTATATTTTTTAGGTGTGTTTTGGATCAAAGGTTTTAGTGTATAAAGCCCTGCTTTGATAGCGTGGGAAGCAAAGAGGACTTCGGGGATGTAGAATTCCGGGCCCTGGAACTTTTCAGCAATTTGGTTAGTGGCAGGGATAATCGCTTCTTCAAGTATTTCTGTAGCACTCATTTGGAGACCAAGGCCGGCTTCGACGGCTGCGAGAGTTTTTTCGGCATCTCCTTTTAAAATTGCTGTGGTAATCTCTCGCAGGATTTGGGCACGATTTTGTTTCAATATAAACTCACCACTCGCTTCTGGAATTATTCGTTTTTAGAATTGTTCCTAGAGACGATTATAACAGAAATGATGAGACTTTTCTAAGGGAGCAACATCCGTGGTCCGCGTCAAGATTTAGTAGGTGCGGCTCCAAAAAAGTAACGAGTGAGGAGACCTCGCCACGCAAGGCTCTCGTTGTGGAAACCGATTCTTGGCCGATAGTTCGCTAGGACGCAGAGCGCTCCAAAAGGACCTTTTGGTGCCCTATATAAAGAGAGCTATCCAGCAACGAGAGAAAAGTTTTGGCGGCTTAGCTCCTGCAAAACGCACTTCACCCACGGAGCTCCACAAGAGGGTTCTTTCAGAGCAGGAAGGCACACCCGGAGCCAGGGTTCAATATCCTCAAGGTTCAGGTTTGGGTTGGGTTTGGCTTGGGCAGCTTCCTTCAGCTTCTCCGCGTTCATGGTCCAGGGGGAGAAACATTCCTCAAGCTCTCCATTGGCACGGGCGGCCAGGACCCGTGCCAACGGAGCCTCCGGAGACCGTCGAGGCCGCTCGTTCTAGTGCTTCATCCTCCGGGCTTTTGTTTCTGAATTTGGCCCTCGATTGTGCCGAGATGAAGACGCAATACCCGACCAGTTCTCCTCAAGATAGCAAAAGAGCTTGAGATTCTCTTCCTTTGGGCTCCGTGAGCCCTCCTTGCCGCCTTTAGTAAAGGACTTTCTGGGTCTCTTCCCAGCTTCCCTGGGAGACTGCTTCCCTGACCTCGAGGAAGGCCTCTTCGTTGTGGTGGAGGGCTTCCATCAGGTGCCTCTTCAGGTGAAAGGAGTCGAGGGTTTTTTGGCCCATCCTGCTCCGTTGCTCCCAAAAGAGATGCTCAAGGCACCAGCTTAAGTCCCACTTTGCACCTGCCTTGGCAACTGCCTCCTTAAAGAGCCTCTTCTCCTCCCCCAATCCCGCTTATAGCAAGCTTATTCTGTGGAGAGCAAAACAGTTAGGGTTCAGTCTTGGTGTAGGTATTTACGCAATTATAGCTCTTGCTAGGTTAGGTGCTGGTAAGCAGGATTTAACCCCTTCTAGGTT
>DAINRC010000251.1:0-1764 GCA_036742135.1 Bacillota bacterium
TGCCCAGTCTTCGTACGAACTGGCGCCTATAGCTGAGGCGATCCTTCATCATCACGAGCGCTGGGATGGGAAAGGTTATCCGCAAGGGCTTAAGGGTGAGGAGATACCTCTGCTTTCCAGGATCTTAGCCATTGCTGATGCTTATGAGGTGATGACTGCTGGGAGGCCTTACAGGAAGGCTGTGTCCCGGGAGGAGGCGGTGGAGGAGATCAGGAGGAATGCGGGAACCCAGTTTGACCCTCACCTCGTCGAGGTCTTTCTCGAGGTGGTGAAGATCTAGCCTTACAATTACAAGAAAGACGGTGTCTTCTGGATCTCCTTCGACGCGAACTCCTGCAGGTGCGGGGTCAACGTCCGGATCTACCGTGAAGACAGTGGGCCGCCTGTTGTCGTGGATCTCTCCGTGAACGGCTCCTTTCCTTTGAGTCAGCGGTCGCACCACCTGCACAAAGGGGAAAATCAGTGTTTAAACAGGGGCGGCAGAGCAGAGGTAGGCAAGAGGAGTGTCGGTATGCATAAAGGTCGCTGCTTTTATGTGCGTGCTGCAAGGAAGCATCTCTGTTGATGACGTTCAACTCGGCACTAAGTAGCGTTCCATTTATGCAAATCTTCATCAGTAGCTACACATAGCCTTGCTGGCCTTCGCTGTGCTTTCTTGACGCTAGCTCAAGAATATTCATTGGCCCATTTCGTGAGTTCATCTTTGAAGCAGGTTTTTATTGAAGGCCGTAATGAATCTTGAGTCCATTAATTGAAACCCAACGAGCTTTGGATCGATGCAAGCCTCAAGATCTGCCCGCAGACCCCGGTTTCCAGGAAGGGCCGGGGGTTTTCTTTTTTTTAAAGGACTGAACTGCGAAAAATTTAAGAAAAGGAGAGTGGTTTGTAGTGAACATTGCTGTAGATGTGGGCTACAGCTCGGTGAAGGCCGTCAGCGAGCACGGCGGCCGCGTCATGTTCCCATCTTTCATCGCTCCGGCAACGGAGCTAAGCCTGGGTGAACTTTCACAAACCTCTGTTGGCCACTTCGTCAGGGTCAAGCCGTTTGCGGGTGCAGCGTAAAAGCGGAGACGGCGCGGGTCATCGCAGGAAGAGTCCTGGCTGCCTGGAAGAGCACTGCCGACATCATCCAGGTGGTCTACCTCGCCGGGGGCGGTGCTTTAGAGTTCGGTGATCTGGTCTCCATGCTCCCTGCGGCGAAGGTGCTCCCCGACCCTCAGTGGGCGAACGCTGAAGGGTTCTTATCCGCGCTCCAGGCGAAGCTGCAGAAGAATTCTCTCAAGGCAATCTCCACCAGTGCAGGCACCTGAAGAGACCCCTGGTGACAGGCTTCAAAACCTTGGGCCACAAGGCTATGAACCCGATTTTTAGAGAGGGGTGGTGACTCAATTCTTCGAGTTCGGCTTCCAGCGAAAGGTCATGTCACCGCCCCCCTGTGGAAAACTGCCTCGATCCCTTGGGCCGCAAGGCGGGAGGAGGTGTCACCATCCCATGCCCCCTGGCCGCGTAAGAGTCACGGTGCGATTTCCAGCAGACCACTATATCGCGACCCTTCCTCCGGGGACGCGGGCCTACGTCGTTCGGCAGTTGGTCGACCAGGCGCTCAAGATTGACGGGCAGCGGGAGAAATTAGAAGAGATCAGCCGGAAGCTCGACCTGATCTTGAGCAGGCTCCAGGGAAGTGCTTCCTTAGAGCAGGAGCCACCCAATGTCAGTATTGACCCTGACGAGTTTCTGAGTTTCTTCTAAGGAGGTGTCAAAATT
>DAINRC010000251.1:1774-2042 GCA_036742135.1 Bacillota bacterium
GAGCCCGCACGCGAGGTTTTCTGGGGGTCTTGTACGAGGGAACAGTTGTTGTCGGGGGTCCAGTTGCAGCCCCGTGACCGCTGTCTGCTGGAAGCGCTCTGTGGCTGTGAGGTGTTGACTACGGAGGAGGCGCACCGGTTGATGTATCGGGAGGAGACCGGCGAGCACGGTCGCTGGTACGTCTACCGCCGTCTGAAGAAGCTGGAGAGGGCCGGCCTGCTGCGCCGCGTGGGCCAGAGGATCTGTGTGACCCAGCGGACGCTCGACT
>DAINRC010000252.1:0-2038 GCA_036742135.1 Bacillota bacterium
CCGTAAAACTGACAGGAATAATCAGTGATCAAAAAGCCAATCCTGCGATCAACCTCATCCAGGAAGCGCCGGGATGGCAGTCCATCCAATTCCTCCACCCGGCCGCATTTTTTGCAAACCAGATGATAGTGCTGGGGTTTCCCTTTCGGTCCAATAAACTCGTAGTGCGTCAAACCTTTCTTCAACTGGATCTCCCGCACCAGACCCAGTCTCGCAAAAAGTGCCAGACATCTGTAGACAGTTGCCAGCCCCAGTTCAGGACAGGTCTTTTTGGCTTCTTCAAACAACTGGTATGGTGTAAAATGAGCGTTTTTTTCTTTCACTAGGGCCTGGAGCAAAGCCTCCCGCTGCGGAGTGATCCGCAACTGATTAACTTTCATTTTTCTAAGACACGAAGCAAAACAAGAATCAACAGTTTTTTCCACACGGATTCACCCCGGATAACCGGCCTAACATCCGCCTCGGAATCTTCTTCCCCTGCCAGGTCCCCCTTTGCAGCCACCAGGGGGCCGCCACTCCGGAGGCCCCACAAACTCGAGAAAATACACAGGGCCTTCGCCGCACTCAGGGCAGGTAACCTCGGCACCATCAGGCACCTGACCAACAGGAAATTCCAGCACATGGCCGCAATTTAAGCACTGCATCCTCTGGATAGAAGGGACCTGGAAGCTACCTCCGGAGATCCTGATGGCCTTACCACACACCAGAGCTTCGGCAACTTTGCTGCGTGCCGAATAAAGGATCCGCTGGAAAGTCGCCCGAGAAACACCCATTTGTTTGGCACATTCCTCCTGCTCCAGCCCCTCGAGGTCCTTGAGACGAATCGCTTCCAGCTCTTCAACAGTCAAATTGACCTCACCCACTCCCCCAAAAGGCGCTCCCGCTGGAGCAAAATACTTTTGCGGGGGCAGGAACTGGACCCAGCACCTTCTCCTTCTTCTAGGAATCGCTACCACCTCAACAACATTCTCACAATCTTAGTTCTGGAAACCCGGTCACCCCACTTTGTTACGTGCCTTTCTCCCGGTTCTCTGCCCAGGGCACAGTAGAAAAAGCAGGGTTCCCCTTTCTGTCACTTATCTTTATCTTTCTCCAGATCCTGAAGGCGACGGTTGATCTCCTGCAGCTGCTGCTCCAAGATCTTCGCCTGCTCCTTAAGAGCCTTGACCTCTTCCTCTCGCCCCAATCCCACGCCGCGACCCATGCCTCTTCCCATTCCCATCCCCATGCCGCGACCAATACCGCGTCCCATGCCGCGACCCATACCACAGCCAGCACCCGGACCAAAACCCATACCAAAGTGGGCATCTACCGTTGGCTCTGATGCCAGCTGGTACTCCCCTCGTTTGAAGGCTTCAAGAGCATCCTTGACCTTCCCGGAAACACCGGTAACCACCTGAATCCCTGCCGCTCCGAGGACCTGATAGGCATTGGGACCAACGTTTCCCGTGAGAACCACATCCACACCCATGTTGGCAACCATCTGGGCAGTAGAAATCCCCGCCCCACCGCCAGCCATGGCGTACTCGTTCGGCACCACTTCGATCTTTTTTGCTTCCGAGTCAATTATGATAAAATAAGGACAGCGGCCAAAACGTGGGTCAACGTCAGCATCAAGATTCGTTCCCGTCGCCGAGATCGCGATTCTCATGATATTCCTCCTTCTCTTGTTTACTTTATTTACTTTTTCCGGGTGCCCCGCGGAGGGCGACCCCCGCGGGACATCCCTCATTCCCCTTTGCCTTTTCCCTCAAGTTCTGCCAGCCTGGCATTGATGAAATTCAGCTCTTCTTCGAGGAGTTTTGCTTCTTCCCGAAGCATGGCGATCTCCTGCTCCTTGGAGATGGGCCCCAGAGGGCTCCAAGGCCAACTATAAAACGGAGGTATCCAGGGCCACATCAAGCGCGGATGCCAGTGCCAGAACCACCAACGCCACATCGCTCTCACCTCCTGGTTAAAAGGAGCTAGAAGTTACCACCACCAGGGGTACCAGTAAGGCGCTGCCCAAGCCCAGCGGCGCCACCAGCCACCCCGCCAA
>DAINRC010000253.1:0-2033 GCA_036742135.1 Bacillota bacterium
CCACTCAGTGGGTTAGTGAGGTTATTAGAAATGCATTTAAAGAACAGGTTTTAGTTTAAGTCAGGGGTCAGACGTTGGTGGCAAGTCGTCTGTTTTTAGATTGTGCTGCTTCTCGGGAACAAAGAGGCTGCGGCCTAGGTAGCGGTCGTAATTGGTCCAGCAGGTGCTGCCGATGTGGTTTTTGATCAGGCTGCCTACCTGGTTGATGCGGGCGGAAAGGAGATCGGCGTGGTGTAGGGCGATAGCTTCAAGAGTTTTGGGCTCCTCTACTGCTCCCCATTCCCGCTGGCCATGGTGAGACAAAATCAAGTGTTCCAGATGAAGGGAGAGTTCCTTGGGGAAGTTCTTGATAAGTTTTACCTTTTCCCGCAAGAAGTCGCGGCCAAGGATTACGTGTCCTCCCAGGAGACGGCCTTCTTTGGTGCGCTGGAAGGTAAAACCATTCTGATCATATTCCCAGAGCTTGCCGAGATCGTGAATGGCAGCTCCGGTAATCAGCAGGTCTGGATCAATCAATTCCCCCTGGACTTCGATCACCTTGAAGCAGTATTCCATAACTTCGATGGTGTGTTCGAGAAGACCGCCGGCGTAGCAGTGGTGGATTTTTCGGGCAGCAGCAGCATAGGCGAACTTTTCGAGGAATTCGGGCTCAAAAATGGTTTCTAGAAGGGTTCTCAGATAGGGGTTGGCCACTGTTGAGATCTTCGCTGTGAACTGTTTCCGGAGGGCGGGGATGTCCTTTTCTGTTGTGGGCCGGAAATCGTTGAGGTTCAGGCGCGATTTATCGGTTTTTTTGCAGCGCTCAACATTGATCTGAAGCCCATTGAATTCGATGACTGTTCCCTGAATTACTGCAATGTCACCAGGGGTGAGCGTGTGGTAGACTTCTTCGGCAAGATCAGGGTCCCAAACCCTTGCCTCGATTGTGCCTGTGCGGTCGCCGAGCAAGAGTTTGAGATACTTAAGGCCGTTCTTCGTTTTGGCAAGACTGATGTCAAAAACTCCGAAGTAGGTGGCTACCTCGAGTCCGGGGTGGAGGCTTTTGACCCACTGAGTTTTCACGACCCTATCCCCTTTACTAAATTTAAATTAATTTAGGCAAGGCTTAACTAAATTATATCACACTTTGTTTTCACCCTCTTGTCAGAGAGGGATGTTTTGAATATAATATAAGCCAGAGAGCGGAAATAGCTCAGTGGTAGAGCATCGGCTTCCCAAGCCGAGGGTCGCGGGTTCGAATCCCGTTTTCCGCTCCAGTTTTGAAAAACCGAGCCCTCCGTAGAGCTTAGTTGCTCTCGGAAGGCTTTTTAGTGCCATTCCATAGCAGGTGTTGCTTCATTCGATCACTACCTGCGGATGAATACCGATTATGGTGGATATTCTGCAATGCTCAGAGGCTTCAGGACCACTTTCCAACCGGAGGGCTTGTCTTATCACATTGTCGAAGTTCTGTGGTGGTTCACGGTCGGGGTGAGGTGGTTTGACACCTCTTTGGGTCACCCTATTCAAACTTTTCTGCTTCTTTTTTTAACATAAGGCGCAGGTATTGATTGATCAGTTTGTCAAGCTTTTCTGAGAGAAGGAGAACTTCCTCTGCTGTTAATGTGGTAGAGGTGCACTTTTGTTGAAGCTCAGCCCGCAGTCTTTCAATTTCTGTGACAAGTTCTTTGTTATCTTCCAAGAAAATCACTCCACAAAAGCAAATGATTATATTGCCCAGGAATCAGGTCTATCTGTATGGGCTTCTGAAGAGAAAGCTTCTCCAGACTGGATTTGCTTGTAGGTAAATACTGATTAATTATTTTCTCTGCCTTGATGGCTATCCTCAGGCGAGAGATATAGTCCTAAATGTTCAGCCGTTAAGATGGTTGCTCCTTTTGGTCTGCTATTTTACTAATGTTTTTGAGTTTTGGCAATGTCTCCTCTTGGATATCCTAAGCCACCATTTTTCAATAGTATGATTTTTTTCCTAAGAAGTCAATTTCTCAATGTATGATTGTGATCCGTCTGTGATATTGTCAGGGTAAAATCCG
>DAINRC010000254.1:0-2031 GCA_036742135.1 Bacillota bacterium
ATCTTACACTATTGACACCATCAGGGAATTCAAAAAGATTTTCGGAGAAAAAACGGAACTCTACTTTATCACCGGCGCCGATGCGATTTTAGAAATATTCACCTGGAAGCAACCAAAGGAACTCCTTTCCTCCTGTCGTTTCATTGCCGCGACGAGGCCGGGCTATGACCTCGGCAAACTGGAGAATCTGCTTGGTGAAGATTTTTCCGCGTCAGTTTCTGTTCTCGAGGTTCCTCTTCTCAGTATTTCGTCCAGTGAAATTCGGGCACGTGTCCGCCGCGGCTTGACCATTAAGTACCTGGTTCCCGAGCCTGTCGAGACTTACATCTACCATAATAGGCTCTACAAGGATGCTCCGGAGTGGTGAGTAACTATATATTCGCAGTGATGTTACTGCATACTAGAGAAGGAGTGTGGGGAAAAACTGGATAGGATTGAAGTTGAAGATTCTTATCGGGATTATCTCCAAAAAATGGTTACCCCATCCCGGTTGGAACACTCTTACGCTGTGGCTCGTTGTGCTGGAGAGCTTGCGGCACGCTATGGTGAAGACCGCAAGAAAGCAGAGCTATCTGGTTTGTTGCATGACTGTGCTCGGGATTTACCCCCAAATGAGCTTTTGCGCCTTGCTGAAGAGAACGACCTCGTCAAAAACGAGATTGAGCGGAAGTTTCCCGTGCTTTTACACGGGCCAGTGGGAGCAGTTCTTGTGCAGAAGGAATTGGGAATTGAAGATCGAGAGATCCTTGAGGCGATCAGCAGTCATACCTTAGGGGCGCCGGGGATGGGTTTGTTGGCCAAGATTGTTTATCTGGCAGACCTCATCGCCGAAGGAAGGAATTTCCCAGGTGTCGCCAAGATCCGTCGGCTGGCAATGAAAGATCTCGACCTTGCTCTTCTGGAAGGTTTTGCCTCCACAGTCCGTTATTGCTTGCAAGAGAAAAGAGTTATCCACCCGCAGACAATTGCGGCGTGGAATTTTTTCATTTCACAGACAGGGGGGAAGTATAATTTGCTTAATTATCGCGAGGTAGCCATTAAGGCAGCCCGCGCTGCTGTGGACAAGAAGGCAAACGATGTTATTGTGCTCGACCTGCGAGGCATTTTCCCGGTGGCTGATTACTTTGTGATCTGCAGTGGTAACAGTGTGCCTCAGTTGAAGGCAATAACCCGCGAGGTGGAAGAAAGGTTGGCTGAGGCTGGGGTTTTTGGGAAGATTGAAGGAACACCAGAATCCGGCTGGGTCCTTCTTGATTTTGGGGATGTGATCGTCCACATCTTCAGCGAGGAAGCCAGGCGCTTTTACGCCCTTGAGCGTTTGTGGGGGGATGCCCCAGTAATTTTTGAAGGTATCTCTGAGATTAATCTTGACACTCGCCCCTAGATTTCGTATAATGGGCTTGGTCTTAAAAAGAATAAATGCGAGGAACGGGAGTATTAGGCCCTGATGGCAGCCTTCAGAGAACCGGTATACGGGGTGCGAGCCGGTGGTCTGCCGGGGCTGAACTCGCCCGGGAGCAGTGTCGATGATAAGTCGGCACCGTGGAAAGGCGTTAACTTTCGTAGAGTGGGTAAATACGGGGGGCTGTGGCGCAGTGGGAGCGCGCTTCCTTGGCATGGAAGAGGTCGCGGGTTCGACTCCCGCCAGCTCCACCAGTTATTTACCAAGCAGGGTGGTACCGCGGGAACAAACTCCCGTCCCTTTCAGGGACGGGAGTTATTAATTTGCAGGTGCAGGGTGATCAGTGGTGAGCAGAAAGTATAACTTTCGTCTGGTCGAAAGAAAGTGGCAGGAAAGATGGGAAAAAGAAGAAACATTTCGGGTAACTGAGGACCCTCGTCTCCCTAAGTTTTACTGCCTGGAGATGTTTCCGTATCCATCAGGGAACTTGCACATGGGGCATGTCCGCAACTACGCAATCGGTGATGTTATTGCCCGCTTCTACCGGATGCAGGGCTATCAGGTTCTCCATCCTATGGGATGGGATGCTTTTGGACTCCCTGCAGAGAACGCTGCGATCAAGCACGGGA
>DAINRC010000255.1:0-227 GCA_036742135.1 Bacillota bacterium
CTAAAGGTCCTTGACCCTGCCTGCGGCAGCGGGCACTTCCTGCTGGGCGCCTTTGACCTGTTGCTGGATATGTGGCAGGAAGAGCACCCCGAGATCCCGAGGTGGCAGATCCCCGCCCTGATCCTGGAGCACAACCTGTTTGGTGTGGACATTGACTTGAGAGCCTGTCAAATTGCCGCCCTCGCCCTCTGGCTGAAAGCCCGCACTGCTTTTGAGGAGCTAAAGGG
>DAINRC010000255.1:607-2021 GCA_036742135.1 Bacillota bacterium
TCCCTACGGGGCGATGCCACCTGGTTGCAAGGAATACGCGCGGAAGCACTACCCCCGCACTCACAGCGACTACTACGCCGCCTTCATTGAACAGGCCGTTGACCTTTGCAAAGAGGGTGGCTATGTGGGAGCGCTCACCGGGCGCACTTTCCTTTTTCTCAAGTCCTTCCAGCAACTGCGAGAAGAAATCCTGCGGCAGGACGCCCTGCCCGAAATCGTCTGGGACCTGGGCTTCAACGTGCTGGACGAAGCGACGGCACGCTACGCAGCTTTTACCCTGCGCAAGCGCCACAAAAAAGACGGCGTGGACTGGAAAGAACATCCGGTTACCTTCTTTCGCCTAACCGAGTGGGCCTGGGAGGAGAAGAGAAGGCGGTTTGAAGACGTGCTGGCGGCGATGAAAGCTCAACACCACAGGCAAACTGCTGATGACGATGGTGATCTCAGATGCCCACAAAATGATGGAACACAAATATTACGATGAATATTTGAGCTATTTGAGCCGGCTTTCGAACCTCCAACTTTGTAAGGGGGGTAATCACAGTCAAAATGAAAGTTCAGCGCTTACGAATAAAGAACTATCGGTCTATTGATGAATTAGAAGTAGAACTTGGTAGTCTCAATGCTTTCATTGGACCAAATAACGCTGGCAAATCGAACGTTCTTCAAGCACTGAATCTTGTTTTAGGCGAGAGCTATCCCACGTCACGGACTTTCGATCTTCGGGACTTTCATAGGGGAAATACCAACCAGCCCATAGAAATTTGGGTGTGCTTTGATGAACCTATCGATCCACCGGCGGAAGAGATATGGGGATTTAAGCTTTCTTTTGATAAAGAAAGTAATCTCAACTTCATTGCGACAGATCAAGATGGGAATGAAAAACAATACAGCAGTGGGAGAGAAATAAAAGTAACTAATCAAATGCGTGACAAAATACCCCTCATGTATCTCACTTTAGATCGGCTTGCTCGCCAGCAAATTCGCCCATCGCAATGGACAATTTTTGGTAAGATTCTTAGACACCTTGAAAGTCAGATTAATGAAAGTAATAGAGAACAATTCAAAATTGCTGTAGCTAACGCATTTAATAGTAACCTTTATCCAACCGTAAAGCGAGTCGAGGATAAACTTAGGAATTACCTTATTGAGCAGACTGGTTTAGATATTGGTTTGAAACTCCATACACTCGACCCACTTCGAGTTTTGCAAAACCTTAGGCCATACTTTAAAGAAACTGGGTTAAACCACGAATTTGACCCTGAAGAGATGGGAGCAGGTACGCAAAGTGCCTTGGCCATTGCCCTTGCTCGCGTGTATGCTGAAGAAGTACGTGAAGCGCTCGTTCTTGTCATCGAGGAGCCGGAGTTGTATCTTCATCCCCATGCTTGCCGTCATTTCTACAGTATTCTTA
>DAINRC010000256.1:0-1197 GCA_036742135.1 Bacillota bacterium
TATTTACAACCGGAACCTAGACATCTTCTGTGACTATTTTGAGACTCAACTAAACTCAAAAGGTGCACGCTATTACATTCGCCAACACCAGCTTCGTCGATTCTTTGCAATGCTGTTCTTTCATTCAAGTAGTTTCGGAGGTCTTGAAACCTTGCAATGGATGCTGGGGCATACTGATGCGAGGCATGTCTGGCACTACATCACCGAAACAATGGATGGCGCTGTGCTGCGCGGGGCTAAATCCCAATACGTAGCCGAACAGCTTCATCGAGAGGGCACTCAGGGCTATGATGATCTTGCGGCACTTTTGAAAGAGCGGTATGGCACCGAAGATTTCGCGCTGGTGGACACTAACGAACTTGAAGACGAAATCTCCGACCTCATGAAAGCTGGGGAAGTAGAAATAGAGCCAGAGTTTTTTGAAGATGAAAATGGCCAGCACATACGTGTAATCGCAAAGATTAAAGGAGCCGCCTAATGGCGAAAATTGATGCCCGCCTTGAGCGGAACGCCGCCTCCTTGCTCGCCCTACGAGACTTACTGAGGCTTATTACGCGCAAACCCGCGGAATTTGCAAGCAATGAAACGATCCTCAAAGCGTTAAAAAGCCAGGGCGCCATGGCATCTCTAGAGTTTGAATTTGAGGATGCCGACGGGATCAAAATAAAGACCCCGCTGAGCTTGAACACCGTTAAGACCCACGCTAATCAAGTGCTAGAACGTGGATTTGGAGGGTTGAACGCCCTCCGAGCTTCTGCGCTGGATGCCATTAATTCGTTCAATGAGCGTAGCAAGTCGTCCAATAAACGTACGAAATCGGGCTTAGCCAAACGAACAGAAGAGCTCGAGGAAGAAATTTATCATCACAGAAGAGTCAACATGATATTGCTTCAAGGCCTCTCTCTCGCGATGGGAGAGCTCAAAAGCATCAGAGACGCACCGGATTCCAAGATCAGAGAAAAACGAGCCAAGGAGGCCCTTCGCACACTGGCAGCCTTAGTGAGCATTAACCCTCCTCCATTTGACTTAATACCACCTTTTCCAACAGACGCGACCGTTACCAAGATGGACAGCTACCGCAAATGAAAAAACCAGCCCGCGGGCAGCTTTTCAAGCCCATAAAAGATATTGAGCTATTTTGCCATTTTGCGCTTGGAAATCTTGTAACCAAAGACGGGTCAAATATCCCTTTTATCA
>DAINRC010000256.1:1207-1987 GCA_036742135.1 Bacillota bacterium
TTTATCACGTGGCCTAACGGATCTCCATGCTCGCTAGCCAACCTTTATATGCTGGCATTGAGGGATCGTCCGGGGCGCAGTGGCAACCAAGGCCTTTCCCGCCGCGGCAGTAAGGGCGGCAGTATGGGCGACTACGCGGCGAAGATCAGCCCGATTATTCGATACTGCTATAGACTAAATATCGATTTTATCGACCTCACAGACCAACTCTTCTCCGAGTTTATAAGTGAGCTCCGCAATGAGAGATCACAACGAAACCCTGAGGTCGAAAGGAAATCTGAAACGACGCTGCTAGCGGTCGGACGCGTATGCTTGGACTTCCTGAATTACGTAGGACGTTTCTATGGTGATGACTCATTCGTCTCCGACAAAGGCACAATCCGGGCTATTGAAAAGTCAGTAACGATAACCTCCCGCAGCGGGAGGTTCATCAAGCGCACTTACCTTCACCATCATTCGTTGACTATCGCAGGTAGCCGTATCCATGAACGCAACCCTATCACAGAAGTAAACATTGAAAAGCTTAGAGCCGCTATCAATGAGATAAAGTGTTCAAGGCATATTCAAATGCGTCGACATCTACTGCTCTCCATGCTGGAACAGACCGGAGCTAGACGTGGTGAAATATCAAATATCAAAGTCCGCGACATCCTCAAAGCGACCGAAATGAAGCACCCTATGTTGCGCCTTGAAACCTGGAAACAAGGCGCCAACCAAGAGCGTGAAATACCTGTCACGAAGGTGCTGCTTAACGAGGCCAAGAAATACATTGACCTATAT
>DAINRC010000257.1:0-1985 GCA_036742135.1 Bacillota bacterium
TTCGCTCCTTTGCGGTACTCTTCCTCATTGGCGCAGATGATGTCGGGATATTTTTCTTTGTCGATCCTGGCGAGCCTGTAGGAAGTACCTTCAGCAGGAGTCGCCTCCAGATTGTAGTTGTTTCCGGTTTCCTCCTGGAACTCCAAAAGCTTTTCCCGCATGAAGTCGAGGACCTTGAGAGCAAACCTCCTGCCTTCTTCGGAAGCGATGTTAACCCCCAAGAGGTTCAAGCAGGCCTCGTTCATCCCCACCAGCCCGATCGTTGAGAAGTGGTTTTTCCAGTACTGGCCGAACCTCTTCTTAATGTCTCTAAGATAAAACTTGGAATACGGATAAAGGTCTCTTTCGGTGAACTTCTCCAGAACCTTCCTCTTGATCTCCAGGCTGGTCTTAGCCAGTTCCATCAGCCTGCCTAAGCGGTTCAAGAAATCGTCTTCATCTTTAGCGAAGTAGCCGAGCCTTGGCATGTTGATGGTGACGACACCAATGGAGCCGGTCATCGGGTTCGCTCCGAAGAGACCGCCACCCCTCTTCTCCAGCTTCCTCAGGTCCAGGCGCAGCCTGCAGCAGTTGTGAGTGATGTTACCGTCAGAATGGACGAAGTAGTGATTCCTTTCCAATTCGATATCGTAAAAAGTTTGCTCTTCGTCAAGAGTTTCTTTTAAGACCGTTTCCACGGGAACTACAGCAAAGTCAGCATTCCTCAGAGCCTCGACTTTTTCGCTAGAGAGTTCCCAACGGTCGAGGGTCGCAACTCCTACTGTCCGGCATCCGTAGCACTGGTAGAGCATCCGACCTGAAGCATCTCTACGGTACTTGCAATCAAGCAAAAAGGTTGGAATTGAATTGTGCAGAGAATCCCTGATAACCCGGCTTCCATTGGCACCTCGGCCTAGTGTATGCTGAACTCGAATCACCTGAGACCTCTCTCTGGTCCTGTAGGTGGTGCTAATTCCTACAAGCTGCATCAAGAGATTGAGCTCCCGAGAAAGAGGTTCATCATTGATGTGAATTTCTTGCCCATCCTTATACCCATCACCGTCGAAAAAGCCCTGCAGGAACGCCAGGATGGTTTCCCGAGAGGCATTCCAGATCCAGGCAGGAAGACGCTCATACTTGCAAAGATCGTATTCTTCCCTCAACCTCCGGGCAAACTCTGAGTTGTAGACATAACCCCGCAGGGACCGCTCGTAGCGCGGGTCGTTAGTGAACTTCATTTCATAGCCGAGATGCTTGCTCAAGAAACACCGGGTTCTCTCGATAACCTCTCGATCCTGGGTGTTGAAGGTAATCTGAATACCCCTCACCCGCTGCCCGGGGTATCGGCTGTCGTAAAGACAATTACCGTCAGCGACAAAAAGCCCCATAAACCAGGCGAGCTCAGGATCCACGGCCTCACCCCCTAGGATCGAGGAGGCATCTTTGAGAACAAGGAGAAAATCTCCCTCACTAATCTGGTCGGCCCTCCGGAAAGTGATCCCCTGCTCTGTGAAGACAGCAACAGGATGTTCTGGAGAAACTCGCATCGTCTTGCCATCCTTAGTCCGGATCGTCACGAGATTTCTTCCGTAAGTTCGGAGAAGTCTCCGAACCGGTACCCACTCGAGTTTTCCTGTATTGGGGTTAAGAGACAAAGCTTCTACACCAGATTTGCACACTGACCACTCTTCATCCAGCTTCTCACCACAGAAGGCCTCGTAGAACTCCCCAATCGTCGTCTTTCGGATCTTCCCATCAAATCGGTAGAGAAGAGTCTCCTCTGGAAAAAGACACATGCTGCGGGCGTCTTCTGGATTCATGTCTGAGTTGACAAAATTGGAGAAGTAGGGGATCCCGTACTTGGCAGTGACCTTCCAGAGCAGCTCGAGCTTGGGGTCATCCCAATCGAAGTCCTTGGTGATGTTGTAGGTGGGAATCGGGAAGGTGAAAACCCTCCCTTTAGCATCTCCTTCCATAAGGACTTCCAAAAACGCCCTGTTAAGCAT
>DAINRC010000258.1:0-1978 GCA_036742135.1 Bacillota bacterium
AAGGGGTGATGACTGGAAAGCAGTGGAATGAAGAACTGCCAGTTTTTGGGCAAGAGTTGAAAGTTGAGCATAAAGGTGTTTAGGCCTTGTGCCTGGCTCAGACGGGTGTCTTGTGTTGTTGGTATTTTCGAGGCGAGGTGATGAAAGTTCCGCGCAGAAAAGCTGGGAAGTATCTTTGAGCGAGAGGAGTGGGGGTATAGGTGTTGAAGGCAAGAAGAGCTATTCTTCAATCCGGGCCTTTTCTGGTTGCTGTTTTCCTGACAGTCTTTTCCTTGTTCTTTCTTGCGGCCGAAGTTGAAGCTGCTGGAGTGACTCCTGGGGAACTGGCTGCTCACGCTGTCCGGTTTCTCCGCGGTGATTTCCTGGAAAATGGTGTCCGGAACTCCGATAATGGTGTTGGCTCCTATGCGGTCTATGTTCTCAAACGGGCAGGTGTGGATATCGAGTCGTGGGAGAGAAGCGGGACTTCCCTGAAGGAAATGATCATCACCACCATAAAACAGGATATTAAGACTTCCGAAGAGAAATCGGCGAAGCTCCTTGCTCAGGATCTGCTGGCTGCCAGAGAACTGGGTCAGGATGATTTAGTGGAGCAGATCCTTGGGATTCTCCGCCAGCGGGAAAAGACTTCGGGGTTCGATGGCAACATCTACAGTGATCTTTCTGCCTACGAACTTCTTGGTCGTGCTGGATGCCTAGGCCAAATGAGTTTCGAGATTGCCAAGAGTTACATTTTAGGGAACCAGGTTGTGGAAGGTAACGGAGCTTTTGGCGGCTGGGGTGCCTATCGCTGGGGAGACAGTTACAATGCCGATCTGATGGCAACAACATGCGCTATTAGAGCATTATCGTATTTGGATCCAGAGAAAGCTGATCCCGAGATTCAGGAGGCAATTGAAAGAGGGCTCTCTTGGCTCAAAAAGCAGCAGCAGCCAAATGGCAGTTTTGTAGCGGGAATGGATGATCCTGTGATCGATTCTGCTGAGGTGGTGATCACCTTAAAGGTTTTGGGTATTGATCCTGAGTCGTGGAGAAGCAGTGCAGGAAAAACTGTGATCGATTACCTCCTGGAAAATGCCCTCAATCCTGACGGTAGTCTTGGTCCCTGTCAAAACGTCATGGATGCTGTTTGGGTGCTTTATGCCTGCCATTTGCTTCAGAGGCACTCGGTATCCGAAGAAATTGGTGAAGGAATTGCTCCGGAGTTCAAGGACATCAGAGGACACTGGGCCGAAGGTGTGATCAGGTCAATGGCTGCCGCGGGGTACGTTAAAGGTGTGAGCAGTGACCGCTTCGCCCCGGACATGGTTGTGACCAGGGCGCAGTTTGCCACTTTCCTGGTGCGGGTGCTGGGACTCAGTCTCCAGAAGTCACCGGTTCCGGTTTTCCAGGATGTGCCTCCATCCCACTGGGGTCATGCAGCGGTTGAGACTGCTTACAGGGCAGGGCTCGTCTCAGGGGTAGGTGAAGGGAGATTTGAGCCAGAGAGAAAAATTACGAGGCAGGAAATGGCAGTGATGGTGGTGAGGGCACTGAAGAGGTGTGGTGTGGATGTGGAGGTCACAGGTGAGCAAAAAGAACGGATCTACTCCGGGTACACTGATGCTGACCAGGTGTCGGAGTGGGCAAAAGACGCCGTGGCAGTATGCCTCAAAAAAGGGATTATCAGGGGAAGAACGCAGTCAATGATTGCTCCCATGAGTAATGCCACAAGGGCCGAGGCTGTTGTTGTCCTCAAGAACCTGCTCGAATACCTAGGAAAAGTTTAATGCTCCTGCTGCGAGCTTCTACCAGGAGTGATTGCAGTGAACAGAAAGCTGGTTTATCTTCTGGTTTTCCTGGTCGTTTTGGCAGGGGTGATCCTGCCTGCTGTTTACTCGAATAAAGCTGATTCCCTCCAGGAAAAAGGAGTCCCTGCTGAGAGCGAAGCTGCATCTGGTGGGGAGACTTCTGAGAGTGCTTCTGGAGACATTCAGAA
>DAINRC010000259.1:0-1632 GCA_036742135.1 Bacillota bacterium
GTAAACCAGGGCAGCGAGGAGGAAGGCCAGCCAGGCCCCCCGGGAAAAGGTAAACACCAGGCAGAGCACCATTACCCCGAAGATGGCTGCCGTGGCTGCCTTGGCGCGCCAGGAGCTGACATTCTGGAAGAGGGCTGCAGCTACCGGGATCAGGAGCACCAAGTAGCTCCCCAGCACGTTCGGGCTGCCGATCCAGGAGAACACCCTGGTCCGCACCCCTGCCTCGGCCTGGTCGACCCAGTTTGGGGGGATGGGAACACCGATGATGTATTGGTAGATGCCGTGGCAGGCAACCAGGGTTCCCACCAGGACAAAGGCCCAGATAATCTGCTGCCTCTGCTCGCTCCTGAGGCCGAAGCTCACTGTGAGGAAGAACCAGAAAACATACTGGTAGGTGGCCCTCCAGCCGTCGAGGGCAACGTCCGGCTCCGGCGACTTCACAAGGTAGAGGAAGATCCCTGTCCCAACGAAGAGGAGGATGGGCAAATCGAGGGGAGTGAAGGAAAACTTCTTCTCCTCATCGGCGAAAAAGCGGCAGAGCAGCAGAAGCGCGGTCACCAGGAACACCAGTTCATCCCAGATCCCGCCGAGCATGGATGTGCCGGGAGCGTTCCTCAGGAGGTAGTCAACAAGCGGGTAGGCGGCGATGAGGAAGAAGATCAGATAGGAGTGGCTACAGACGAAGCTGTTGCTGATCAGGCGGGAGATGCTCCCCTGGGCAGCCTTTAAGCTTATTCTTCTCAGAGGAGCAAACAGCCTCGAGAGCGCGGCAAGGGAGCGGTAGGTCAGTGTATCTTGGAAGTGAGAGCACTGCTCGGAAAGACTGGGGCCGGTAATGAAGTGGTAGGTTCTGCTCTTGAGCAGGCTTTCCAAAAGGGCTTTCAAAAAGCGCCCGCACAGGCTTTGCTTCCAGTAGTTTTCGATGCTCTGGGCGGCTGATGCGCTCATCGTTTTACCTCCTACGCAAAAGCGGTCTCTAGTTTCCAGAAAAGCGTCAGGGTCGTGAGGTGAAAGAAAAATATGAATGTAGATATCGTCCAAGTCATCGGAGGTGGAGAATTCGGGGGCGCTGAGCAGCACGTTCTCCAGCTCGTGAAGCGGCTTCCCAGTCACGGAATTTCCTGTCAGGTGATCTGCCTCTTCGGCGCCCCATTTTACCAGATCCTCAAAGATGCAGGGATTCCGGCGCAGGTGGTGGAAATGCATGGTCGCTTCGACCTGGGGGCTGTTTTGCGGCTGGCGCAGCATTTAAAGAAGATTCGCCCCCAGATCGTCCACACCCACGGGGTCCGGGCGAACCTCGTTGGCCGCCTGGCTGCAAAGGCAGCCGGAGTCCCGGCGGTGGTAACAACTGTCCACAGTGTCCTCCACTACGACTATCCTTCACCTTTCAGCCGTCTGGTCAACGGCCTGACCGAAAAGATGACTTCGGCAATGACCGACAGGTTTATCGCCGTTTCCGGCTTCATCAAAGATTACCGGGTGGCTTCAGGTATTCCTGAACACAAGGTAGAAGTTGTCTACAACGGTATCGACGCTGAGGCCTGGCAGCGGTGGGAAGGCGACACCTCGGTCCGAGAGAGATTGGGGATCGCTTCTGATGCCCCTCTCATTGGAGTTGTCGCCCGCCTC
>DAINRC010000259.1:1746-1976 GCA_036742135.1 Bacillota bacterium
TGATCGTTGGGAGCGGCTTCTACTGGCGCCAGATCGACTCGATGATTGCTGGGTTTGGGCTCAGCGAACACTGCCTCCGCATCGGGTTTGAGCAGGAAGTGGGTAAGGTCTACGCCGCTCTCGATATCTTGGTGATCAGCTCTCTCTCTGAAGGGTTCGGGCTGACCGCCCTCGAGGCCCTCGCCCTGGGCAAACCGGTCATCGCCACAAGGGTGGGCGCCCTTCCGGAG
>DAINRC010000260.1:0-1940 GCA_036742135.1 Bacillota bacterium
TATTTTTTGCTCAGCCCTCTCAAGGGCTAGGTCAACGTCTGCCAGTTCTTCAGATAGTCCGGTTACTGCTTCTCCGATTTTCACCTGGGCTTCTGCTGCCGAGTAGCGGGCTTTGATCAGCTCTTTTTGGGTTTTGAAAGCTTCCACTTTCGCCCGTAGCCGCTCTTCGACCTGATGCAGTTTTTCTTGTTCCTGTTGGAGACCTGCTACCTGTTGCTCCAACTCAGCGATCTGCTGCTCTATTTGCACCTTCCTTTCGATGGCAAGCCTGGCGAGGTCTTCGCGGCCTTTTTTAAGAGCCTCTTTAGCCTGATTTTCTAGCTTGGAGAGGCTATCCCGAAGGCGGACTACCTGCAGTTCCAGTCGCTTTTTGGAGGTGACCACATTGGTGATGTTGCGCCTTACATTCTGGAGCAGTTCCAGCTGTTTTTCGTAAGAGTAGTCCAGTGTTTCATAGGGGTTTTCCATCTGATCGAGGATCTTGTTGATTTTTGCTTTGAACACAGTCGAGATGCGTGCCAGCAATCCCATTTTTTCTCCCCTTTCCTTGTTTTTGAGAATCTTGGAGCCAGCTCAAAGCGGGCAATCCCAGATGGGGTACCAGTAGCTCAAGTTTTTCTCCCAGGGCAACTCCCTTTCCATTAAAGCACAGATCTTCATTTCTTCGGATGTATCCCGGTCTTGTCTTTCCTTGACGGGAATGAAGGGGTAAAACTTCCCCCTTTTATAGTTGTAGATCAGGTAAAGGGTTTGGCCATCAGTTCGCTCTTCATGGCTAAAAGAAAATACCGCGGCTAACAGTTGGCCGCCGTAGCCTTCTTCGATTAGCTTTTCCCCTGCGAGGTGGACCAGGGTTACTAAGTCTTCCCAGTTGGGGTCTTCGAAGAGGAGCCACTTATAGTTGAATTCGTCCATTTTGATCATTACCTTGCTTTCCGTTTCTCTGGCGGCCAAATTCAAAAGTTCTTCAAGCTCTTTTTCGGTCATTCTGAAGTCTCCGGTAGAGGGTGGTTTCAGGCAAAGGCCTGCTTTTCCTGTGGGAACCCAGCCTAACTCAGTTTCCATTGTGATCATTGCTGTTGTCAGGGCGAACAAAGGGTCTGTCTGCGCCCGAGGCTGTCTTGTCCAGCCAAAAAGGACGTCGAAGATTCCCACTTTTAACCCCTCATCTGCCTTTCCAGTTCCCTGAGATAAGCGAGGCGCCTTTCCAGGGAAGGGTGGGTAGAGAACAGCTCAGCAAGGGCATCTCCGCTCAAGGCAGGGATAATGAAGAAAGCGTTGAGAGTCTCTGCCTGGCGCAGGTCCCTGGTAGGAATCCTCTGGATGGTAGTGCTGATTTTAACGAGAGCACTGCTCAAAAGAGATGGTGCTCCTGTGAGGATTACTGCCCCCCGGTCGGCGGCGAATTCCCTGTACCTGGAGAGTGCCCGGATCAGGAAGAAGCTGATGATCCAGACGAACAGTGAGACCAGGTAAACGAGAAAAGCACCTCCCCGCTCCTCGCGGTCGTGGTCTCCGTAGCCAAAGCCCCAGAAGTAGAAGTGCTGAACAATGAAGGAAGCCACTGTGGCAAAGAAACTGGCAATCGTCATCACGGCTACGTCGCGGTGCTTAATGTGGCTGATTTCGTGGGCGAGCACTGCTTCGATTTCTGGTGTTTCCAGCCGTTGCAGAAGACCTGTTGTCACGGCTACAACTGCATGGGAAGGGCTGCGTCCAGTGGCAAATGCATTGGGGATCATTGTGGGCATGATGGCAACCCGGGGTTTAGGAATCCCCGCCATTGCCGCCAGGCGTTCGACAATTGAGTGGAGTTCTGGAGCTTCCTCTCTGCTCACTTCTTTGGCCCCGGTTGACAATAGAACGAGGTGGTCGGAGAGGTAGTACTGGGCAAGGAGCATGATCCCCACGACCACAATAAGGCCCGCAAAGCTCATTCC
>DAINRC010000261.1:0-1921 GCA_036742135.1 Bacillota bacterium
GGTGTTGCAGTTGCTGCAGGAATTGCAGAAAAAGTTGGGCTTCGCCATGATCTTGATATCCCATGATTTGGGAGAGATTAGAAGGCTTACTTCTAGGGTTATCACCCTGTACTGTGGGCGGGTGGTCGAGATGGGGATTACTTCGGAGGTCCTCAAGAATCCCATGCATTGCTATACCCGTGGGCTGCTGAATTCCTCCCCCAATTTTTTTAAGTATAAGGACCTGTGGGGCATTGAGGGAGAGCCTCCCCTGGGGGGCTCTGTAGAAGGTTGTCCTTTTTATCCCCGGTGTTGCCAGGGAGAAGAAAGTTGTAGTAAGTCCAGACCCCCCCTCAGGTATGTAGGTCTTGAGCGTATGGTAGCTTGCCACAAGGGAGGTATCGAAACACTTCTCAGGGCTGAAGGGATTCGAAAAAAATATGTATTGAAGAATAGAGAGATTGAGGCAGTGAAAGGGGTTAGCCTGGAAATTAAAAGCGGTGAACTGGTGGCCCTGGTCGGGGAAACCGGTTCCGGTAAATCTACGCTTGCCCACATTTTGGCAGGGGTTCTCCCGGCTGATGCAGGCCAGGTGTTTTTTAAAAACAAAAAAGTGGAGGGAAGATGGGCCACTAAAATGCTGGGTGGTATGCAGATAGTCTTCCAGGATCCCTTCTCTGCTACCAGTCACCGCATGAAGGTTCTGGAAGTGGTTAAGGAACCGCTGGAGATCATCAAGTGGGGCAGTAGAGAAGAGAGAGAAAAAGAGGCTATTGGGGCATTGCGGAAGGTGCAGTTGCCTGTTTCCCCGGAATTTTTAAATCGTTACTGTTATGCCTTAAGTGGTGGACAGCGACAACGTGTGGCCATCGCCCGCGCCTTAGTAACAAAACCGAAGTTGTTGATTGCCGATGAAGTAACTTCAATGCTGGACCCTTCAACCCAGGCCAATCTTTTGAGGGAACTCAAGGGACTCCAGAACAGGCACGGATTTGCTATGCTTTATATCACTCATGATTTGCATCTGGCCCGTAAAATTGCCGACAAGGTTTACGTCATGCATCAGGGGGAAATTGTCGAGGCAGGTGTGTCCTTCGAAATATTCGAAAACCCGGAACATGTTTACACGAAAAGACTATTGAGAGAGGCCTTCAGAGATCTGGTTTGATCTTCAAGGCGATTTTTTCTTGGTATAGAGGGGTATGCTCGATGGGTAGATTTTGCCTATCAAGATTGAGCTGGTATATTCTGGCTTTTTTCTGCATCATTACCTTAAACTTTTTTCTGATCCGCTTCATGCCCGGAGATCCTCTGGTTCATCTCTTGGGTGAGGAAAACTACCAGTATCTCTACGTTCATGAACCTGAGACCTTGGAGGAGTTGAAAGCCAGGTACGGACTGGACAAGCCCTTACCCGTTCAATACGGCATTTACCTTGTCAACTGCCTGAAAGGGGACTTTGGCTGGTCCTATCAGTACGGGCAGCCTGTTTTCAAGGTGATCCTCTTCCGCATCAAGTGGACGCTTGTCCTGCTCCTGCCGGCGATTATCCTGGCTGCCATTTTAGGTGCCTATCTGGGAACTCTGGCGGGATGGAGGAAAGGGCAGAAAGTTGACCTCATCTTTACTCCTGTGCTCCTGTTCTTTTACACCGTGCCTACCTACTGCTTCGGGATGCTGCTGCTCCTGATTTTCGCCTTTTACCTCGACCTCTTTCCTTTAGGTGGGATGGTCAGCGGGGGTCTTTCCGGCCTTTCCAGGCTGGTTGATCTCTTGTGGCACATGTGCCTTCCCCTGACGGTTCTGGTTGTCCACAACGGCGCCTACAACTACATCATCATGCGCAACGCCGTGGCCCAGGTAAGGACAGAGGAATACGTGCTGACTGCTTTTGCAAAGGGTTTAAGAGACAGGCAGGTTCTCTTCAGGCACATCTTCCGCA
>DAINRC010000262.1:0-1895 GCA_036742135.1 Bacillota bacterium
TTAACCTGCTTCTGGGTCTGATGGTTGGATCCATTGCTGGATATTTTGGGGGTTTAGTAGATGAGTTGATCATGCGTATTGTGGATATCTTGCTGGCTTTCCCTAATATCATCCTGGCGCTTTGTATAGTGGGGGTTCTGGGTCCTTCCATTCAAAATCTTATTCTTGCTCTGGTTGCCCTCGGTTGGGTTGGCTACACGAGGGTATCTCGGGGTCTTGTGCTGTCCATCAAAGAGCAGGGGTTCATCGGTGCCGCTAAGGCCCTCGGGGGGAGCAACATGTACATAATTATGCGGCACATCATACCTAACGCTTTTCCTCCTTTACTCGTTCTGGCTACTCTTCACGTTAGTCATACAATCCTGTCAATTGCTGCATTAAGCTTCCTGGGTCTGGGGGTACAGGCTCCTACGCCGGAATGGGGCGCCATGTTAAGCGAGGGCAAACAGTTCATCTTTACGCATCCACACGTGATGATTTTTCCGGGACTGGCTATAACTTTGTCCGTTCTCTCCTTCAATCTCCTGGGTGAAGGTTTGAGGGATGTTTTAGACCCGCGGGCACGGGAAGTGCTGAGTGTGTAGCAGGGAGGAGGTTATGTGGTGCTCCTGAAAATTACCAACCTTCGGGTTTACTTCAAATCAGCGGACGGATTTGTTAAAGCGGCAGACGGGGTGGATCTGGAGTTATATCCCGGGGAAATACTCGGGCTTGTGGGTGAGACCGGTTCGGGGAAAACCGTATTAGGACTGGCGATAACCCGTCTGCTTCCCAAAACTGCTGCGGTGAGTGGTGAGGTTTTATACCGGGGACAAAACCTTCTGGCATTGCCGGAGGAGGAGATGCGGAAGGTCCGGGGACGACAGGTATCAATGATATTTCAAAATCCTTTGAGTTCTTTAAACCCGGCCTTGAGCATTGGCGAACAGATTGCGGAAGTGCTTCGGGAACACCAGGGACTGAAGAGAAAAGCAGCCTGGCAGAGGGCAGGAGAACTTCTGGAACTGACGGGTATCCCGGCGAAGTGGATCCGCAGTTACCCCCATGAATTAAGTGGAGGAATGCGGCAGCGGGCCATGATTGCCATCGGTCTCGCCTGCGCTCCTTCCCTGCTTATTGCCGATGAACCTACCAGGGGACTGGATGTTACCATTCAGGTACAGATTGTGGAATTGCTGCATGCGGTAACAAAGGGTGTTTCCCCACCCCGCTCGATGTTGTTAATTACCCACGATCTGGGGGTGGCTGCAGCACTGACGGACCGCCTGGCCGTAATGTACGCCGGTAAAATCGTCGAGTACGGTCGTACCGGAGAAGTATTTAGAAATCCGCGGCATCCTTACACTCGCGCGCTGCTGGACTCCCATCCCAGTAATGGACTTATAGCCACCAGGGGTTTCAGCCCTTCCTTGATCAACCTGCCGTCGGGCTGTAGTTTCCACCCCCGCTGTAAAAAGGCGCGCAAAAAATGCGCACATGAACCTCCTTTGGTACAACGGATAGGTATGGACCACGGGGTGAGGTGTTTTTATGCTTGAAGTGGTGGGGATTGAAAAAGTTTTTACGAGCGGGATTTTCCGCCGGAGATCTATAGAAGTGGTTAGAGGAGTTTCTTTTAGGGTTAATAAAGGACAAACCCTGGGCCTGGTGGGCGAGAGCGGTTGCGGCAAAACCACGATTGGAAAGATGATTGTGAGGCTTATAGAACCCACCGCCGGCCGGATTCTTTTTAACGGGATAGAACTTACCCGGCTAGACCCCCGGAAACTGAGAAAGTTAAGACCGAAGATACAGATCATTTTTCAGGACCCCGATATGGCCTTTAACCCCCGCTGGAAGATCAGGGATAGCCTGGGCGAACCTTTCAAGCTTAACCGGTTGGCCCGGGGCAGGGA
>DAINRC010000263.1:0-882 GCA_036742135.1 Bacillota bacterium
GTCAAGAAAGTAAACACCGAGAGCGGAACCGTCACCATTGCCCACGGCCCGGTCAAGGCCTTGGGCTGGCCCGCAATGACGATGGGATTCAAAGCAAAGCCTGACCAGCTCCAAAAGCTAAAAGAAGGCGATAAGGTCCAGTTCGATTTCTCCTCGCAGGGAATGGACTCCACGGTCACCCGCATCGAAAAACAGTAAGTGCAGAACCGCTCGCCGTATATGCGACGGGCATAGCTCGATTAAAAGAGAGAAATTACAGCTTTGTAACGTTGAGAACAGCTTCTTGTAAGTCTTGCACTTATAACATATCGGTATCAACTAACCAAAGGGTCAAAACCATGAACCGTATGAACAAAGTGATTTTCCCGCTTATTCTAACTGCTGCTTCATCTTTTGCGTTAGCTGAAGGCGGAAGCGAACGCACGCTGCATCGTTTGAATGATCCGGAAACCAAGTCCACTCTTAAGGAGTTGGTTAAAGAAGGTAAGGTGCTTAACATTGCACCTGCAGGGGCGAACGGCAAGACTGACATGATTCAAAACTATCGTACTAACGCCAAAGTCCAAACCTACGAGATGAGGGTAAAGACACCTGACGGGAAAATTCATACGGTAGAGTTTTTGAGCACCCCGATTGGCGTAAATAACGGCTAACCTGTCAAAGTTAATATCAAGGGTAGGCGACATGCGAGGAATGATGAAAGGATGTGGTGGATGAAGGAGACCGTCAAAGCCGGAAGCTCGCTAAAATGGTGAAGGTCCAGACCAGGTCTTGAATACGAACGATACTGCAACGACCATATCGAAGCAGGTAAGGCTCCTCCGGACGCCCTGCCTGCTTTTGTGCTTGGCCTAACCAGGACCGTACTGATGGAAAAAGTTT
>DAINRC010000263.1:892-1890 GCA_036742135.1 Bacillota bacterium
CGAGCAGAATGGCGGTGGCTTTCATGCTCGTGGTTACGGTTGTGCTGATGGTCGCCGCAATCAGCTTCTATTATTTCTGCCAGCTGCATTTCGAGCGCAAGGATGCGCAAGTGCTGAGTGAAAAAGCCGCTGCCGTAGAGCATATGCTACGTAGCAGTACGGCTTTCGGACAGGAGGCCACCTCAAAGATCGATGCGGTCATTGAGCACTCTTTCGGGTTTGCAACTGCGGTAGTGATAGACGGCAAAACGGTTTACTCACACCACAATTTTTCTGAGCGCTTGCTTCCTCTCGTCACGGATAATCAAGAGGAACGCTGGGCAGTAAATTTCGATGGGCACCGGTACAGTGGCATTACCAGAAAAGTAGATCAGTGGGTCGAAGGGCAAGACGCAGTCATCTATCTGGCTTTGGATGTAACGCATCGAGTCCACTTCTTCGAGATGATTCAGCAATGGTTTGCTTATACGCTCGTGATCAGTGCGCTTCTAAGTGGGGCACTAGGTTTTGTTCTGATCAAAAAGGGCTTGAAGCCCATTGGCGAACTATCCAAGACATCTTCAACCGTAACCGCCAACTGCTTAGATACGCGAATTCCGACCGAGTCAGTACCAGGCGAACTTCATGAACTCGTTGCTAACTTCAATGAAATGCTCTCGCGCTTGGATGATTCTTTCCTCCGGCTGTCAGGTTTCTCAGCGGACATCGCGCATGAGCTAAGAACGCCGCTGAACAGCATGCTTACCCAAATGGAGGTCGCGCTCTTGCGCGACCGCGAGAATACCGACTACAAAGACATTTTGTATTCCGCCCTCGAAGAACTTAGGCGCATGTCAAAGATGGTCGATGACATGCTGTTCCTCGCCAAAGCGGACAATGGGAAGATTACGCCCAGTGCCGAAGGGGCCAGCATGGCTGAGATGACCACGAGTGTTATCGAATATTACGAGCTCGCAGCCGAGGACAAGAAGGTCGAAATCGCGCTTTCAGGCGATGGG
>DAINRC010000264.1:0-1631 GCA_036742135.1 Bacillota bacterium
CTTAAGCAGGCGTAGGTTGCCGCTGGCACTTTCCACCACACCGGCATCGCTCAGGCCGCCGACGCTGGTGCCTTTGGCACGGGCCAGCACGTCGGCATCGCCGTATTTACCCTCTGCCCAACCGTGCTGCTCGAACCAAGCGAGACAAAACTGAGTGTCGTGGTCGAAGTCGTCTTCGCCGACAAAGCGGTTGATCAGTTGAAGCGCGCTGCGCACGCTCATAGGCGAGCCGTCAGCCTCCAACACAGCGCTGTACTTACTGAACACCTCCATTCCGGGGCCAATAATCGCCTGCGACAGATCCACCGGGGCTACCGGCGAGTTAGTGCCGCCACGAGTCATGTCCAATAGTGCGTCAGGCAAGGTGGCGTTGAGTTCACGGATAAACTCGCGGCGTGAAATGCTTGGCGCATCGGTTGCACGCGGGCGGCAGACCAATACGATGCTGGAGGCCAGGGCGTTGGTACCGGAGCTGATCATGCGACTACTCATTTCAGTGCGCATCGGCCAAGTGCCAGTAAGGGCAAAGCCGGCTTTGAGTACTGCAGCGAGGAAAGTCTCCCAGCCGGTGCTGGAGGTACCGGCTTCGGCTTTGGTTTCCGCCTGTTTGAAGGCGTAATAGATCGTGACTGGGAAAGCCGGATGCGCCTGTTCGCCCAAGTTGTGCATGGCAGCGGTCATGCCATCAAGGAAGAAGGCTTCCGCCTTGTCCTTGCTGCCATGCCGATACGGACTGGCCACCAGTTCCTCGGTCTTGGGCACCGCAAGAGTGGCGTACAGGCTGGGGAAGATCAGCCGGAGTGAACGACGCAGCCAGATATAGAAGAAATCGGACAGGTCTGCGTAGCCGATATTGTCATAGTACGGCGGATCGGTGGAGATCAGCTTGTTTGCACTGATCGTCTGCGTTTGTGCGTCAGCTTGAAATACTAGTCCTTCTTTTACCCTTCCCGCTGAGCTTTTGCCAAAACTCTTGGAAATATTCTCTATTGAAGCATCAATAGAGCCCGTACTTGTGCATAGTGGATTGACCTCCGAATAGTCCCAAACCATCGGGATCGCGTGACGCCCGAAAAGTTGCTGTGGAACTTGTGCCTTTGATTCCCAACGTGATAACGAGTTACCCCAATCTGCTCCACGGCTTATCGCAAATGCCATGTACGTCCCCACAGCCTCCGCATAAGCAGTGGCGCCAGTGCCGCCGACGTTGAGACCGCAGCTATCATCGGCCATGCCAGAAGCCAATGCATCCTGGTGTACGCGAGAGATAACCTCCTTAACTAGGTCGGAGTAGGTTGTTAGTGCGACAAGTTGCCGAGGCGTGAATAGATCAAGGAATGACGTCATGCCATATTCGACGACATTGGTTCTACCAGGCCAATGACAGATTGGTGTTTCAGTGAATCGCTCGGAAGTGACACTTTTCGCCAAAGCTTCATGCTCTGTGATCGGTGAAATGTAAACACGACCACGGCTACCCTCAGCGACAATCGCCATTAGACGACTGCTGAAACGCCCGGCCCTAGCTTCTGCTCGTAAGTATTTGAAATCAATTGATGTTTTCGACAAAAGGCAGACAGCACCTTTTCTGCTCACTGTCCCATCTTTCAATCCCGCCGGCGGTGTCCCAG
>DAINRC010000264.1:1641-1883 GCA_036742135.1 Bacillota bacterium
GACATAGCTTTCTTTCCCCGCCTTGCTGGAGAGAATGAACGTCGAAACCAGCGGAACATCGGCATGACTAAAGGCCGGGTTGGGGCTTTTCACCGTTCGAGACCACAGCCAGGCGATCACCGTGAGTTTTTCGCCCTGGTACTGGGCCAGATCCGGTCGCTCGGCGACCATCTCGGCGGTGACTTCGACCTGCGGGTACAGGTGACCAATACGCTGCTGCGCCTGCTCGCGCATCCAGGCAC
>DAINRC010000265.1:0-1867 GCA_036742135.1 Bacillota bacterium
CTAACTATTGAATCCCCAAAACCCTGAGCAAGGAAACAAGGAGGACAAAGGCACCGAGGAAGAGGCGGTACCAGACAAAGGGAAGGTAATCTTTAGTCTGCACATACTTCAAAAGGAAACCGATACTAGCAGCACCTGATAGAGCAGAAACCACAATACCGGTTATAAAAGGCAGGTTCACCATCTCCGGGTTGCTGATTACTTCCGGAAGCTTTACCAGCCCAGCCCCGAAGATGATCGGAACCGAAAGAAGAAAGGAAAAACGGGCAGCAGAGTCCCTGCGGAAACCGGTTAACAAACCTGCACTAATCGTGATCCCAGAACGAGAAACCCCCGGGATGATCGCCAGAGCCTGAGAAAATCCGATAACCAGGCTCTGCCAGAAATCCACCTGTTCGATCCCCCTCTTTTTCACTCCGCGGCGGTCAGCCAAGTAAAGCACCATCCCCATGATCACCAGCATCACGGCAATCAGAACAGGGTTGCGAAACACAGTTTCTGCCCAATCTTCAAAAAGGTAACCAATGGCAGCACCGGGGACCGAAGCCACTACAAGACACCAGAAGAGGCGGGCTTGAAGCGAGTGAGGTTCTTTGAATGCCGCTACGAGAAGCTCCACCCAGTCTTTCCAGAAATAGGCGACAACAGCGACAAGTGTGCCCAGGTGGAGGGCGACGTCAAAGGTGAGCCCAGGGTCGGGCCACTGGAAAAGCCAGGGAACAAGAACCAGGTGGGCAGAACTGGAGATCGGGAGGAACTCCCCTAAGCCCTGCACCAGCCCCAACACAACTGCCTGCCAAACATTCATTGCCTCTCCCTCCAATTCTCAGCAGATGCGCCTGATTCTGCTCTTACCTTGCTGCATCTCCACCAGATAGGCAGTGTCTGCCATATCAGCTAAATGCTGGTTATGAGAAACCATAATGATCTGGCGACCGAGGCTTTGACTAGCACTCTTCAAGAACTGGGCAACTTGGGGTGAAAACTCTACAGAAACGTGTTTTGCCGGTTCATCAAGAACAACAGGCCCCTTAACTTGGGGTCTCAAAGCGTGAATCAAAGCCAAACGCAGAGCTAGGGAGATAACATCAACCACTCCCCCACCGCGGGCATCCTGAGGAGTAGTCTCTACCCTGAAATCCCCACCATATGTCGAACAAACATAGAACTCTGCCTCAGGCCGTTCCCTTCTTTCCTCAACCACAACCTTAAACTCCAGATCTCCACCGAAAACAAATTGCAGCGCCTGACTTACCATAAATTCCACCTGGCGCCGCCCCTGCTCGCGGGCATACCTAGCCGCTTCCAATAGCAGCAGACTCACCTTTTCCAGGCACTCGATTTCCTGGCGGACCTCCCGGAGACGCTTCTCCAGATCACTTTTTTGCTGCAGAAGCCTGTTCTGCTCTCCTCGCTGCCTGTTATAAACTGCCAGCAACTCTTTGTAGGTCTTCTTCAGAGTATCCAGACCGTTCACTTCTGACTCTCCTTTTTTAGAAGTTCCCAGGGAATCATCTGCTGGGCTTTTGCTAGGAGTTGATCCATCTCCTGCTTTAGTTCCTCGATTTTTTTTCCCAACTCTTCTGGTTTCACCCCGTACTCCAGTGCTTTCTGATAAAGTTTCTCTCTCTGTTGTTCAAGAAGCTCCTTCTGACTCAGTGCTCGAGACCTCAGGTCACGCGCTCTCCTGAGAGCCTCTTTAAGGCTATTGACCTGTTTCTCATAAGGCATCTGCTCCTGATTTCTCCCCTGCAAACTTCTCCCTCCCTTGGCAGAAAATTACTGGAACTCGGCAAGAATTCGGGCAACAGCCTCTGAAGTAATTTCCCCAAAGCAAACAGGGCACTTCCCTAGCCTGATCAACAGG
>DAINRC010000266.1:0-1861 GCA_036742135.1 Bacillota bacterium
ATCTGGTGGTTCCCGGGTCTGCCACCTGCTCTGAAGGTGGAACAACCCCCAGCTTCTTCGCCAGCTCTTTCACCACTTCTGCTTCAGGCGCTCTCTCCAGGAGCAGTTTGATCAACACCTTTCTCGTCCGCTGCACTCGCGGAGTGTCGGTCTCGACAACCAGACCGTCTGTCGCCGGAAGAGTGCAGGAAGCAGCAAGACCCAACCTGCCTCCGGCTTTGACTTCCACAAGACAGAGGCGGCAGGCACCATACGGTGGTAGGCCAGGATGATCGCAGAGGGTGGGAATCCAGATGCCTTCCCTCCTGGCTACCTCTAAGACCGTTTTTGCCCCTTTAATCGGCAGGCTCTGGCCATCAATGGTGATAAACCCCATTTTTTCACCTCCTCCGGGGAACGACTTTGATCGCCTTGTTCCTGCAGGCATCTAAGCAGGAGCGGCAGCGGATGCACTTTTCCAGGTCGAGCTGGTGGGGCTCTCCTTTTTCTCCGGTGATTGCTTCTTGAGGACAGACATCTTTGCACCTACCGCAGCCTATGCACTGGTCAGGATCAACGGTGAGTTGGAAGAGTTCCCTGCAGACTCCCGCAGGACAGAAGCGGTCTTTGATGTGAGTTTCGTATTCTTTTCTGAAGTAGTTGAGGGTGGAAAGCACAGGATTGGGAGCAGTCTGCCCGAGACCGCACAAGGAAGCTTCTTTGACTGCCCAGGCAAGTTCTTCGAGTTCTTCGAGGTCCTCCATCCCCGCCTTTCCCTCGCAGATCTTGGTGAGGATGGCGAGCATCTTTCTGGTGCCCTCACGGCAGGGGAGGCACTTGCCGCACGATTCGTCCTGGGTGAAGGTGAGGAAGTAGCGGGCAACATCGACCATACAGGTTCTCTCGTCCATAACCACCATGCCGCCGGAGCCCATGATCGAGCCGGCCTGGGTAAGGGCTTCGTAGTCCACGGGCAGATCGAGCTTTTCTGCAGGGATGCAGCCACCCGAGGGGCCACCGGTCTGGACGGCTTTAATGCCAAACTTGCCGGTTCCGCCCCCGATCACCTCGATGATCTGGCGCAAACTCGTGCCCATCGGGACTTCTACCAGACCGCTGTTTCTCACGTTGCCGACAAGAGCAAAGACTTTGGTGCCCTTGCTGGTCTCTGTGCCTAAGCTGCTGAACCAGTCAGCTCCACGATAGATGATCACCGGGACGTTCGCCCAGGTCTCAACATTGTTGATGCAGGTCGGCTGGCCCCACAGCCCTTCCTCTGCCGGATAGGGAGGACGCGGCCTGGGCTCACCCATCTTACCCTCAATGGAAGCAATGAGCGCGGTTTCTTCCCCACAGACAAAGGCACCCTGCCCTTTGACTACTTTGAGCCGGAAGCTGAAGCCTGAGCCTAAAATGTTTTCCCCTAGGAAGCCCGCAGCTTCCGCCTGGATGATCGCCTCCTGAATCGTGGCTACTGCTAAGGGGTACTCGGCTCTGACGTAGATGATCCCGGTTTCGGCACCAATGGCGTAAGCTCCGATGATCATCCCTTCGATGACTGTGTGCGGGTCACCTTCCAGAATGCTGCGGTCCATGTAGGCGCCAGGGTCACCTTCATCTGCATTGCAGATGATGTATTTCGGTGAGTTCAGCTTCTGCCTGGTGAGAGCCCACTTGCGGCCCGTGGGGAAGCCGCCTCCACCGCGACCTCTGAGACCTGACCTGGTGATCTCTTCAATGATCTCCTCCGGCTCCATCTGGAGCGCTTTGACCAAAGCCTGATAGCCACCCCGGGCGGCGTATTCAGCAATACTACCGGGATCAATAAGTCCGCAGTTTCTGGTGGCAATCTTCACCTGAGTGGCATAAAAGGGATGTTCCT
>DAINRC010000267.1:0-1856 GCA_036742135.1 Bacillota bacterium
CTGCAAGAACCGCAGTTCCATCCTGGCCGATGTCATCAAGGCGACCAATAAAGGGGCTAACAAATGCCGCTCCGGCACGCGCAGCCAAAAGTGCCTGCGGAGCCGAAAAGATAAGAGTCATGTTGGAGCGAATTCCTTCCTCGGCCAATCTCTTCACAGCCTCGGTTCCTGCAGGAAGCATCGGGATCTTGATCACAATATTGGGGTGAATTTTGGCAAGCTCTCGGGCCTCTTTGACCATTCCCTCAACATCAAGGCTGAGAACTTCGGCACTGATTGGGCCATCCACAAGAGCACAGATTTCTTCGAGGATCTCCCTGTAGTCACGATTTTCCCTGGCCACAAGGCTGGGGTTGGTAGTAACCCCAGAAACCACACCCCATTGGGCAGCTTTTCTGATTTCTTCAACATTAGCAGTATCAAGATAGATTTCCAACTCTGACACCTCACCTATTGGCGAATTTTCTGATAGTTTCTTTAAGCCTTTCCTGCGCAACCGAAAAGACGGATCTTTTCCCTGATGACTTCTGTAGCTGCTTCCCGGGCGGGACCAAGGATTTTCCGGGGATCAATTTCATCAGGGTTGCTTTCCAGAACCCGCCTCATGGTAGCAACAAAAGCCTCCCTGATGTTCGTGTCAATGTTGATCTTGCGGACACCTAGTTCAACCGCTTTTCTGATATCTTCATCAGGAACACCGGAGGAGCCGTGAAGCACAAGCGGAACCCCCCCGACAGCCTCCTTAATCCTGGCCAGTCTGGGAAAATCGAGTTGCGGTTTCCCTTTGTAGCGACCATGCGCAGTCCCAATGGCCACCGCAAGAGCATCAACACCGGTTTCCTGGACAAACTGGCGCGCCTCTTCGGGATCAGTGAAAAGCGCTTCTCTTTCACTGACCTGGACTTCGTCTTCGGTTCCGATAATACGACCAAGCTCACCCTCAACAGAAACACCAACAGCGTGTGCTACTTCCACTACCTTCTTGGTAAGGGCAATGTTTTCTGGCAAAGGCAACCGCGAACCATCGATCATCACAGAGCTGAAACCATGACGGATGCAGAGCATCACCTGATTGAAGTCTGTTCCGTGATCCAAGTGCAGAGCCACAGGAACAGTAGCCTGTTCAGCCGCCTCGCGGGCCATCGCCACAATATAACTAAGTCCCGCATACTTAATGGCACCCTGGCTCGCCTGGAGGATCACTGGAGCACGCTCTGCCTCCGCTGCAGCCATGATCGCCTGCACTATTTCCATGTTATTACAATTAAAAGCGCCAACAGCATAGCCGCCTTCCTCAGCCCGCTGCAAAAGCTCAGTAATGCTCACCAAACCCATGGCCTTCTCTCCTTATTACTTTTTCGAACGACGCCGATCTTTTTTAATACCACCAGACCGCAGTATCTGAAGACTTCCAGGACTCAGCCTAATTTCCCAGGCATCCTTGAGGTTGTCCAGGTCTTCTTCTGATGCCGCGTCGATCATCCCCATCGCCCCACAATCTGGACACCTCAATTCAATCCTGTCAGCAAAGATTTCTACCTCAATCTGAAAGTTGCCACACGTACACGAAAGTTTCCCTTCTTCTGCAATATTATGCAGAAAATCGAGAACTTCATACATCACTTCAGGGTTAGCAAAATAATCCGAAAACCCAAGATCTTCAGCCATCTCTTTAAAAGAACGTTCTTGTTCTTCAATACACCCCCTGACCTGTTCAGGAGGCCCAAAGAAACAGACTTCAATCCCAGTCTCTTCACAGGCTAAACTGAGCACATCCGGGGACCAGATCTCCTTTAAGGTGTGTTGGAAGAGGTGTCTGCCTTCACACATAATGCAGTCCAACTGAATATAAAAAA
>DAINRC010000268.1:0-1847 GCA_036742135.1 Bacillota bacterium
TCCTAGAAAGTTGCCTTGACATGATCATTCCTTTATGCAAAAATGAGCATAAAAGGAGGGAAGAGAATGAAAAAAGAATTGTTCCTACTTCGGGCACAAGTGATCAAGGCCCTTTCTCACCCTTTACGCTTAGAAATCCTAGAAGCACTGCAACCAGGTGAAGAAAAATGTGTCTGCGACCTTGTTGCGGAACTTGGTTACGCTCAACCGGTTATTTCCAAACACCTGGCTGTGCTCAAAAGCGCAGGGCTAATCAGTGCTCGCAGAGAAGGGACAAAAACCTTCTACAAACTCCAAACACCTTGTGTGAAAGAGTTTCTCGCCTGTATCGATGGTATTCTCAAGCAAGAACTCGAAGCCAGGCAAAAAGAACTATCCAAGCTGATCTCTTTGTAGAACTTCTGCACCCAAGATGTTGACCAGGCCAGAAACACAAAAATGGCGAGCCAGTCCTCCAAGACCTCATTTTCTGGTTGCAACAGGTTTTCTCCAGATAAGTTAAGGAAGAATAATGTGAAAAAAAGAAGCATTTAAAGCTGAAAAAAGGGCAGAACCACCCTTTTTGCCGTCATTTTTACAGCCGTTTCCGGCGGCTACGGCCACCTGGTGCGACGCAACCTTGACCGGCTACAATGATTCCACTGGCAATAGTCGGAGGAAGCATCAAACTCGCCCAAGAGTTTGTTGCCATCAGTGCAGGACTTCTGCTGGCAACAGGAACGATCATCGGAGCCCAGATAAGTGCAGCAATCATCAAGCTCTTTAAACCCAATACCCTAAAACTGATTTTCGGGATCTACTTCCCTTACGTTTCTCTGAAGTTCATCACTGGCTACTTTGGAATTGCCATCTGGTAATCAAAAAACGATTTGAGGAGGTCTACAAATGATGCCAAACCAAGAAACACCTCAATCAGGCAGAGTTGTCGGTGTATGCATCGCTGAGAAACGAGGGACGAGCAAAACAAACATCGGTAAGGGCTATCTGAAAGCTAATTACGGTCTTGTGGGAGATGCCCATGCAGGCACAGAACGTCAGGTGAGTCTCCTCATGGCCGAGCGTATTGAAGAGCTCTCGAAAGAAAATAGCCTGGTGATAAGACCAGGCGACCTCGCCGAAAATATCACTGTTGAAGGTATTGACCTTAAAAAGGTTAAGGTCGGTGACACCCTAAAGATAGGTGAAGCAGAGCTTGAGGTGATGCAGATCGGCAAAGATGACGATGCCCCTCATGATTTCTCATTTCACGGACTCAGTGTCTTAGTCACCGAAGGGGTTTACTGCAGGGTTATCAAAGATGGCTGGATAAAAATTGGTGATCAAGTCAGAATAAAGAAGCAATAATAACAACAACTGAGGAGAGCTTCTACACCAGCCTCAAAAGCCCAGGGAAAACCCAACTCTACAAAGCCCATCCTATGAAGTTGGTTTCCATATTGATAAAAAGCCAACGAGAGTAGAAAAACTACTTCAAAACCTCCCTTGGTCCGGGAGGTTTTTTCATAGGAGCTAAAGAAGACAACTTCCTGACGACAACAAGGGCTCCCAGTTCTACGCAGTTTGGCCTGCCACGAGGGCATCCCTCTGTTGAGCGGGGAGAGGAAGCAGAGCTTCTTGAAGAACTTGATCCATGTTTTCTACAAAGACAAACTTAAGCTTTCTTTTCACATTTGCAGGAATCTCTTCCAGGTCTTTTTTGTTCTCCAGGGGCAAGATCACAGTTTTAATCCCAGCCCTGTGGGCCGCCAGGACCTTTTCTTTAATACCACCCACAGGCAAAACCCGACCCCGCAGAGTAATTTCACCAGTCATCCCCACACTACAATTCACTGGTCTTCCTGTGAGTG
>DAINRC010000269.1:0-1844 GCA_036742135.1 Bacillota bacterium
GCCTTTGGGCGAGAGTACCCTGTTACAGAGAAAGCCTTCAGGGAAGCAGTATCCTGCGCCATTGATTACGAGATGCTGGTCAAGGCAGTAGCGGGAGACTATGGTGAGGTTCCGGGGCGCGGGATCGTGCCACCCAGCCTCCCGGCGTACGACCCGGCACTTCCCAGGCTAAAACAGGACCTGGCAAAGGCCAATGCCCTCCTCGACCAGATCGGCCTGAAAGATAAGGATGGGGACGGGATCAGGGAGCTTCCGGACGGCTCGAAGCTGCGCATTCCGGTTACGCCCGCCACAAAGAAGGGGAAGGAGACGATGATGGTGCGGGCTGCGGAGGTGATCTGCAGCCACCTGAAAAAGGTGGGAATCGATGCCTATATCGACCCTGAGGTCCTCGGTAATGAAGAGAAGTGGCAGCAGCGGGTCTGGAACGACCGCGACTACTGGATCTACCTGGGCTATGCCACACCAGGTGCAGTCATCTACGACGGGGGAATGATGTACTTTGTGGATGCCCAGGGGGCTTTTGGCACCTGTACTGACCCGGAATACGTGCAGATCTACCAGAAAGTCAGGCAGGCGCGCAACGACTCCCAGTGGACTGCTGCCTTAAGAGAAGCCCAGCACTACCACGCCCGCGAGCTGCCGGGGCTTGCCCTGATCTGGGGGAAGGCCCTGTATCCTTACCGGACGGACAAGTTTAGCGGCTGGGTGATCCGCAGCGGGTTCGGCCCTGTTAACTACCAGACCTGGTTCAGCCTGCGCGCTCGTTAAGAAAACCGTCGGCTGATCGCAAGCTGCTTCTGCTCGGTCAAAAAGTACGGGGTGCTGAGTTCCGTGGATGGTAGGTTAGGAGGTGGGAGTCGGAACAAGCGGCAGGCTTGATAATTGGCAGATCAGCCTAAGATAAAGCGCAAGGGGGTGTCAACAATGAATTTACTCAAGAGCAGGCTGGTGGTTCTGGTGGTGCTCACCGCATTGCTTGTGGGAGGACTGCTCGGTGGTCCTGGAGCACCACCTGCTGCAGCCAACAAACAGGACGTAAAAGTTGAGGTGGACAACAAATTACTGGCCTTTGATGTTTCCCCCTTTATTGAAAAAGGGAGAGTTCTTGTTCCTGTCAGGGCGTTGTGTGAAGCTTTAGGAGCCTCGGTTGCGTGGGACGGGAAAACCAGAACAGTGACCGTGAAAAAAGGCGATACCGTCGTCAGGTTAACTATTGGTAGCAAAATTGCTTCCATCACCGAAAAAGGGGTAACCGAAGTTATTCTGGAAGTTCCTGCGAAGATCGTCAATGGACGCACCATGGTGCCGCTGCGTCTTATCAGTGAGGCCTTTGGAGCAAAGGTAGACTGGGATGACCAATCCCACTTGGTAAGAGTGGCAACTGTAGTTGGGGCTGAACAGGCGGATGTCATCAGATTGGCCGGGGGAGAAGACTGGGGTTATCCCACTCCTTTTGCCCATTATCCCAGGGGACCCGGGAGCCGCAAGATGCGCCTAATTTTCGATACCCTTGTAACCACAGAGGGTGAAAAGATTTTACCCTGCCTGGCCAGCAGCTGGCAGGTAAGCGGGGATGGCCTGGTCTACACCTTCAAGCTCAGGAACGGGGTGAAGTGGCACGATGGCAAGCCCCTTACAGCAGAAGACGTGGTTTTCAGCTACGAATACCAAAAGAAGTACCCACCCGTATCTGCCGCCAACCTTTCTGCTGTGAAAAAAGTTGAAGCCGTGGATCCCCAAACAGTGAGGATAGAGCTTCACCAGGCGGAACCTCGTTTCTTGAACAATCTGGCGAGTTTCACCATTATCCCGAAGCACATTTGGGAAAAAGTCACCGACCC
>DAINRC010000270.1:0-1829 GCA_036742135.1 Bacillota bacterium
AGTCCGCAGTTTCTGGTGGCAATCTTCACCTGAGTGGCATAAAAGGGATGTTCCTGAAGCAGAGGTGGAGTCCGATGCTGCTGGGAAAGTTCTAAAACCTCTCCAGTAAGGGGGTTCTCGTCTGCGTAGGTCTTGCCGAGGAGGCGGCGATTGGGAAGGTGCCCTCCTGCAATCCCCTCGAGAAGCTGGAAAACCAGCTCTTGATCGGCCCGCGCATAGGTGTAACGAGGGCCTCCCGGCAACTGCACGGAAACCAGCGGCTCTTGCTGACAGAAGCCTAAACAGCCGGTTCTGGCAACTAACACATCCAACTCTTTGGCACAGACCTCACGGGTAAGGGCTTCGTAGACCTCCGCTGCCCCAGAGGCACGTCCACAGGTGGCCATCCCGACGCTGACCTTGGGCTTCCCAGGATACAGAGTCTGGAGTCCCTGCTGGATGAGCTGCTCAAGCTTCGTCCGGTCAGCCATCCCCTTTGCCCCCTTTCCACTGGGCCACAATCTCCAGGACCTGCTCTGGCTTGACCCTGCCATAGGTGGTGCCGTCAATGCTGATCACCGGGGAGAGGCTGCAGCAGCCGAGGCAGCGGACTGACTCGAGGGTGAATAAGCCGTCTTCCGTGGTCTCACCTTCCTTGACCCCCAGGGCCTTTTCTAAGCGCTCGGTGAGCTGACCAGCTCCTCTGACATGACAGGCTGTGCCGTGACAGACGGAAATCAGGTGCTTCCCCTTAGGCTCAAGACTAAAAGCACCATAAAAGGTGGCCACACCGTAAACCCTGCTGAGGGGAATCTGGAGCTCCTGCGCTACAACCCGCAGGGCCTCCTCAGGAAGGTAGCGCCACTTCTGCTGAATCGCCTCAAGGATGCTCAAAAGTCTCCCTTCAGGGTCAAGACGGGAACCGACAATCCGGCGAACCTCCACATCGCTCATTTTTCTCCCCCTTTGCACTCCAAGACGAGGTAAAACTTATATTATGTGGTAAAGTTCGCCAGAGGAAGAAGGAGTTCCTTCTGAGCTTCCGCTCAAACCTTAAACCAAATTTACGTCACGAAGGTGCCACATCTGCGGCAGAGCGAACAATTTTTTGTAAAAAATTTTTGGGTACAGCAGGAATTCTTTAAGCGAGGAAGAATATAAAAAATAAAAAAAGAGCCGCCGGAAAACTGGCTTGTGGTGCCAGCGGGAGGATACCCGGCGGCTTCGGGGGCCTCCAGTTTAGGAACACGCAAGTAAATTATATCACAAAGGGGGAAAGAAGTCTACCCTATTCAAGAGCCGCTCATCTAGCCAGTTTCCGGTTGGCTCATTTTTTTTATTTACGCAAAAATCGTGCCAACTGTTCCAGTTAATCCTGCTCACCTGACAACCCCCACAAACCCCTCCCTGATTCCTGGGCCTCTTTCTGAAGCTCAAGGAAAAGTTCGGAGTACTTGACATTTGGAGGAACAGTCATCACCTGGGCATATCCCTCTAGAAGCAGGTGGGCATTGAACATCTTCTCCCTAACTTCTCCTTCAGAAAGTGACTCAGGCGGCGACAGCCAGATGTAAGCAAGAAGCCTTCCGTAGCGGTCTCTTTGCTGGAGATCGAGTTCTAGATAAACCGTTCTTCCCAGAAGCTTCTGCTCCGTGTAAAGAGCCGCTGAGAACGGCACCACTGGCAGCAAGAAGGAGAAGGAGAAATGCTAAAGATCTCCTGAAAACGCTCCAACCACGACCACCAGCAAACACTGAACTGCTCTAACCCTCTTTCTTCTGTCGTTTCCCCTCGACTCTCTTGAGAAACCGCTCCAGTTCAGCAATCCGGCCGCGCACCCTCAGTTGAAC
>DAINRC010000271.1:0-1789 GCA_036742135.1 Bacillota bacterium
AAGCTTTTCCTCTACCATTTCCCCTACCAGAAGAGCTTCCCGGCGAAGATTTTCCTCAAGATAAGATATATAAACTCTCTTTAGTGCAGGAAAAGAACAAACCCCCATTAAAAAAAGAGCCAAGAAAATCATCCCAAAAAAAGAAGCTATTAGCCTAAACTGGAAACTTTTCTGCATTAGCCACGTCAAGCTTATAGCCCACTCCCCTCACGGTTTTAATGTACTGAGGATGCTTAGAGTCTGGCTCAATCTTCTCCCTCAGTCTGGAAATGTAAACATCAAGAACCTTAGTCCCAGCTTCCACATCATACCCCCAGAGCGTATCCAGCAGATAATCCCTTTTCAAAACTCTGCCACGCGCTCGGATCAGTAAAGCCAGTAGTTCAAATTCTCTCACAGTCAAGTCAAGCCGCTGATCTTTAAAAAAAGCCTCATAAGTGTCAAAGTTGATCGTAAAGGGACCTGCCTGAATAATTGTTCCTTGACTTTCGGAATTGCTCTGACGAGTTCGTCTCAATATCGCCTTAACCCTCGCCATCAATTCCCGAACACTGAAAGGCTTGGTTACGTAGTCATCTGCCCCCAGTTCGAGGCCGACCACCTTATCGATCTCCTCATCCTTGGCAGTAAGCATGATGATCGGTATATCAATATTCTGCCGGCGCACCTCACGGCACAGTTCGAGCCCGTCAATCCCAGGCAACATCAGGTCAAGAATGATCAGATCAGGTCTTTCCTTCTCGATTAATTCGAGAGCCTGAAGGCCATCACCGGCAGCGATCACCTCATAGCCTTCCTTCCTTAGATTGTGAGTCAAAAGGCGCACGAGGGCCTCTTCATCATCAACAACCATGATCCGAAACATCTGCTCCACCCTCCTGCCTGGTTCTCTATTCCCTAACTCTTTCGGTGACTTCCTCCCTACACCTTAAGGTGTAGGGCTTGGCTTTTCGACAAGCGCACGCACCCGACGGGTTACACCGGTGCGAGCGGCCCCTTTTAACCCGTTGCTGGAGGACCTCCCGGAGGGGACCATAATCAATTAGAGTTTTCCTCTCACCTTGTGGGGCAGATCTTTTTTAAAGGCCCCGCCACCACTCAGGTCGAAGGTCCCTTGGGTTCCTGCGCCCCAAAACCAAATCAATAGTATTCAGAATGGCTTCTTTGTCATGTGGCAACGTCCCCTTAATGGGCAGGTAATTAGAAGCATGATTGCTTCTAAAAACACAGGAACTCACTTCAAGAGAGCTCACAAGTCTCCGCATCTCATCGAGAGACTCGTATGGTGTCAGAGGAATAAACTCTCCCCTCTGCACTTTTTGAGCCAAAGGTGCTCTTGGATGTATATAAAGCGTCAAACAGGCCAGATAGTGAGGATCAATCTTGTTGATGACCTCGGCCGTCTGAAGAGCATGCTCGTAAGTGTGTTCCTTTCCCCCCAGTCCTAGAATTATTGTCACGGACAAGATTAATCCTGCCTCAATTGCCTTACGTCCCGCCCGCACCATATCTTCAGCAGTTGCTCCTTTACGAACATATCTCAGAATCTCATCAGATCCACTCTCCACTCCAAGGTACACAATCCTAAGCCCTTTTTTTGCCAACCGCCGGAGTTCATCATCGGTCTTGGACAAAATATCGTCAGGGCGAGCATAAATCCCAACACGCTCTAACCGCGGGAAGCGCAGATTCAGTTCATCAAGGATAGTCTCAAGAGCTCCAGTATCCATTGCTAAGGCATTGCCATCAGCCAAAAACACCCTCTGAACCCCTGGGTAAAGCAGCGATA
>DAINRC010000272.1:0-1779 GCA_036742135.1 Bacillota bacterium
GTTGCTGATGGTGACCCTGACATCAGGGTGATAGCCTTCGACCGTGCGAACGGAGCACTGGAGATTAATGCCCTCCAGAGAAGTGCTGCTGTGGTTGTTCAGAAATCGCTCCGGGAAGGGTTCGGGCTCACTGTTACCGAGGCCCTTTGGAAATCCCGGCCTGTTGTCGGAAGTGCTGTTGGAGGAATCCGCTACCAGATCATCCACGGGCAGTCAGGTCTTCTGGTGAACTCTGTTGCTGAGGCAGCGGCAGCAATCAGACAACTGCTTAAAGACCCGGAGTTCGCCAGAAAATTAGGAGCCGCAGGGAAAGAACACGTGCGGAAAAACTTTATCCTTCCGATATACCTCTTAAACTGGATGAAGTTGCTTTGGTTTCTGAAAACAGGAAAAAGGGAGGTGTGTTAAGTTTTGGAAAAGAAGAAAGTGAGAAAGGCAGTCATCCCTGCTGGGGGATGGGGGACACGCTTCCTTCCTGCTACCAAGGCCCAACCGAAAGAAATGCTTCCCATCGTCGATAAACCGGCGATTCAATATATAGTTGAGGAAGCAATTAGTTCAGGAATCGAGGATATTATCATTGTTACTGGGAGGGGAAAGCGGGCGATTGAAGACCACTTCGACCGTTCTTTGGAACTGGAGACGATCCTTCGAGAGAAAGGCAATCACAAGCTCCTGAGTGTGGTCGAAGAGATCTCAAATCTAGTTGATATTCACTATGTGCGCCAGAAGGAACCGCGCGGGCTCGGGCACGCCGTTTACTGTGCCCGCAAGTTTGTGGGTGACGAGCCTTTTGCTGTTCTCTTGGGTGATGACCTTGTTCAGAGTGAGGTTCCCTGTTTGCGCCAGTTGCTGGATGTTTTTGATGAGCATCAATGTTCAGTGGTAGCGGTGCAGGAAGTGGAGCTTGCAGAAGTAAAAAGATATGGTATAATCAAGCCATCAGGTTTCGTTAGGGGATCATCACGGCTGCTCGAAGTTGAAGATCTCGTGGAAAAGCCGTTGCCGGAAGATGCTCCTTCATGTTATGCGATCATCGGACGCTACGTTCTCACACCTGAAATATTTGCTATCTTGGAGAAGACTCAGCCTGGTGCTGGTGGGGAGATCCAGTTGACAGATGCTTTGCGAGAACTTGTCAAGATCCAGCCGATCCTTGCCTGTCTTTTTGAGGGCGTGAGGTATGATGTAGGGGACAAGCTGGGGTTTCTGGAGGCGACCGTAAGGTTTGCTTTGGCGCATCCGGATCTGGCTTCTGGTTTCCGTAGGTTCTTGATAGAAGTAGTCAAAGAGATTACTGCCGACGAGTTTTCGGATCGCTTGGTATAAAGCGAAGTTTTAAGATAAAATAATAAAACAAAAAGGAGTGAAAAAGAGAGTGCGGGAAAAAGTGGAAGCTGTTCTCCAGCGCATCCGTCCCTACCTGCAGCAGCACGGAGGGGATGTCGAACTTGTGGATGTGGAAGAAAATGGTTTGGTAAAAGTGCGCTTACGGGGTGCTTGTTATGGCTGAGGAATGGCTGTAATTACCCTCAAGCAGGGGATTGAGCGGGTGCTCAAGCAGGAAATTCCTGAAGTGAAGGAAGTTGTTGCTGTTTAGGAAAAAGTTTAGCCCCTGATTGATCTTCAGGGGCTCAAATCTTTTTACGCAAACCACTGCATGCGGTGTCTTTCGATGTAGTTCTCGGCGACGAAATTTAGCGGCTTTCTTGCGAGGGTGAACTTTTCGGCGAGCAGAGATAACACCTCAGATAGCCCTTGTTCCCGTGCTTCATCATA
>DAINRC010000273.1:0-1775 GCA_036742135.1 Bacillota bacterium
TCCCGAATCAGTAAGGATAAAATCTACCCTTTTCATCACTTCAACAAAAAGAAAATACTCCAGGGGTTCCGTAAGGTAGACCCGCTCCAGTCCGGCGAGGAATCTGGCAACTTCCTGGCGCACAAACGGATTCTTGTGAACGGGGAAGACGATCCCAAGGCAGGGATACCTGTGAACGAGTTCTCTCAAAGCAGTATAGACCCCCCGCAGAGGTTCCCCTAGGTTCTCCCTGCGGTGGGTAGTCACCAGGATAACTCGTTGGTTTTCCCGAAACGGCCGCTCTAATTGAGGATCAAGAGGATAATCTCTCTGGAGGATGAGATGAAGGGCATCAACCACAGGGTTACCAGTAACGAAAATCCGGTCCTCAGGGATCCCTTCCTGAAGCAGATACTGACGCGCCTTTTCAGTTGGAGCAAAATGAAGATCAGCAAGATGGGAGGTCAACACCCTGTTGATTTCTTCAGGAAAGGGAGCGTATTTGTTGTGAGTGCGCAAACCAGCCTCTACATGGCCAACAGGCACCTTGCAGTAAAAAGCAGCAAGGGCACCGGCAAACGTTGTTGTGGTATCACCTTGAACAAGGACAAAATCGGGCCTCTCTTTTTCGAAGACATCCTGCAGGCCCTTAAGGGCAGCTACAGTAACGTCAAAAAGATTTTGGCCAGGGCGCATGATCCCCAGGTCATAGTGAGGACGAATGGCGAATATTTCCAGAACCTGGTCGAGCATCTCCCGGTGCTGAGCAGTAACTACAACCCTGCTCTCCAAACACTCCGGATGGGCCTCCAGTTCCTTGACTACAGGTGCCATCTTGATGGCTTCAGGCCTTGTTCCAAAGATGCTCAGTACCTTGATCTTATTTTTGGTTAGCATCATCAGTCCCGTCTTCCTCTTCAAGGCTCAGGTAGCCCTTTTCAATAAGCTTTTGGATGTGCCGCTCAAGGGCTGTTCCGATATCAGCTCCATACTTTTCCTCAAGGACAAAAAGAAGAGAAACTGCTGTCTGGGCAACATCGAGCAGTTCCCGCAAGATCAGATTAATCACCTGCTCCTCAGCAAGGACCTGCTGCTCCCCACTGAGGCCGCGAAACTTTCCAATTGCCTGCGCCAGTTCCCCGGCCTCTTCCATCAACTTCAAGGCAGTTGACTCCAGAGTCGGGGTGAGTTTATTCAGACGAGGCAGAGCAATGGTCTTCGTTTTCAATCGCATGACGCTCCTCCCTCAATCTGGTAACCCGCACCCCGGCTTCTCGGAAAATCTCCAGGGCCATTTTATCCGGGTAGTCTCCCAAGAAAAAGACCTCTTTGATCTCAGCATTACAAATCATCTTTGCACAGAGATAACATGGTTGATGCGTCACATACAAACTTGCCCCCCGGATACTGATTCCGTGGAGGGCGGCCTGAATAAGAGCATTCTGCTCAGCATGGAGGCCCCTACACAACTCATGGCGTTCTCCTGAAGGAACCTTCATTTGGTCGCGCAGGCAACCAAGATCAAGGCAGTGTGGCAAGCCCGAAGGGGCACCATTGTAGCCGGTACAGAGAATCCGATGATCTTTAACAATAACAGCCCCGACCTGGCGGCGCAAACAGGTCGACCGCGTGGCTACGACCTTCGCTATTTGCATGAAATACTGGTCCCAGTCAGGCCGCCCCATCGGGAAACACTTCCTAGCCCTTCTTGGAGTACAGGGGAAAATTGCGGCAGAGACTCTCAACGATTCTTCGCGCCTCTTTTCTCTTGGCCTCTTCGCCAGGGAAGGAAAGCA
>DAINRC010000274.1:0-1753 GCA_036742135.1 Bacillota bacterium
AGATCCTCAGGAAGGTTGAGAATCCTCTCAACATCCATCTGGGAAAGCGCTTCCTGAATGATCTCGTCAAATACTTTGCCCTGAGGGTCGTAACCAGCAGGGGCCCCCGGGATCAGGCGGTGGGAAAGGTCTCCGCTGGCCACCAGAGCAATCCGCCGCGGTGTCGCTTCGCAGACGCGGGCAACAACCCTCCCAAACCGGAACAGTTCCTCAAAAGGCAAGAGGCTGATCCCGAAGGCCACCAACTTGGCCTGTACACCTGCTTCCCGGAGGTAATGAAGGGGAACCATGATCCCGTGGTCAAGAGTATTGTCGTCAACTCCGACCACACTAATCCTCTCTTTCGCTGCTTCCCGGACAATGGCTTCAGCAAGCTCACAGTCGTTTTCAGTCTCGAAGGCGATTTCCGGGGATCCAAAAGCAGCAAAGCTTCCGAACAGCTTCCGCTGTTTCAAATAGCCCTCAGCATCACGCAGAAAAACACCGTGGGGACTAAAGAAAACCAAAGTATCCGGCTTGGCAGCGGCAACCCGCTGCGCCCACTGCTTCATCGCCCTGATCGTCTTCTCCACCTTCCTCAGTTCATCCCCACCTACTCTGAGGACGATGAGCGGGGGGTGAGGAGCAAGACCGGCGAAAACGAGCACAGGAGATCACCATCCTTCCTCGATTTTTCCCTAACGGATCTCACAGTGACCGACAAAGCTGTCTTCCAGATTCCTTCTTAAAACCTCAAACTCGGCGTCAGAAAAAGTGGTCGCCCGTAAGAAACTTTGATCAAGGGTTTTAGAGGGCACGAACTTTTGCAGGACATAGCGCTCGGCACCTGTGATCATTTTTCTCCCGATTTCCAGAACATCTTCAGGAGACAACAGCTGCCGCACTACAGTAGTCCGAAACTCGTAAGGAATTCCTGAACTCATCACTATCCTGATGCTCTCAAGGATCTGCTGCGGGTCGATCTTTGTCCTTACGACCTCCTGATATTTGCTGAGCGGTGCTTTCACATCCATGGCGATATAGTCAAGTACATTTTTCGCCATTAGTTTGCCCAAAACCAAGGGCTTGCTTCCATTGGTGTCCAGTTTGACTAGGTACCCCATTTCCCTGATCCTGGTGATCACCTCGAGGAGGTCCTCTTGAATCGTGGGCTCACCTCCGGTGATCACCACGGCTTCGAGCTTTCCCTGGCGCCTTTCCAGAAAAGAGAAAATCTCCTCCTGCTCGATTAAAGGGCCAAAAAGCACCGGATCGACCAGCTCCGGATTGTGGCAGTAGGGACACCGGAAATTACACCCCTGGGTGAAAATGATCGCCGAGATCTTCCCCGGGTAGTCAATCATGGAAAACTTCTGAAAGCCTCCGATTTTCATCAAAACACCTCAAGTCCTCATGGTTATTCCACAATACTATATCCTAAAGGTCTTTCTCAGCTTGAACTCCTCTCTTTTGCCTTCATTCCACTGAGTCACGGGACGCAGGTAGCCGACCACCCGGGAGTAAACCTCACACTTCTCTCCACAGGTGGGACAGGTCTCGCACTCCCCGGCGATGTAGCCGTGGGAGGGGCAAACACTAAAGGTCGGGGTGATGGTGAAATAAGGCAGGCGGTAGTTTTCGCAGATCTTTCTGATCAGGTTTTTGACACTCTCTGGATCAGAGATCCGTTCCCCGACGAAAATGTGCAGGACCGTACCCCCGGTGTACTTCGTCTGAAGCTCGTCCTGGAGGTCGAGGGCTTCGAACACATCAT
>DAINRC010000275.1:0-1747 GCA_036742135.1 Bacillota bacterium
CCGCTTGAGGATGCCCCTCAATTTATTGAGGGGAGGACGTCACCGGCGGACACTTGGTGAAGCTCAAAACTCACCCAGAAATGTGGTAAAATAGGATGAGAATTCAAGAGGGGGCTCACCAAAATGGGAATGCAGGAAACTTTCGAGGTGCTGGCAGCTTCCTGGCGGGATCCTCAGTTCTGGGCGACAGCTTGGGAGGTTGCCCGTAAAAATTCTCTTTACGGGAGACAAGGACGAAAACAGACTGAGGAAGAGTGGTGGAACCGTCGTGCCCAGCGCTTTGCTGTCCAGACTGCTGGCCAGGACCTTTCCGAAAAGGTAGCCAGGGTTATGCACATCCTGGGGCACAAAAACGCTTTTCGGCCTGGAACCCGGATGCTGGACATCGGAGCAGGGACCGGCAACTACACCTTGCCACTGGCCCGCCGTGTGGGTGAAGTAGTCGCCCTTGACCCAGCAGAAGAGATGCTCAAGATTCTGAAGCAGCGGGCAGAGGAGCAAGGGATCACCAATATTAAAACTGTTTGCAAAAAATGGGAGGACATTGACCCCGAAAAAGAGGGATGGGTGGGCCGGTTTGACATTGTTCTCGCTTTGATGACACCGGCGCTTAAGGACATAGAGAATCTCAAGAAAATGCTCAGGGCCTGCAGTCGGGTTTTTCTCGCCGGGGGTCATTTGCGCAGGGAGGATCCTCTGCGCCGCCAGCTTTGGGAATACCTCGGCTTGGGTAAGATGCCGGACATCTGCCCTGATGTGTTTTATGTTTTTCACTGGCTCTATGCTTCCGGACTCTACCCTGAATTGGAGATGGAGCACTACCATTTGAAAAGAGAAGTGAGTATGGATGAGGCTGTTGCTGAACTGGAAGACTTTGTTTTCCCCTATCTTGAGCTGAGCCCCCAGGTCGAGGAAAAGATCCGGGATTTTGTGGAGAAACACACCAGAAACGGCGTTGTGCAGATGGAAAGCTCTTTTGTTGCTGCTTGGGTCGTCTGTTCTCTAAGGAATGGTCACCACCATGAACATGGCCTCGGCCAACATCATAGGCATCACTGTTGAAGCGGGGCTGTGGTATTTTTGGGTGCGTTTTTGCGTAAAGTGGGAATTGGGAGTATTGGTGTTCGCTTAGGAATCCCAGCGAGTTTGGCGCAAAAGATTTTTAAAGAAGGATTAAGAGGGTAATGAGTGATCTTATTGGGTTGTTGCTCCAGTACGGGATCATTGGCCTAGTTGTCGTCGCCTTTGCGGAGGCATCGTTTTTTCCCGTTCCTCCAGATGCTCTGTTGATTCCTCTGGCTCTCGCTGCCCCTGAAAAGGCGCTTTTCTACGCTCTCATTTGCACCCTCGCTTCTTCCGCTGGGGGTCTGGTGGGATATTTTCTGGGAAAACAGGCAGGGAGACCGCTCCTTAATCGTCTTACTCCAAAGCAGTACTTGCTCAAGGTGGAGGAGCTGTTCCAGCGGTTTGGCGGTTGGGCGATTGCCTTTGCCGCTTTGACTCCAGTTCCCTACAAGGTTTTTACGATAGCTGCGGGGGTTTTTCTGGTAAAAAAGCGGATTCTCTTGATCAGCTCTTTGCTCGGGCGGGGGCTCAGGTTCTACCTGGAAGCGCTCACTATTAAATTCATGGGACCCACAGCAGTTGATTTTTTGAAGCAGTACTCCGGCCCTTTAACGTTTGCTTTGGGAGTGCTCATCATTGTCTGGGCGGTATGGTATACATGGTGGAAGCAGAGGAAGTGAGG
>DAINRC010000276.1:0-1733 GCA_036742135.1 Bacillota bacterium
GCCGGATGGGGATTGAAGCCGCCTGAAGGAATCCCCAAGCTTTAGCCTTGGGGAGGAAGTCAATCCAGTTCGAAAGAGGAGATCGAACTGCGGAAAAAAGCTCAGGATGAGCTTGCCGCCACCTCCGAAGCAAGCCCGGTGGGGATCGTCAAGATTGACAGTGAATTCAGAATCGAGCGCATTAACCGAGCCATGAGGAAGATTCTGGGGTTAAAAGAAGGGGAAGAACCTCCAACCATAGGCACAGATATAAGAACGATCCCTTCCGTCCGGCAGGCCGAGCTGGATAAACTAATTCGACAAATACCGGGAAAACAAACCAGTTGCCCTGGAGACCCCTTTCCGGTCGAAAACAAAATGAGAAAACAAAGCCCAGACCGAGGAGGAGACCAATAAAGACCGCGGCTGGGAAAATGTAAGAGCGGGCTGAAGATGGGGATGCAGGGTGTTTTGTGGAAACACCTATTCCTCTGAAGCCTCAAGTGCGTCTTTTAGGGCCAAAAAGATTCGGAAGATGTATAAAAAAGCATTTCCAAGGCATGATAATTAAATGACAGTAGGATTTCCAAGGCATGATAATTAAACATGGAAAGGGGTCTTTAAAGTGCCTTTATTACAAGGCAAGGTCGCCGTAATCACTGGTGCAAGCTCGGGTATCGGAAGAAAGATTGCCCTGCATTTTGCCAGAGAAGGAGCGCGAATAGTTATAGGGGACATCAGAGAAGAACCCCGTGAAGGAGGAAAGCCAACACACCAGGAGATTACTGAACGAGGTGGTGAAGCGGTTTTCCAAAAAACCGATGTATCAAACCTTGATGACTTGAGGAACTTGATCAAGAAAGCCTTAGATGCTTTCGGCCGCATTGACATTTTGGTAAACAATGCAGGTGTCTTTATGATGAAACCAATTACAGAAGTTTCTGAAGAAGAATACGACTGGCTGATGAACATTAATGTTAAAGGCTCATATTTTGCGGCGAAGTTCGCCGCTGAAGAAATGCTTAAGCGGGGAATAAAGGGAAGCATTATTAACATCTCAAGTGTGGCCGGAATTGTTGGTGTAGCCTCTGCCACAACTTACTGCACTTCAAAGGGCGCTATTGCCAACTTCACAAGAGCACTAGCTGCCGAATTGGGCCCATCGGGGATCCGCGTCAACGCCATCAACCCGGGCGTGATCGTGACCGAAATGACCGAGACCGATGTCCCCATCGTCGGCAAATTTGTGGAAAACATTCCCTTGAGAAGAGACGGAAAACCCGATGAGGTTGCCGCCTGCGCCCTATTCTTAGCAAGTGATGAGGCGTCATTCGTTAACGGACACAACCTGGTTGTAGATGGAGGCTACACCGCAGTGTAACTAAAAGCAGCTCCTTCTTTTCTTCCCTTTTTCCCCATAACCACCCCGCCTTCGTCGAGTTCACTGCTGTTCACCATGTCGTTCTCTGGTTTCCCTTTTCTCCCATAATTGGGGAAATCACCTCCACGTGCCCCCTTTGACCGGCTCCTGGAACCTACCGCTACCCATCTGTAAGGGTATAGCTCCTCTGCATCCCACGGTTCGGTCAGCAACGGAATTACTCCCGGCAACAAGGGATAATTTACAGCCATTGAGAAAGAATTGAAGAGGCAAAAACGTTTGGCTTATATCCAAAAAAGAAGAGCTTCTTTACCAGAAAATCCGCCGCTGAAGGCCCCGGCTTTTAAGCCTGGGGATGAAAGCGGCGGCCAGG
>DAINRC010000277.1:0-1724 GCA_036742135.1 Bacillota bacterium
GATAACGGCGGAATCCGCTTTGTTCTTTTCATGCAGGGCTGTGGCCTCCGCTGCCGTTTCTGCCACAACCCGGATACCTGGCTGTGCCGCGGCAAACCAGTGAGCGTCACGGAAATCATCAGGCAGTTGCTGGACTACAAGAGCTTTTTCGATTTTTCAGGTGGAGGGCTTACTGTTTCCGGTGGAGAGCCCTTGCTGCAGTCTCATTTTGTGAGAGAACTTTTTGTGGAAGCAGGAAAGCTGGGAATCCACCGGGTGCTCGATACCGCCGGTTTTTGCAAGCATGGGAATCTTCTTGAGGTGCTTCCTCACACCGATCTTGTCCTCTTTTCGGTCAAGGTCGTCGATCAGGAGAAGCACCGGCTACTGACCGGTGCGGGCAACCAGGAGATTCTGGAGAATTTATTCATGACTGCCAAGTTTCCGGTAGACCTTGTTGTCCGTTATGTGCTCATTCCCACCCTCAACGATTCTGACGGTGATGCTGCAGATCTTGCCCATCTGGTGCAATCCCTTTCTGAACCTGTGCCTGTGGACGTTCTCCCCTACCACAAGATGGGTGTGGCTAAATGGGAGCAACTGGGGCTCCAAGATCCCTTCACTAACATCCCCCCTGCTACTCCTGAACAGGTTGCTGTCTTCAAGGAGAAACTTGCCAGATTTGGCCTCCAAACCCGCTGAGGAGCAGTAGTATACTGTATTTTTACACAGAACTCATTGACATCGGCTGTTACTTAAATATAATGGTGTTGTAAGCTGATGAGAAGGTTGAAGGTCTGATTTCCCGCCAAATAATTTTTTGCGGATACAACGGCGTATCCGGTTACTGGTGGCAATGATGCCCTCTACGAAACCTTTGTAGAGGGCATTTATCTTTGTAATAGATGGGGTTTGAGAAGCGGGAATCCCGAATATTCCGCGGGAAGGATAGAAGGCACTGTCTTTAAGCCGTTTCTGCTTCTTTGTGTGCTTAAACTTCCGAAGGTTCGAAGGTTAAGAGTGTTTTCGCCCGTTCAACCAGGTATTTAGCAGGCCAGAAGGACATTCTAGAAACAGGGAATGTTTTCAGTTTTGGGAGGATGCCGAAAATGAAGCACCGCCGGATTGTGGTGGCGGACAGTGATCACAACTCCAGGAAAACTATTCAGGTGATGTTGAATCGTGCAGGCTATGATATCGCAGGTGAAGCCCAAGATGGTCTCGATGCTGAGCAAATAATTCGGGAGGTCAGACCTGACCTTGTGATCATAGATGTTTTCCTGCCAGGGAGAAATGGCTATGACGTAGCTCGGGTTGTTGATAACGAGAGAATTGCCGCGATAATCCTGACATCACCTTCTTATGAAGCAGAGCTTGTAGAAAAGGCCTGTGAGGTAGGGGCCTTTAGCTTCCTGGTCAAGCCTATTGAGGAAGTTCAATTGCTCCCTGCTGTTGCACTTGCGCTCTCCAATTTTCAGGAGCTATTGAGGCTGGAGGAAGCCATTTCTCAGCTGAGAGACAAGCTGGAAACCAGGAAACTGATCGAAAGAGCCAAAGGTATTTTGATGGAGACAATGGGTCTTACTGAGGCAGAAGCCTACAGACGCATCCAGAAACAGAGCATGAACAAGCGTATCTCGATGCGGGCAGTGGCTGAGGCGATAATTTTGTCTCACGAGTTGTCTCACGGAGATTGATTTATGTCGGCCGTGTTGATTGGCTTTCAAAAAAAAATTTAATTAATT
>DAINRC010000278.1:0-1714 GCA_036742135.1 Bacillota bacterium
GTCCCACTCCCTGGGCGTAGTAGATCACCGGCCTGCCCAGGAGCTTTGCCAGCAGCACGATACCCAGATAATAAAAAATGCTGCGCACCCCGGTAACGTCCTGAAGAAGCCCCCCACCCCCGCTGAGGAGGAGGTCGGAGCGCCAGATCGCCCAGAAAATAGAAAAAGGGTTCCAACGGCTGACGGCATTGACCCCATAGGTCTGGCGCGTCTCTCGGGGGCGGTGAGAAAAGACGGTAATCTCCACACCGGGAGCAAGTGTCTTCAGGGTAGAGACGAGTGCCAGAAGTATTGCCTCATCCCCAGGATTGTTGAAACCGTAATAACCAGAAACAGCAATTCGCAGCACACTCTGCCCCCTCGCTGAGAACCATGTTTAACACTAAAGACTCTTTCTACACAGTCGCTCTGATTCCTGCCTATGGAGATGGTAAAATTTTCTTGGATGTTTCGACAAAATACTGCTGGGCACTATTTACTCAGCACACCGTTGAAGAAGATGTCCAAAAGCTGCTCCAGGGCCTCCCTGGAAGGAGAGCTTTCCGCTCCCCTTTTCTCCTGAAGGACCAAGGGCAACTGGGATACAGCAAGGAGACCTAAGAAGGCCTCGGCAGCAATCCGGGGATCAACAGAGCGGAACTCGCCCTGAGTGACGCCTTTCTCGACAACCCTCCTGATCAGGGCCACTTTTCTTTCTTTAACTTCACGCCACCAGTCCCGCAGCCAGTAAAGGGGTCCCTGCTGGCCTTCGAAGATCAAGGCTGCCAGGCTTAAGTGTTTTTCCACAAACCCAATGTGGGTATGAGCAAACCTCGTCAGGATCTCCTGCGCTGATCCGGTCGCCCCCAGCAAATGAGTTCTAATAGCCTGAAGATAGGTGTCCACCCCTTCTTGAAACATCTCCTTGAACAGTTGTTCCTTGTTGGCAAAATACTCGTAAACAGTCCCTTTGCCAACACCGGCGCGGGTGGCGATCTCCTCCACAGTCGCTTCATAAAACCCCTTCTCGAAAAAGACGTCGACAGCAGCCTGCAGGATCCGCTCCCTTTTGTCTTTTTTCTTCACCATCCCATCATCCTTTCGGTCAGCGCGGCCAGAACAGGCCACTCACACTTTTTTCACTTTTTCGGCAAGGTCCTCGAGGAGCGTGTAAACAACAGGAACAACGATGAGGGTCAGAAATGTGGCCACAGTAAGGCCACCGATGACGGCAACTGCCAGCGGCATCCTCATTTCCGCCCCTTCTCCGATCCCAAGAGCCAAAGGCAGCATCCCCAGAATTGTCGTCAAGGCAGTCATCAGAACCGGCCGCAAACGGACAGATCCGGCCAGCAGGGCAGCTTGCTCTCTGGGGAGCCCTCTCCTCCTTAGAACGTTGATGTAATCGATGAGGACGATCCCGTTGTTGACGACGATCCCGGCAAGCATGATCACTCCGATAAAGGCAACAATGTTGAAAGTTTGGCCGGTGAGGAGGAAGGCTAGGACCACCCCGATGAAAGCCAGAGGCATCGTGAACATGATCACGAAGGGGTGGAACAGGGATTCGAACTGGGAAGCCATCACCATGTAAACCAGGAGAACCCCGAGTTCAAGGGCAAAAGTAAGGTCAGCAAAAGATTCCATCATCTCTTCGTGCTCCCCTTCGTAGAGGAGCTCGTAGCCCGGGGGAAGTTCCACTTTTCCCAAACGCTGCCTGATCTCCTTCATAACC
>DAINRC010000279.1:0-240 GCA_036742135.1 Bacillota bacterium
GGTTGGAGCGGCCGCTGCTCTGAGCGGTAGCCTCTGAGGTGACCTTGGCCCCGTAGGCTCCCGCCAGTCTCACAGCCTCACCGCGGGCTTGGCCTACATCGGTGACAGATACTTTGAGCATCGTTGTCGTGAGCACCCGTTGCTTATCCAGGAAGGTTAAGGTTCCCCTTGTGTTGGAGGCAGGTGCGGTGGAGGCGAGCTTCGGCTTTTCGCCTGGTTCTGCCACTGCAGGCTGCTTCA
>DAINRC010000279.1:468-975 GCA_036742135.1 Bacillota bacterium
TTCTTCTCTTCTGCTCCACCTGGGGTGCTGGCATCACCTGCAGGCCCTTCCGAGTCCGGCTTAACTGTTTGCCCTGAGTCCTCTTCGACGACCGCGGTGTCAGGCTTATTGGGGAAGTAGTTTTCAGCGATTCCCCAGGTGCCTGCCAGGAGGCCGACGAAGACAGCGGCGGCAGCGAGACCCCGCCTCCAGCTCCAGGCGGCCGCTCTTTCCACCACTTCTGCTGCTGGCTCACCTTCGAGCATCTCGATTCTGGCCATCACCCTGGCGGAGAAGTCAGGCGGGGGAGTTGCCTTTCCCACACCCTCAAGGGCAGTCCTGATCTCTCTCCAGGAGGCGAACTCCTGGCGGCAGGTGGCGCAGGACTCCTCATGCCTGCTTAAGAAAAAGGCATCTTCAGGCGCAAGCTGCCCCCCCTTCTCCAGGTCGTAGAAGAGGGAGTGCGCCCTGCGGCAGTCCCGCTTGATTTTCCACATCCTGCTCACCTGCCTTTCTCCACTTTTCCGA
>DAINRC010000279.1:985-1701 GCA_036742135.1 Bacillota bacterium
GGTATTCGCTAAAGGAGCCATCCTCTTATCCGCTACCACTTTTACCTGTGGAGCGGTTTTCCCGGCTTCACTTTCCCGCAAGAGGACGGCCACTTTTTCCCTCAAGACCCGGCGCGCCCTGTTGATCCGCGACTTCACTGTCCCCAGGGAGCAGTTCATCATCGAGGCGATCTCCTCGTAGGAGTAGCCCTCCATTTCCCTGAGGACGATGGCCACGCGGAACTCCTCACTAAGGCTGTTGAGAGCCTTCCAGACCAGCTCTTGAAGCTCCTTCCTGGCGAAGCTCTCCTCCGGGTCTCCGTCCGGGTCCTCGGAGGCGACCGCCCTGGAGATCTCCCCGTCATCAGTTTTCAAAGGCTCGTCGAGAGAGAGCGGCTCTTCTTTCTGCTGGCGCTTGATGTTGAGCCAGGTGTTGACGGTGATCTTGTGGAGCCATGTCCCGAAGTCCGCTTCTCCCCGGAAGCTGCCGAGACTCTGGTAGGCCTTGACGAACGCCTCCTGGGCGAGGTCCTGGGCGTCGGTGTGGTTTCCCGCGAGGCGGAAGCTCAAGGTGTAGACCCTTTCCTGGTAGCAGAGGACGAGCTGCTCGAAGGCCTTCTTGTCTCCCGCCTGCGCCCTCTTGATCAGGGACCCTGTGTCTATCTTTTTGTCCGCCAAAGGAGATCACATCCCGGTGCCCGGGCCTCCCCTCAGTCCGTTAGACAAAAAAATGAGCG
>DAINRC010000280.1:0-1669 GCA_036742135.1 Bacillota bacterium
TAACAGTTATCCCTGTAAACAGACCTGCCCTCTTGAGATTTTCCCGCACGAGACCCCACTTCCTTTCCTCAATAGTTAGCTTACCAGAAGGTCGTCAACCCGGAGAACCTTCACAAGATCCCCGCCTGACTCCAGGAACATCCTGGTGATGGCCCTGTCTACGGTGAGATAAATCACCTGCCACCCGTTCCGGACGTACTCGAGAAGCACCTCGACCGCCTTCCTCTTGCGGGAATCGGAGGAGTTCAAGAGAGGGTCATCAAGGACCAGAAACCCCTTTTCCCCATCAAGAAGCCTCTCCAAAAGCGCCAGTCGCAGTGACAGAAGCAACTGGGCTTTGGCGCCGTCACTAAGAACGGATTCCCGATACTCCTGATTCCCGCAGCAGACTTTGAAAACCACATCCCCTCCTTCCCTCTCCCAGGATATCGCCTGATAACGCCCTGTTATCTTTCCGAAGATGGCGGCAGCGCGGGAAAGCAGACTCAGAAGAACATCTTCCAGGTCGTTTTTGGCTGCCTCCAGCACCTCCTGCACCCAGAGAGCAGCAACTGCCTTCCTCACTGCAGCCTTGAGCTTATTTCTCGCCTCCTCCAACCTCCAGGCAAGGGAGGAAACATCTTCACAGCCGAGAGCAAGCAGCCTTTTCGAAGCGTTGAGCTGCTCTTCCTTAAGCTTCTCCCGCTGCTGGCGGAGCTGCTTTTCTTCTGCCTCAAGAGCAGCGACACTCGCCTCCAACTGACCCCGCAGCTTGTCGATCTCGGAGAACTGGCGGGGCCGGGGAAACCGCTCCAGAAAAGGAGCCAAGTCATTCAGCTTCTCCTGCCACTCCTCTTCAGGACCAAGGTAGTGCTCCAACTGCGCCCTCACTCCGGCCATCTCTTTTTCCAGCTCAGCCTTTTCTTTAAGGGCTTCTTCGAGGGCGGTTCGGGTGGTCTTCCCGGTCCTTACCACTAACTCGTGCAGCACCTGCTCCAGGTCTGCGAGCTTCCGCCGGATTTCTTCAATCTCTTTTGTAGCCCGCTGGCGGGCTTCCCGCAAAGCAGCCATCCGGTTTTCCAACTTCACCTTCTCATCCTGAAGCAAACAGCACTCCTCTTCCCTCCGGGACAACCCCTCCCTCAGTCCCGCCAGCCTCTGCTCAAACCTTTTTTCTTCCTTTTCCCAGTAGCTCTCGAAAACCGAAACCAGGGAATCCAGCCCCCCGGAAGAAGGTAACCCGCATTCCCTGAGGATCCTCAAAACGCCCGCCCAGGCCTCCTTTTCGCGCCTCCTCGAGGTGAGGGCAACCGAGCCCCCCCAAGCCAGACCGAGCAAGAAAAGAGCCGCGAGGACGCCGCCCAGAAGCTGCTTCCCTGAGAGGAAAAAACCCACAGCAAAAGCGGCAAACCCCGCAGAAACCCCCAAAACCCACTTGACCTTTGCCCTCTCAGCAGCTTCTGACTTCAAACTCCCCACCAGGCTCCTCAATTCTCCTGTCAGGTCGGCGCGCACCCGGAGCCTGCGGTTGGCCTCATCTTGAGCCTGCTCAAGAAGCTGCTGCTGCCGCTGGCAGGCGGCGAGAGCCCCCTGGACGCGCAGTTCAAGGTCTGCCAGCTGCTGACGGATCTCTTCCAGCTGTCCATCGATTGCCGTGACCTCAGCCTCAAGCTTGGCCAGCCTCGTCCTG
>DAINRC010000281.1:0-1632 GCA_036742135.1 Bacillota bacterium
CCTTCCTGCTCGCCGCCCGGAGGTCGGGGAGTCCGGCGTGGGCAGTAGTCTGCTGCGTATTTTCTATGATTCCTCTCCCGATGTTCCTCTCGGCCCGACCGCACTCCCTCACCCTGGGCTTCTTCGCCCTCTGGCTCTGGTCGCTGGACGCGTCCCGGGAGAGCAGGTGGGCGGCTTTGTCTTTGCCTATTCTGGCTGCTCTGTGGGCCAACATCCACGCCTCTGCCCCTTTGGGGGTCCTGGCGGGGGCGCTCCTGCTGGTACTAGAAAAATTTGCTTTTCACCGAACCCCTACGCGGCGGCAGGTCTTAAGTTTGGCTGCAAGTGCAGGTGCCGTGTGCCTCAACCCTTGGGGCCTTGAAGTGTGGAGGTACATGGTTGTAGCCTCTTCCCATCCAGAGATAACTAACACAGTTTCCGAGTGGATGTCGCCAAATTTCCACACCGCGCTCTCCTGGCCCATTCTAGGGATGGTGGCAGTACTCGTCTTCCTCTGGAAGCGAACCGACCGGTCTTTCAAGTACCTGAGCTTTGGGATGTTTTTGGCAGGCCTTGTGTCGATGCGCCACCTCTCGCTCTTCCTAATTACGTGGCCTGTCGCCGTTACCCCGGCCTGCTCGTCTTTCTTCCGAGAACCGGGACAGAAAGTTGTACTCGCGGGAACAATAGCTCTCACGGCGGCGTGTCTGGTCTTCGCATCACCGTTTTTCCCGCCAGCATGGGTGGACAGACCCCAAGAGGAAGACCCTTTCCCGGTGCAAGCGGTGGCGTACATGAAGGAGCACGGCCTCACGAACCGCGTCTTCAATTTCTACACGTGGGGCGGCTACCTGATCTGGGAAGGCATTAAGCCTTTTATCGACGGTCGGGCAGATATGTACGTTTTTTCAGGCTCAAAAGTTTTCGACGATTACAAGCGGGCGGCGTTTCCACAGAACCCCGACCCAGACGGGGTTTTCGCCCGCTGGGAAGTCAAAGTTGTCCTCGTGCCGGAGAATTCGTGGCTGGCATTGTACCTGCGGCACCACCCGGAATGGCGTGAAACGTATTCCGATGAAACCGCGGTTGTATTTCTGAAACGTTCAGAAGGAGCTTCGGTAAACCTATCAGGTTCTGATGTTTTGTATTAACCTGATAGCTTGCCGCGGCTCTGAGACTGAGGAGGCGGTCGTTTTGGCCGTAAGCCGAACTCCCGGCGACGGGAGAGGTGAGGAGCCTGAAGGTGCGTGCCATGACCCTGCGGACGGCGAGAAGCAGTAATTTTGAAAGGAGGTGTTTAGTGTGCTCTCGTTGCTTAAGCGTTATGTGCAATCCGAGCGGGGCGATGCTGTTGTTTGGGTCGTTTTAATCATTATTGGCGTGATCATCGCTGTTACTGTTTGGAAGTACTTAGGAGGCGGCGTAAAGAACGCGGCCCGAGCGATGGGCAACGCCTTGTCGGGGCAGTAGGCGAAAGTGGAAAACCGGGTAGAGTGCCCGGCTTTTTTTTGGGGGTGGTTTCCGTGTTCGGTGTTGTGATCCCGGCCTTCAATGAAGCCGGGCGGATAGGGAGCTCGGTGTCGGCTGTCTTTTCGAAGTTCCCGGATGCCCTCGTGCTGGTGGCCGATGACGGCTCCTCCGACCGCACAGCAA
>DAINRC010000282.1:0-1620 GCA_036742135.1 Bacillota bacterium
GCCGCGGCCCTGGAACTGCACCCTTCACCAGCATCAAGTTGTGCTCCGGAACCACTTTGACGACCTTCAGGTTCTGGACGGTAACCGTTGCTCCACCCATCCTACCGGGCAGTTTCCGCCCCTTGAAAACACGGGCAGGTCCTTTCGCAGCCAGGGATCCTGGTCTGCGGTGATACTTAGAACCGTGAGACATCGGGCCTCGCTGAAACCCATGTCTTTTGATGCCACCAGCAAAACCCTTTCCTTTAGAAGTTCCCCGGACATCTACATACTCACCAGGGCTGAAAATGTCAACCCGGATCTCCTGACCAACTTCGTAATTATCCAGTTCCTCAGGATCCAATCGGATTTCCCGGAGGAAGCGCATCGGCTTTACTCGATGTTTGGCGAAGTGGCCGAGAAGCGGCTTGTTCAAGACCTTCTCCCGGACTTCTTCAAACCCCAACTGAACTGCTGCATAGCCGTCACGCTCCGGGGTCCGTTTTTGAACCACAACACAAGGACCAGCCTTGATTACTGTAACTGGAATCACAGTTCCATCCTCATCGAAAATCTGGGTCATTCCCAGCTTCCTTCCGAGAATACCCTTGGGCAACACTTTCACCTCCAATACTTCGACCTTCCCTCAAAAACTTTGCTTATCAAAGCTTAATCTCAATATCTACCCCAGCAGGAAGGTCCAGGCGCATGAGAGCATCGATAGTCTTCGGGGTTGGTTCCAGAATATCAAGGAGCCGCTTATGGGTCCGCATTTCAAACTGCTCCCGTGAATCCTTGTCTTTGTGAGGAGAACGCAAAACCGTAATCAAGCTTCTTTCAGTGGGCAAAGGGATAGGACCAGAAATAGTAGCTCCCGTCCTTTTCGCTGTCTCTACAATCTTTTGCGCCGACTGGTCAAGAATTTTGTGATCAAATGCCTTCAGTTTGATCCTGATTTTCTGGCGCGCCACGTCTGAATACCTCCTTTACACCTCACCTCGCGAACACTTAAAAACCTGTTTTACTCGAGGATGGCTGTGACCACACCGGCTCCTACAGTCCGGCCACCTTCACGAATCGCAAACCGCAACCCTTCCTCTATCGCTATCGGCGTGATCAGCTCCACCTCCATGTTCACATTGTCCCCAGGCATCACCATCTCCACTCCCTCCGGAAGCCTGATCACCCCAGTCACATCTGTGGTCCGGAAGTAAAACTGCGGCCGATAACCCTCAAAAAACGGCGTGTGCCGCCCTCCCTCCTCCTTCGTCAATACATACACCTCTGCCTTAAACTTCGTGTGCGGCTTGATCGTCCCAGGCTTCGCCAATACCATCCCACGCTCCACTTCCTTGCGCTCTACCCCACGCAGCAATACCCCAATGTTGTCACCAGCTTGACCTTGATCAAGAACCTTCCTAAACATCTCCACTCCCGTCACTACCGTCTTCCTCGGCTCATCACGCAACCCCACTATCTCTACTTCATCCCCTACCTTCACTACCCCACGCTCCACTCGACCCGTCACCACCGTCCCACGCCCAGTTATGCTAAATACATCCTCTATCGGCATCAGGAACGGCTTGTCAATGTCCCGCTGCGGCGTCGGAATATACTCATCCACCGCATCCAATAACTGCA
>DAINRC010000283.1:0-1590 GCA_036742135.1 Bacillota bacterium
CCCTTCCGGAGATCCTCGGCGGCGGAGAAACCGGGATCCTCGTTCCCCCGGCTGACTCCGGGGCACTGGCGCGGGCGATCCTTGAGCTTCTGCAGAACCCGGACTTAGCCCGGAATCTTGCCGAGCGCGGCAGGAAGCGCGTCCTTGAGCTCTTCAGCATCGAAAAAACTGTTGCCACAACTGCCAGGCTCTACCGCTCGCTTGCAGCCTCCTCGTGAATACTTTGAGGCTGCTTATTGCTGCTGCTTTTCCTGCTCTCTAGAGGGTATTTTGATCCCGATCACTTCGCCTTTCAGTTCCACGGTTTGGGTCTTTAGGTAAAACTCCTTCCCAATGCGCACCTCCTGTCCCCCCACCTCGAGGTCGGGCTGGTCGAGCGCCGCCTTGCCCCGAATCGTGGCGTAGACGTCCACATTGTAGGGGTCTCTGGTGAGGAGCCTGGTGCCATCGGCTTTCGTTGTGGCGATCAGTCCCGGCTCGACCCGGACATCAACAATCCGGGCATCGGTAAAGTTGCCGTTGGCGACCAGCCGGTCCCCCACTTTAACAGCTTCTGCTGCTTGGGGGCGCACAAAAGGAGCCATTACTGTGACCTCAACCTCGGCGATCTGGCGAGCCTTTCCTCCTGGCTTCAGCTTCAGGTAGAGGCCGCAGACGATGGCGATGATCAGCGCCAGAACCACCAGATCGAAGAGGTTGATGATCCCGAAGAGTTTCCCGCGTTCGTCGAGAATGCGCACAGCTCTTGCCTGGCTTCCGCGTGTAGCCAGGCATCCGCCTCCTTTCCATAAAGCCCTTTTTTCTTGCATCTTTGGCCCTGCTGTATGCTATGTTACCATAAACGCACGAGAAAATTAACCCGCAGTTCGGGTCCCCCTATGCTTGCCAGAAGTTTCCTTGGAAATGTCCACTTTTCCGCAGTAAAATAATCGGGAGGAATTCCAATTTCAGCGGCGAATTGTAACTAGAAGTGCGCAGGGGGAATTTTTATGAGCGACCAGCAGGTTCTGGAAGTTGAGGAAATTCAGAAGATCATTCCCCACCGCTATCCCTTCCTGCTCGTCGACCGGATTGTTGAATTGGAGGAAGGGAAGCGGGCTGTGGGGATCAAGAACGTGACTGTCAATGAGCCCTTTTTCCAGGGGCACTTCCCGGGATATCCGGTGGTGCCTGGGGTGCTGATCATTGAGGCGATGGCGCAGGTTGGGGCAGTCGCCCTCCTGAAAAAGCAGGAGTATCAGGGAAGAATCCCGTTGTTTGCCGGGATCGACGGAGTACGCTTCCGGCGCCAGGTGAGGCCTGGTGACCAGTTGCGGCTTGAGGTCGAAATCCTCAAAATCAAGGGAGCCGTTGGCAAGGGGCGTGGTGCCGCTTACGTCGGAGATCAGCTTGTTGCTGAGGGAGAGTTGCTGTTCGCTCTCAGTTAGGGAAGTGACGCAAGTCAAGCATTGGCAAAGTATTTATCTAATTTCGAGGGCCTTTAAGGAGAGGGAAAATCATGGAGGCAAATTACTGGGCTCTGGGGTTGGCTTTGGGACTCCCCCTGATCCTGACTCCTTACATCGGGAAGCTGGCGACCAGGCTGGGGGC
>DAINRC010000284.1:0-1580 GCA_036742135.1 Bacillota bacterium
ATTGTGACCCTGACAACTGAGGAAATTGAGGGAGACGAAAAGCTGATTCCGGTTACCTATCAGGGTTTGCCTCAGGCAGTCCAGCCAGGGAACACGATCCTTCTTGATGATGGGATGATTGGCCTCAAGGTTATTGCTGTCAGAGCTACGGAAGTCGATTGTGAAGTAGTTTATGGTGGGGAACTTAAGAGCAAGAAGGGAGTCAATCTGCCTGGAGTTTCTCTTGACCTCCCCCCGGTTACTGATCAGGATGTTGCTGACATCAATTTTGGGATCGATCATCAAGTAGACTTCATAGCTGCGTCTTTTGTGCGCAGGGCTGCCGATGTTTTGGCTGTTCGCCGTCTGCTGGAGGCGCGTGATGCTGACATTCACATCATCGCCAAGATTGAGAATGAAGAAGGAGTTAAGAACCTTGATGAGATCATCAAGGCGGCGGACGGGATCATGGTGGCGCGGGGAGACCTTGGGGTGGAAATTGCTACAGAAGAGGTGCCTCTGGTTCAGAAGCGGATCATTGAGAAATGCAACCGTGCAGGAAAACCGGTAATCACAGCCACTCAGATGCTGGAGTCGATGATCCACAACCCCAGACCGACACGGGCTGAAGCAAGTGATGTGGCTAATGCCATTTTTGATGGCACAGATGCAGTGATGCTTTCTGGGGAGACAGCGGTTGGGAAGTATCCAGTAGAGGCTGTCCGAGTGATGGCCCGGATTGCTGAACGAGCGGAAAAAGAGCTTAACTACCGGCAGTTGCTTTTACAAAGAGCGACAACATCTGCGCGGACGATTACCGATGCTATCAGCCACGCTACCTGCACAACTGCCCAGGATCTGGGCGCTGCAGCGATCATCACTTCCACGAAATCCGGGTTCACCGCGAGAATGGTTTCCAGGTACAGACCCCAGGCTCCGATCATTGCTGTTACGCCTAGTGAAAAGGTCTGCCGCAAGTTGTGCCTGGTCTGGGGTGTTCGTCCTTTGCAGATTCCCCAGACTGAAAATACTGATGAAATGATTAATGAAGCGGTGAAGACGAGTCTCGACGAGGGGCTGATCAAGTGCGGAGACCTGGTGGTGATTACTGCCGGGGTTCCTGCAGGTGTGCCTGGAACCACCAACCTCTTGAAGGTGCACATTGTGGGTGAGGTTCTCGCCCGGGGCACGGGAATAGGAAACCGCGCCGTGATCGGCACAGTGAGGATCTGCAAGAGCCCGGAAGAGGCCTTGCGGAAGGTCAAAACTGGGGACATCATGGTGACCACGAGCACAGACCGTGATTTTATCCCTAGTATGCGCAAGGCAGGGGCAGTCATTACCGAAGAGGGAGGCTTAACCTCCCATGCAGCAATTGTCTGCTTGAATCTGGGCATCCCGGTGGTTGTAGGAGTAGGTGGAGCAACTGAGATTCTCGAGGACGGGAGTACTGTCACTGTCGACAGCATGCGGGGCTTGATCTATCGGGGAGCAACTACTGTCCTCTAGTCAGGTGGGTAGAAACAGTAGGCTACTTCTAGCTCGTGGTTGAGAATGGGTGGGCGAGGCTGATAATGGTAAACCTGTGCTGTGCACTAACC
>DAINRC010000285.1:0-1566 GCA_036742135.1 Bacillota bacterium
GATTTCTGGAAGGCGAAGCGGCACCAGCACCACTTCAACCCGCCCTTCGAGAGCCTTCTCCCGAGCGATTTCCGCAAATGCATCCACTTCCCCAACTTCGACAGCTGCCAGCCGGTCTCCCTCAGCAGCGGTCTGGGCAATAGCCTCAACTACAGCCTCCTTTGCCTCTGCCGCATGCACGTGGCCGAACTCAAGAGGACCATACATCTTGAGATCTGCCCAGCAGGCCCTGTAATCGACCGAAAGCTCTACCCTGTCAGGGGTAAGTTCAAGCCTGGGCATCCTCGTCTCGAGCTCGAATACCGGTTGGGAAATAGAAAGCTTCAGAACAGGAAAGGTCAAGTCAAGCCCGATCTTTCCCCAAACCTGGTCAATCCAGAGCCAGTACTCCACCACTTCTCTCCCCTTTAACTCAAGGATAGCCCCCGCGTATTCTCCGCATCTCCTTTTTTCACCGGCTCTTCTCAGCTCCTCCCAGCGGTGGAAGGCTTTCTTTGTCTGCGCCCAAACTTCTTCTCCTAGCCCAACCTCCCCCAGCCCCACAAGGCCTCTTTAGTTAAACCCTCCTGTCAATCAAAAGCCCAACCATCTCCTGAATCCTCAAGGCCAGCTCCAGGAGCTCCTCCGGAGGGATCTCCCTGATCACTTTCCCCGTATCTGGGTCAATCACCTTCACGATCAGCTCTTTTGTTTCCTTGTGGAAGGTGAAGCTGAGCTGGAAGCTGATGTCAAAGCCCTCTTCTTCGAAGATCTTAGCAAGGGGTTGCCTCTCCAGAATTGAGGCCAGGCGGCCCTCCTGTTGCTCCTTCGGGGTCACCGGGCTATCGCCAGGCCTGGTTTTCTCCTGGCCTTCGACCTCGACCACCCTCACCGGCTGAAGCTCAGGAACCCTCACCTGTTGCGCCCCTTCATCAACCCGCACAACCTAAACCTCCCTTACCTCCAAGGAATGACTTACTCTTTTATCCCCATAAACTGCTGGGCAAGCCACATGCTCTGGACGTTCATCCTGGCAATAGCCTGCTCCAAGGTAGTGAACTGGCGGTAGTAGCGGTCCTCGAGCTTTGCCAGCCGTTCCTCCGCGAGAGAGATGCGCTGGTCAAGCTGGCGGATCAGGCGGCCGATGTAGCTCTGGTCGTAGAAAGCACCGGCAGAACCAGCATGGGCGGTGATCCTGGAAATGGCGCTGCTCAGGGCATCGTAGAGCTGGACGGCAATGCCCTTCTTGCTCGTCTCCGTGATTTCGTTTCCATTCTCATCTTTGGTCCTCGTGAAGAGCTGCATCACAGCTTCAGGATTCGACTGGAGGGCTTCCCGGAGCCTGTTTTCGTCAAGGTAGAGCTTCCCGTGCTCAGTGTAAGAACCTGTGGTGATCCCGATCACACTCAGCCGGTCGGCCGCAACCTTCACCTTCTTCCCATCGCTCGTGGTGACAGTGACGGTCTCGGTGAACCCCTCCACGATCCCGGAGACGACCCTCCTCAGAGAAGTAAGCGCCCCGCTGAGGATGGGATCGCCCTTCAAGAGACCGCTGCGCGCCTTCTCCTGCCAGGCGTCGATCTGCTT
>DAINRC010000286.1:0-1565 GCA_036742135.1 Bacillota bacterium
CTCGGTGCACACCCGCAGCAGGGCCTCCCGAAAAAGGAGGAAATCAGAACTTCCTCCTTCAAGCGGGCGGTTCTCTGCAAGACCGTTGGCCAGGACCACAACCATGTCATTAGTGCTTGTATCCCCGTCAACAGTCACCGCATTGAAGGAGCGGTCAACAGCCCACCGTAAGGCGCTTTTCAAAGCACTCTGCGTAATCACTGCATCTGTCGTCAGAAAAGCCAGCATCGTCGCCATGTCTGGATGAATCATCCCTGCACCTTTGGCCATCCCCCCAATCACCACCTTCTCTTCGCCAAGAGAAAGCCCTAAGGCATACTCCTTCGGGAAGGTGTCAGTAGTCATGATCGCCTCGGCGGCAGCACTCCCACCATCGGGAGAAAGCTCGGCAACAGCAGCCTGGATACCCTTCTCGATCTTCTCCATTGGCAGGGAAACCCCGATCACCCCTGTAGAAGCCACAACCACATGCTCCGGAGGAATCTTCAAGGCCTCCCCCGTCCACCTCGCCATCTGCCAGGCATCAGCAATTCCCTGGGGGCCGGTGCAGGCATTGGCAACCCCGCTGTTGACCACCACTGCTTGGGCTTTTCCGCCAGCAAGGTTTTTTTGGGTAACTAGAACCGGAGCAGCCTTCACTTGGTTTCTGGTGAAGACTCCGGCAGCAACCGCCGGAACCTCGGAGTAGATCAGGGCAAGATCCCGTCTCCCTTTTTTGCGTACCTGGGCAATCACACCAGCAGCCCGAAAACCGCGAGGTGCGGTGACACCACCAGGCAGAACTTCCCAATCACCATTTTTTGTTGCCATTATCGCTAAATACGTGCCTCCCTTCCGGATTCGTTCAGTATCCCCAAACAAAAATTACGGGTAGAGACCAGGTGTAGCCAGTCCTGCTGTCTCTGGAAAACCAAAGAGCAGGTTCATGTTCTGGACTGCCTGCCCTGCAGCACCCTTCACAAGATTATCGATTACAGAAACAATGATCACCTGTTTTCTGTTGCTCACAGTGACCCCAAGGAAACACTGGTTTGTCCCCTGAACCCACTTCGTCTGCGGCCACTCACCCTCTTCAGTTATGTGGATGAACACCTCTCCCTCATAGAATTCCTTAAAGATCTGGCGCACCGAAGCAGCATCAAGGGGTCGTTCCAGTTCAGCGTAAACAGTGCTCAAGATGCCCCGGGTCATCGGGATTAGGTGGGGCACAAAAGTAAGCCCAACATCCTTTCCGGCAAGCCTCGAGGCATAATAGGAGAGCTCTGAGATGTGCCTGTGAGCAGCAACAGAATAAGCCCGCACATTCTCATTGCACTCAGGGTAGTGGGCTCCCAGGTTGAGCGACCTTCCGGCTCCAGATACCCCTGATTTGGAATCAATGATCACCGAATCAACCCTGATTAAGCCCTGTTTGAGTAAGGGTGCCAGGGCCAGCAAGGCACTAGTAGGATAGCACCCCGGATTGGCGATCAGCCTGGCCGCCGGGATGCTCGAGCGGAAAAGTTCGGGGAGCCCGTAGACAGCCTCTGACAGCAGTTCTGGAGCCCCATGAGGCACTTGGTACC
>DAINRC010000287.1:0-1561 GCA_036742135.1 Bacillota bacterium
CGAAGTTGCCAGCGTTCCTGAGAAAGACTTCCTTCCTTCAGTCAGTCCTCCTGAGCCTTTAGAAAAACCATCTGCTGTTAAAGTTAGCCGCTTGGGTAGTCATTCCTCGGAGTTCAATAGAGTTCTTGGCGGAGGAATTGTCCCCGGTTCCGTGATTCTACTTGGTGGGGATCCGGGAATCGGAAAATCAACTTTTCTCCTTCAGTTGGCTGCTTGGGTTGGGGAACACTATGGTGTGGTCTTATATGTCTCTGGAGAGGAGTCAAGGCATCAAGTAGAGATCCGGGCAAAGCGCTTGGGGATTGCTTCAAGAAACCTGTTGTTTACCGCAGAGACGAATCTTTTGATCATTAAAAACTACATTGAAGAACTGGACCCTGTTCTGGTAATTGTTGATTCCATCCAGACGGTCTCTCATCCTGATCTTTCTCTTGTCCCAGGCAGTCTCGGCCAGTTGCGGGAGTGCACCGGGGAACTGGTTCGTCTTGCTAAAGGTAAGAATTTTGCCTGTTTTCTCGTGGGTCATGTCACCAAGGAAGGGACACTTGCCGGACCAAGGGTTATTGAACACATGGTTGATGTTGTCCTTTACTTTGAAGGAGAACGACACCAGGATTTTCGAGTCCTCCGGGCAGTGAAGAACCGCTTCGGGGCCACAAACGAAGTGGCTGTCTTCACCATGGGTGAGTTTGGGCTTGAGGAGGTCGAAAATCCTTCAGCACTTTTTCTTGCTGAGCGCAAGGAAGGTGTTCCTGGTTCGGTCGTTGTTGCCGCCATCGAAGGAACCAGACCTTTTCTTGTGGAGATTCAGGCACTTGTTTGTCCTACTGCTTTCGGTTCTCCGCGCCGGGCAACTACGGGAGTTGATTACAACCGTGTGGTGATGATCGCTGCTGTTCTGGAAAAAAGAGTAGGGCTGCATCTGGCCAGCCAAGACATTTATGTTAATGTTGTTGGTGGTCTGCGGGTCAGTGAGCCTGCTGCTGATCTGGGAATTGCCCTGGCTCTTGCTTCTAGTTTCCGCAATCTCCCAGTTGTTCCGGGAACAGTAGTGCTCGGGGAAGTGGGGTTGACAGGTGAAGTCCGGGCTGTTAGCCAGATGGAAAGCCGGCTTCGGGAAGCAATGCGTTTGGGGTTCCACCGCTGTCTAGTCCCTGAAAGGAGCCTCGAACTCCAGGACAGGTTTCCTGATATGGAGTTATTAGGAGTAAGAATGGTTAGAGATGCTCTTGAAGTTGGCCTTGGCTGAGAAAACTGGATTGGGAGGAAGTTCTGTGAAAGAGGAGCAGATCCAGGAAAAAGTGCAGGAGAAAGTGAAAGAAGAAAAACACCAGAAAGGGAAAAGCGTTAAGGATACCCATTCTTTTCTCGATGTTCTTAAGCTGGTTGCTCCAGGAACACCGCTGAGGGAAGGGCTGGAGAGCATCCTCCGTGCCAGGATGGGGGCCCTCATTGTGGTGGGAGACAGCCAGGAGATCCTCGATCTTGTGGAGGGCGGGTTCCGCATCGATACTGATTTCACTCCAGCGAATCTTTACGAGTTGGCGAAGATGGATGGAGC
>DAINRC010000288.1:0-1530 GCA_036742135.1 Bacillota bacterium
TGGCCGGCTATTTTGGAGATGCTGCTCTACATGCTTCTCGATATTGTCGATGTTGCTTTTGTAGGGCGCCTGGGACCACAGGCACTTGCTGCTGTCGGCCTTGGGGCTCAGATTTATTTTTCGGTGCTTTTCGTTTTTTCTGCTCTTGCCGCCGGGGCGACTGCTTTGATCGCCCGGGCCATTGGAGCCGGGGAAAAGCAAAAAGCGGGGAGGGTGGCGGGTCAGGCTCTGCTTGTTGCCCTGGTGATTGGGACTGGGTTTGGGTTGGTGGCGTTCTTCTTCGCTCAGGAGATCGTCGATCTTTTTCGGTTTGAAGAGGGTGTGCGCCGGCTGGCTGCCGTCTACCTCCGGACTGCGGGAACCCCGGCAGCATTCGCTTTGCTCCTTTTTGTTGCCAGTGGCATTTTTCGGGGAGCCGGGCTCACCAAAATTCCCCTGGTAATTGCCGGGATTACCAACATCGTCCACATCGGAGCGGACTATATCTTTATTTTTGGCAAGCTCGGGTTTCCGGCTCTCGGTGTTCAGGGTGCTGCCCTGGCCACTGCTTTTGCCCAGACCTTTGGGTGTTTTCTTGCCCTCTTGTTGCTTTTGTCTGGGCTGACCCCACTACGGGTTTCTCCTGATGACTTCTTTCGTCTGGAGCCCGGCTTGATCGGAAAGGTCGTCAGCTTGAGTGTTCCTGCTGGCCTTGAGGAGGCTCTGATCAGTTTCGGAGCGATTGCCAGCAGTTATCTGCTGGCTGCCCTGGGAACACTTGCTTTTGCAGCTCACCAGGTGACTCTGGTGGCAGAGTCTCTTTCTTACATGCCTGGGTATGGGTTTGCCGTTGCCGCGACCACACTTGTGGGACAAAGCCTAGGTGCAGGGAAACCTGAAGATGCTTACAATTATGCCTGGGAGGCAGTGAAACTTGCCCTGCTGGTAATGGGTGGAGTTGCCCTGGTTTTCCTCTTCGTTCCGGAGCTGGTTGTCCGGCTTTTTGCCAGTGACCCTGAAGTCGTCGGTTTGAGTGCCTTATGTCTCCGCATTGCCGCTTTCGAGCAGCCGGGCATCGCCGTTAATATGGTCCTTGCTGGAGCCCTGCGCGGCGCCGGGGATACCCGGACTCCGATGCTGATCACTGTTTTCAGCACCTGGTTCTTGCGACTGCCTCTTTTCTACCTTGCAGTTGACGTTTTTTCTTTTGGCCTGCCGGTAGTTTGGGTGATTACGGTTGGCGACTGGTTGGTCAGGGCGGTGCTGGTTGCCTACTGCTTCAAAAGAGGAAACTGGAGAAGGATCCAGCTTTAAATTTTTGGGAGAAGTTGGGACACTACTCAGTTTTGCTCAAGTAGGAGAAGGGGTGAATAAAAACATTGTTGAAATTATTGTTGAAATTAGCAAACAGTTGCCATTGATCACGGGCAGAAATATTGCGGTCAGGAAGGAGGGGGAATCAGATGAAGGAGGAAAAGGACAGTTCACAGGGCAGAATTTCCAACCAGCAGGAAGCAGCTCAGGATCAGGCACTTGTCGAACTGGGGAAGG
>DAINRC010000289.1:0-1509 GCA_036742135.1 Bacillota bacterium
TGCAGCGTACAATATCAAGCGGTTGGTGAAGGCAATGCGGAAAGACAGGGTGCCTGGAGGTGCGAAGAAAATGCTCCTGCATTTTTCTTTTGAGTTCAGCTTTTTGGCATTTGTGTTTTAGGGTCTTCGGCAACAAACCCAAAGATCATGGGTGGATCACTTTTTTGGATCAAGTGGATCACTTTTAAGTTGAGGATCACACCCTAACCCTAGCCAAGTTTACCCCGAACCTATAGGGGACGAAAAGTCGATGAACGCCCTCTTTGCACCCATTTTTACGAGGTTTGCCCCGAACCTATAGGGGACGAAAACTTAGTTTAACTCTTTTAAAATAATCGTCTGAACGCGTTTACCCCAACCTATAGGGGACGAAAACATCACAGTTGCAACAACACCCAAAATGCCAGATCACATTTTAGGAGACAAACCCCCTGCGGAAAAAATTTGTCGTAGGGTACCCGTGCGGGCGCTCGAAAGATGCCCACTTCGGTCTATCGGTCTGTTGGAGGGAAGGATCTTTGTGTGGGTCCTGCCGCGCTTTGAAGCGCGGCAGGACTTTTCGCGCGCTTCAGGGTGGGGGAGGAGATTTGGTTGGATCCGAGACCTTGACTTGGCGTAATGCAGGTGCTAGAGTAATACTAAGTAATGCACACTTTTTTCAATTTCAGATTTGGAGGATGGTTAAAGTGCGGGAAACAGTAGTCTGGACCATCTCCTTGCCTCCTCAGATGGCAGAGAAGGCAGAAGCCCTGGCCAAACTAGAGAACCGTACCAAAAGCGAACTCATCCGGGAGGCGCTGCGTCAGTACATGGCTCTACGGGAATGGGAGAAGATACAGGCCAAGGCCTACCTCAAGGCACAGGCCCTGGGGATAACGGAAGAAGGCAAAGTAGAACAGATTATTGATGAAGTGCGGCAGGGGCAATGAGGGTAGTACTGGACACTAACGTGTTGGTCTCCGCTCTCCTGTTCCCCGGCGGTCCCCCCGACCGGGTATTTAGGGCTGCCCTGAGAGGCCACTACGAGCTGGTGCTCAGCCCTTTTATCATTCGGGAACTCACCCGCGTGCTCGAGGAGAAATTTGGCTTCACCAGCGAAGAGGTGGGGGCTGTTGGAAGGTTTATTGAAAGCAGTGTCTCGGCAGTTGTGGAACCGTCAAAGGTGCCAGAGATAATCGCCAGCAAGAAGGCTGACAACGAGATACTAGCTTGTGCTCTAGAGGCCGGGGCCCATTACCTGGTCACCGGCGATATGAAGCACATCTATCCCCTCCGGAGCGTGGGCGCGGCTAAGATAGTCTCCCCTGCCGAATTCCTGATCATCCTTCAGTCGCAGGGCAAGACTGCTCCGTAAGCGCAGAAAAGGACAGGCAGGCATGGCAGAAAATGAAAAGGGGCGCGCCTGGAGAAAAAGGCGCTTACTAAATCTTGGCGCGGACCCGGGAGGCTACTGTGGGCTCTATGTCAATAGTTGTGGGATCAAATTTTGGGGGCAACATCCCAAGAACA
>DAINRC010000290.1:0-1500 GCA_036742135.1 Bacillota bacterium
TCTCCAACTTCTTGGCCTCGGAAACATTATTTCCATTGCTGGGGTTGCCCCCGCAGAACAGCCTGTCGCTGCTTACGGAAAGATGGGGATGCAGGCTGCAGGTAAGGACTCGACGAGTGGACACTGGGAACTAACCGGAGTGATCTTAAAAAAACCGTTTCCGGTTTATCCCAATGGCTTTCCTCCCGAAGTGATTACCGCTTTTGAAGTGCGGATTGGGAGAAAGGTTCTCGGAAACAAAGCTGCTTCCGGAACAGAAATCATCGCCGAACTGGGCCAGAAACACCTGGAGACAGGGTATCCCATTGTATATACTTCAGCAGATAGTGTCTTTCAAATCGCTGCCCATGAAGAAGTCATTCCGGTAGAGGAGCTTTACCGAATGTGTGAAATTGCGCGTGAGATCCTCACTGGCGAGCATGCTGTAGGGAGAGTAATCGCCAGACCGTTTATCGGGAAGCCGGGCTCCTTCCAGCGCACATCACGGCGGAAGGATTTTTCTCTTCCTCCCCCTCGGCCGACACTTCTCGATTACCTCCAGGATGCCGGCTACGAAGTCGTTTCTGTAGGTAAAGTTGCTGATCTTTTTGCCGGAAGGGGGATCACCAGAAAAATTTCTGCTAGTGGCAATAAGGAAATTTGTCTGAAGGCTATTGATGCTTTTGAGGAACTTGAAGAGGGATTGGTATTTGCCACCCTCGTTGATTTCGATACTCTTTACGGACACCGCAATGACTGCCAAGGGTTTGCGCAGGCGCTAGCTGAATTTGATCAACTCCTCCCCAAAATCCTGGAAAAACTAGGCCCCAGTAGCCTCTTCGTGATCACTGCTGACCACGGCTGTGATCCCACAACACCGAGCACAGATCACTCGAGGGAGTATGTTCCTCTGTTAATTACAGGTCCGGATGTCAAACCTCTTTCTCTAGGAACGCGCCAGACAATGGCTGATCTCGGGGCAACATTGGCTTACTTCTTTGGAGTTGAAGCTGGAGAAGGAAGCCCGATTAGGGAAATTTTCAGGTCTTAAATATTTCGGAGGTGATTTTTTGCAGGTTGTTGACCTTATCGCCAAAAAGCGAGATGGGAAAAAACTCACTGAAGAAGAAATCAATTTCCTTGTTCATAATTATGCCCAAGGTGCAATACCTGATTACCAAATGGCGGCGTTTTTAATGGCTGTTTTCTTCCAGGGTCTCGATTTTTCCGAAACAAGGGCCTTGACAAAGGCGTTTATCTCCTCAGGGAAGGTTCTCGATTTGTCTTGCATCCCTGGCCTCAAGGTGGATAAACACAGCACTGGTGGTGTTGGGGATAAAACCAGTCTGGTGGTGGTTCCCCTTGTTGCTGCTGCGGGAGCAACAGTGGTTAAGCTGGCAGGACGGGCTCTCGGCCACACCGGGGGCACCATTGACAAGCTCGAGAGCATTCCCGGGTTTCGGGTAAATCTCCACCCCGGGGAAATAAAAGAAATTGCTCGAAGAATCGGCGCCGTAATCT
>DAINRC010000291.1:0-1497 GCA_036742135.1 Bacillota bacterium
AGTGTAGATCCGTAAAATACATTTGACCCCCAATCGTCAAATAAAACTGATCCACCTTATGATAAGATCCTCCCCAGAAGGGGGAGAAAAAGAGGTGGTAAGCGTGTACAAATGGCAGCGCATCAAAGTTCTGCACAGTCAGGGGGTCAGCATAAGGAAAATAGCCAAAACAGTGGGTGTGTCCAGGAATACCGTCAAAAAGTACATTAAAGAGGCCGGCCCGCCAAAATTCAAGGCCAGGGAGTACCCAAAACAGCTGGATAAGTTCCGGGAAGAAATCGAAACCATGCTCGGCAAGGGCTACATCGGCACAAGAATTCACAAAGAACTCACTAAAAATGGCTACACCGGCTCACTGGCCAGCGTCCACCGTTTCTTAAGGGCCATCAAAGCGGAGCGTAAAATCGCCAAACTGGCCACCACCAGGGTGGAAACCGGACCGGGCGAGCAGATGCAGTACGACTGGAAGGAGTGGTACCTCACAGTTGACGGCAAAAAGGTCAAGGTCTACATCCACGAAGTGATCCTGTGCTTCAGCCGGCTTAAATACTACACCTTCTCCCTGACCATAACCTGTGCCGACGTCGTCCGCGCTCTGTGCGAAGCAATTATCTTCTTCGGCGGCTGTGCTGCCCAGCTGGTCCTGGACAACGCTGCCCAGATGGTGATCACCCACCACAAAGACGGTATAATCCGCTACAACGAAGAGTTCTTAAAGTTCTGCGGCCTGTACGGCGTAGAGCCTTCGCCCTGTAAAACCTACCGGCCCAGGACCAAGGGGAAGGTGGAACGCCCCTTCTTCTACGTCCAGGAGCACCTGCTGCGCGGCCTGGAAGTGAACAGCTTAAACGAATTTGAGGCCAAATTGACAGAACTGCGGGACGAGTACAACCAAAGGCCCCACAGCGAACTGGGCCGGTCCCCGCAAGAGATGTTCGCCCAAGAAAGAGAGCACCTTTTGAAAATGCCGTCTTTTGAGCCGTCTTTGCTTTTATGCAAAGAGCCCAGAAGGGTGAGCAATGACGGTTACATCTCCTATAACGGCAATCTTTACCCCGTACCCATGCGCTACTGCACCAAGACGGTATGGGTGGAAGTCATCTACGGCCGGCAGATGAAGGTGTACGACGGGACGGGGGAATTGGTGACCGAGTTCGAACTCTGCTGGCACAAACAGACCGGCCGGCCGGTCCACCCCGAACACGAGGTCCTGAACCGCCAGTACCGGCAAAAGAGAGCCAGGGCCCGCTCTGTCCTGGTCGAAAAGTTCACCGCTGCCTTTGGCAGCGCCGGCCGCGCTTATTTAGAGGGTTTAAAGAACTCTGCCGGCGCCAACCTTTACTGGCACCTGTCGGAAATAATGCGCTGCCTGGACGTGTACACTGCCGCTGAGGTGGAAAAAGCCATAACAGAGTGCCTTGAGATAGGCTCTTACCACAAGAACAGCGTAAAAAGGCTTCTGGCCCAAAAGGAAGTCACCCCCCCTGCCGCTGGATA
>DAINRC010000292.1:0-1454 GCA_036742135.1 Bacillota bacterium
CTGCAGTTACAGCATAACGAACCGGGGGGTCATCCAGGACCGCGCAAACATCCTGCATCAAGGGATCATCTGCCCTGACCTCGACGGCGAGCGCTCCCTGACCTGGTGCAGGAAGAAAAACTTCAGGTGGCAGTTGGCAATAGTCCCGGCTGCTCCATCCCATCCTCTCCAATCCTGCAGCAGCCAAAATGAGGGCATCAACAAGCCCCTGTTCCAGCTTGCGAATCCTGGTATCGACGTTTCCCCGAAGTGGGGTAACAATTAAGTCAGGCCGAGCATGGCGGATCTGGGCAGCCCGCCGCAGACTGCTCGTCCCGATCCGGGTGCCGCTAGGCAAATCATCAAAACTTACTTTATTCCTGGTGACAAGCGCATCGAAGGGATTTGCCCGAACAGGAACAGCTCCGAGAGTAAGACCTGGCAAAAGTTCTGTGGGGAGGTCTTTCAAACTGTGAACCGCAAAATCAATCTCACCATCTAATAAAGCCGTCTCCAGTTCCCTGGTGAAGAGCCCCTTTTCTCCCACCTGAGGGATCAAGGAACCAGGCTGGCGATCCCCTCTCGTGGAGATGGTTACTACTTCAATCTCCACACCAGGAAGCTTTTCTCTGATTTTCGCGGCAACCCACGATGTCTGGCGCTGGGCAAGCAGGCTGCCGCGCGTTCCTGCCCGCAGTATTCTTCTCACTTAACCCCACCACACCCATGAAGCTTTACCTCTTCCTTCTCTTCCACTTCCAGAGCAAACAGGTTTTCCAAAACTTTGCTGTAAAGCTGGCCTTCCTCACCCAGAGCACATTCCTTTAGGCGGAGTATAGGTGTGCGCAGCAGCTTATTAACAAGGGAATGCGCAAGAGCACGAATCAATCTTTCGGTGCGTGGGTCTACAGGCCCCAAACGATTGAAACAGCGTTTCAGTTCTTCCTCTTTGATCAACTCGCCTTTTTTCTGTAAGGCCCTAATCGTGGGAACAACAGTCAGTGTTCCGAGCCACTTAAGAAATTCTGCTACTGCCTCCTCGATCAATTTCTCAGCAGCGGCAGCAGCTTTTCTTCGCTCTTCGATGTTTTTAAGGACAACGTGCTGCAAGTCATCGATATTGTACAGTTTCACACCAGGAATCTCCGCTACTGAAGGTTCAACATCTCGGGGCACAGCAATGTCAATCAGCAAAAGGGGACGCTCCCCGCGGTCGGCAACCGCCTGCCGGAGCTTGTCTGCAGTGATCACAAAATGCGTGGCACCGGTACAACTGATGACGATGTCCGCCCGGTTCAGCTGGGAGAAGAGAAAGTCATAGCGAATTGCCTCACCACCATAAGTTCGGGCCAGGACTTCGGCGCGCTCGAAAGAACGGTTGGAAACCAGGACAGTACTCACACCCTGGGCAACCAGGTTCTTTAAGGTGAGTTCCCCCATCTCTCCGGCACCAACAACAAGAACGGTCCGCCCTT
>DAINRC010000293.1:0-1447 GCA_036742135.1 Bacillota bacterium
GCAGTGTCCCCTTCTGAGCACCAGAAGTCTCACCCTGCGTCCCGGTTTGCACACCTGACCCACCACAACCGGAGACAACCACAGTGAAGAGCAAGGCAAAGATCAAGGCAACAGGGAAGAATAACCTTTTCATCCTCTCCCTCCTTATGTATAAAAACCGTTTTTTATGTTGAAGGCAACCGGAGTTTCACTACCACCCCCTATCGTAAGAATAAAAAGGCCACGACAACCCTTCCACCTACAGGCGGAAAAAGGCCTTCGTGGCCACGTTTACCAATCTCGACTTAGCGATAAACTACCAAAAACTTTCTCGAACTAGCCAGTCCATGTCGTCTAAATGCGCATCTTCTACTACCAGCAAACCTAAGGAGTGGCTTCAGCCACTATTTGGTAAACTTATTCGACACGAAACAAAAAATTCCTGCTTATAGCTTGAAAAAGATATAATCCCACATGGCACTCGCAAAACTCCCGAATATTACGCAGAAGAGGTGATAATCAGTCAAAGAAAAAATCCGGCAAGGTAGCCTGCAAGCCGGCTTGCCGGATGAAAGGAAAAGGGACAATAGGTTCAACAGACAGGCCGCGATCAAAACACCCCATTTATGCCCAGCTTCACCAATCACAAAAAAGTGAAGCTCAGCTTCTTCTGGAAGCGTGAGAGTATTTTGACCACCCTGGGACCAAACATCAAGTAAAATCCGGCGTTGCTCAAAGCGTGGAAGGTATCAAAAGGAAAACTGGCAGCATAGGTGACCAGAAAAGACTCCCAGTTCAAAGGGCGAACGAAAGCAGCCCAAAACCAGAGGTTCATCAGCCAGCCGAAAAGATACCCCCAGACAAAGCTGAAGAGAACCATTCCCGGAGACCTGAGGTTGGGCTTTAGAGCAGCCAGCCATCCCGAGGTAACTCCTACCAGGCCCCAGGCAAACATCTGACAGGGAGTCCACGGACCCTGACCTAGAAAAAAATTGGAAATAAGGGCTGCCGTAGATCCGACCATGAAGCCAGCACGCGGGCCGAAAACGAATCCGGAAACGATGACCACGAAAGTTGTTGCCTGGACATTGGGTATTGCTGCAAATACCAAGCGAGCAATCGCCGCAACTACGGCCAGGACGGCGACAATGCTGATCTCCCGCGAAGAAACAGCACTCCCTTCAAACCGCAGGTAAAACAAGACCAGAGCGACAGCGAGAATTAGAGCAGAATAAAGCCCCCAATTAGCAGCCCCAGGGGAACCGCCTTTCCAGACACAAATAGCCAACAAGGCAACAGTTGCCAAAAACAAGCCCAACCTGATTAGTAAACTACGCTCGCTCACAGGCATTTTGCCGTTCTCCATGGAAACAGATTCTGGTGACTCCTTCCTCTACAGTGAGCACACCATCAGCGTAACCTTTAAAAAGCCGGGCCATCTGCGGGGCATAAAAAAGAGATTCCCCCA
>DAINRC010000294.1:0-1427 GCA_036742135.1 Bacillota bacterium
TTGAAACCGGCAAGAACTTCGGGATGCAGACGATGGAGCAGTCCCTGGAGATCCTCTATAAAAAGGGCCTCATCGACTACCAGACTGCTTTGAAAAGCGCCCGCAACCCTTCGCTTCTTGAAGAAAAACTGGGGTTCTGCGGACGGGGAGGTGTTTAGATGGCGCGCAGGAGGTTGGGGGAATTCCTTGTCAGTAAAGGGGTGCTTACCAGGGAAGCCCTCAGTGCGGCGCTGAAGGCTCAGCGCACCACCGGGAAGAGGCTGGGAGAGGTGCTGGTCAGCCTGGGATTCCTCGAGGAGTCCCAACTTGCTTCGCTGCTGGCGGAATTTTTTGGTCTCCCGCTTTTTTCCCGCGATGAGATCAAACTGGCTCAGGAGCTCCCTTCCCTGGTGCCCAGGCAGCTTGCCTTCAAGCACAGAATCGTCCCAGTGGCTTTAAAGAACGGCGAGCTCTTTATTGCCTGTGACCAGCCCGTCTCCAGCAGGGTGCTGGAGAACCTGAGTCGCGTTACTGGAAAGCGCATCCAGCTCGTGTTGATGAAGCCCTCGGAACTGGACGGTGCCCTCCAGATGGTTTACTCCGAGCAACTTGGAGAGGAGGCTTCCGATGCTGAAGAAGCCTTCTCGCCCGAAGATCCCGGTTATGCCGTAAAGCTTCTGGATCACCTGATTTCCACTGCTGTTGCCAGACGTGCCTCCGACCTCCATTTGGAGCCTGACCGCGACTACCTCAGGGTGCGCCTGCGCATTGACGGTCTGCTCAAGACGGTGGAACGGCTTCCGCTGGCGGCAGCGCCCCTCCTTATTTCGCGCCTGAAAGTCCTCAGCAACATGAACATTGCCGAAAAGCGCAGCCCCCAGGACGGTGGCTTTCTCTACGAGAGGAACGGCCTGGCGATCAGCATCAGGGTTTCCACCCTGCCCTGCACTAAAGGGGAAAAGGCGGTTCTGCGGCTGCTCCCTCCCCATGAGGACGTCTTTGCCATTGACGAGCTGGGTATGGAGGACGATACGCGCCAGGCCTTCCTGGACATATTGGGGGCTCCGCACGGCCTGATCCTGGTCACGGGGCCGAGCGGGAGCGGGAAAACCTTCACCCTTTACGCTGCCTTGCGGCACCTCCGCTCGGAGACTGTAAACATCATCACTGTGGAGGATCCCGTAGAGGTGCAGATGCCCGGGATTACCCAGACCCAGGTCGACCACAGCGCGGCCAAAAAATACGGGTACTGCATGGCACTGCGGGCGGTCCTGCGGCAGGACCCTGATATCATCATGGTGGGGGAAATCCGCGATGGAGAGACGGCCACCATGGCGCTTCAAGCAGCACTCACAGGGCACCTCGTCCTCTCCACCCTCCACACCAACGACGCGCCCAGTGCCGTGGAGCGTCTGCTCGATATGGGTTGCGAGCGGTACCTTGTGGCC
>DAINRC010000295.1:0-219 GCA_036742135.1 Bacillota bacterium
AGCCCGCTTCCTGGCTCTAGCCCCAGATTCTGGTAAGCCTGTTGACGTCAGGTAGGCCCTGTTTTCCAGGTGGTCGATGATCAGCAACCTGTCGTAGAAGCCCAGGTAGCAGTCCGGAACCTGCAGATCATCCACTGCCAGGTGGGGAAGCTTCTCTAACTGCCAGCCGAGGTCGTAAGCAAAATAACCGAAAGCCCCGGCAGGCACGGGAACTTCCCG
>DAINRC010000295.1:270-1364 GCA_036742135.1 Bacillota bacterium
AAGCACAGCAAAAGGTGCCCCTTCCTGCTTCCTCCAGGTGCCCTCTACCAGAAGTTCAACTTCTTCTCCTTTAGAGCGGAACACCAGGAAAGGATCCCACCCCAGGAATGAGTAGCGTCCCAGTCTGTAGGGGTCAGTGCCACTGTCTAGAAAAAAGCTGTAGGGGCGATCCTTCAAAAGTTCGCCAACAGCAACAGGATCAAAAGGGGCGATCTCCTTAATAATCACTGTTAGCCACTCCCTCCCTCACTTCCACAAGATACTTCCTTTCCCAACAATGGTCATTTTCAGCCTCGCGGACCAGCCTCCCGACTGCCCTGGCCACCATGCGCAGCTCCACCAGGAAGTCAAGGTTCTCAAGTTGCGAGAACGCCAGAAGCAAACCATCAGCCCCCGCAGCAACGGCAGCACGCGCCATGGCCCTCACGAAATCCTGATTACCAGCGGGACTGCCTGGGTCAACCACTACCGGATAGGGCGCAAGGGCCTTAAGCACGGGAACCGCGCTCAAGTCGAGAACGTTCCTCACGGGAAACTCAAACCCGCGGATCTCCCTGGTACAGAAAACGATCTCTTCACTTCCCGATTCCTGAAGAACACCAGCAGCCCCCAGCAATTCTTCGCAGGTGGTTGCTACCCCCCTTTCCAGCAGAACAGGAAGCCCGCTTTTTCCAACGGCGCGGATCAGAGAACAGTTGAACACCTGTTCCCAACTGATCTTGATCATGTCACAACAGTCCACTGCCTGCTCGACATCACCAGGCTCCTGAACCCCGGTGATTACTGCCATTCCCAGCTCATTCCTGACCGCGGCCAGAAAGTCAGCATCCCCGGAAAATGAATCCATCTTCAAGAGGGAGACCCCGCGGCTGCGCAGAAAATGAGTCCACTTGAGGATGTCCTCCTGTCCCCCGGAAGAAAAATCAGCGATTAAAACCAGTTCAGGACTGCCAACAACCACTTTGCCAACGGATACCGTCTTCCTCGGTCCGTGCTCCACTCCGCTTCCCTCCTCACATCTCGCCAGCAGCCCTCGACTCCCAGAACTCAACCACCTGGCTAAGGAAGTTCCGCAAGAGCGGTTTCCCTTCTTC
>DAINRC010000296.1:0-1329 GCA_036742135.1 Bacillota bacterium
GAAGCCGCGGCGCGGCGTAGCGCGTTCCGTATTGCGTGTAACCTCCATCGCAGACTTCAAAATCGACCCAATGCTGGCGGGTGTAAACGCGGCCGGCGTAGAGGGAAGGAATTTTGTCAGGAGGGTCTGTCCATCTTGTCAAATTAAGTGCCCAAGCTGGAAGTGATAACCCCAAGACCAATAATATTACCAAAGCTAAAACCCGCAAAGCTTTTTGCACGCTAATCCCTCCTTTCTAAAACTGATTTTTTAAAAAAGAGGAACACCGGTATCTCCCGGTGTTCCGTTACATTATCGTTAAATTGTCCGTTTGTGCTTAATTCCCTGATGTTTCTATTAGGCTTAAAAGTTCCTGCTTCAAAAAAGGTAAGTCTTTCTGCACCGTTTTCCAAGTTAGCTCCAAATCCACACCGAAATATTCGTGGATCAAGCACATCCCTCATCCCGGCAATCTGGCGCCACGGAACATTGGGGCGTTCTTGTTTTAGTTCAGGAGAGAGGTTCTTTACCGCCTCGCCGATGATCTCTAGCCTCCGAATGATTGCATCCTGTTTTTCTCGAGATGAAAGAAACTCTTCCTTGGTAAGCTGTTCCATGTAACTCTGAATGAAAGTTATGCTTTCCAGAATATGTTCGATGAAAACTTTATCCTTTTCTTTCACAGGAGCACCACCTGTTCCTGAAGCACCTTGTGCTTGATCCGCGGATGTACCGCTTTGTATGTCAAGACATCAACCTCTCTCCCTAAAACCTCTTCCAATTCCATCCGTAATGCCACCAGGTCGAGTAAGGTTTTTTCACCCTGAAACTCGACCAAGATGTCAAAATCGCTTTCCTTTTTGTCTTCCCCTCTTGCCCGTGAACCGAACAAAGCCGCACGAACAACACCATGGCGGTTAAAAATAGGAACAGTTCTTGCCCGGATTTCTTGAATTTCCACCTAGATCCATCTCCCATACAAAGGTTTCTTTTTCGCTTCAAGTATACCAACAAAAACTCCTTGTAAACAAGGCAATTAGACTCGCGGCTCGCAATTCATTGCTGCAGTGCCAATTTCGTAAGCCCAACCTCCTTCGAATTTATCGTAGGCGTTAATCATTGCAGGAATAGCGGCATCTGGCCCGATGAACAAAACAAAACTCATGTCATCAACCGAATTGATTCCCAACATCGGTACACCATCTTTTACAAAGAGCGGATAATCGAGTTCATTTGAGCTATAAATAGTCTCATCCGTAGTGGTGACCCATCTCCAGATAGTCTCTTTGCTTCCAGCTCGAAGTGCGATGTAACCCCTTGTGCTACCGTCAAACCCGAACACCACCAAAT
>DAINRC010000297.1:0-1321 GCA_036742135.1 Bacillota bacterium
TGAGGAAGTGAAACAAGCAAGCGATATTCTTTATCACCTCCTCCGCGATTACCTCACATGAGTAAGCTTCAATACCTTGAATCACCGAGCTGCAGGTAACAAAACAGGTTCTTGCCAGTAAAAACCAGGTCCAAGAAACCTTAAGTAACAGACCAGTGCTTCACCAACTTTGGAAGAAATACCAGCAGGAGAGTATGACGCTATCTTTGTTACAGTATCGCTGCTGTGAAAGAAGCGATTGAAGAACTATTTGATGTGCGCTATCAGCCCAAGATGAAAAACATTTACCGGTCGGATTCCCACAGAGGGTGGTAACTTAGAAAGAACTGTTTGACAGGTTACAAGCTAAGCTGGGGGTGTACCCAGACCATTTAGAAGTTCGGGGAATTGTCCCGATAGAAAATATAGCGCTCCTAAATGCTGCAGACAGTTTCCTTTTTACCTTAATGCTGGGTCAATTTTTCAAAAACACTTCGTAGCTCATTACGCAGACCGCATTGGCATCAACAAAAAACTATCAAGGTTAAGGGCGTGGTGAAGATGAGTTTTTACAGTAAACTTAAAGAAGAAGTTGAAAAACTGATCAAAGAATACGACCTTAGAGACAGCACTGTTGTCGTCAAGGGAAAAGCCCTCAAACCCGATGATGCTATTGGAAACCCCCAGAGGCGAGACTTTCCTCTGCTCAAGGGAAAAGAGGTTCTCATGGAAGCTGATTTCCTAGGGCGTAAAGGACAAGCTTTTACAGATCAACCCGGTAATATCCAAGACCATCTAGGGAAGATATTGGAGTTGCCGCTCAAAAACAATTGGGAACGGGCAGTCTTCATTTCCACCCTTAATGCTCTCATGCGCTACCTGGGAAAAGCAGACAAAACTATTCATTGCCGGAACGAAGAACCTGAAAAATGCGCTGCAGAGCTAGTCAACTATCTGAAGGAAAACCACAGGTCTTCAAGAATCGGCTTGGTCGGGCTACAACCAGCAATGCTTGACCAGTTGCGCCACAGCTTCGATGTCCGAGTTCTCGACCTAGATCCTGACAACATAGGCAAAACTAAATACGGCGTCTTAATCGAAGATGGTGAGAAAAACCTCAACGAAGTTCTCAACTGGGCAGAGGTATTATTGGTTACTGGAAGTACTGTTGTTAACGGCACTATCGTCAATTTCTGGCAGCTTGAGAAACCGGTAGTCTTTTATGGCACCACCATCGCTGGACCTGCAAAACTGTTAGGGCTTGAGCGCTTTTGCTATCTAGGGAAATAATGAACAGTGATTTTGCCATAGCAGGAACATCGAGTAAAATTTTTTTGGGCTA
>DAINRC010000298.1:0-1321 GCA_036742135.1 Bacillota bacterium
TTTCCAAAGCCGCCTTTCCCATACTAATGCGGAGTTCAACATTGCTAACCAATTCTTCCAACGCTGTGGCTAATCCTTCCACATCGCCCAATTTTACCAACAATCCAGTCTTACCGTGCTCAACTAAATCCCTGCTGCCGCGCACATCGGTGGCCACAACCGGCTTGCCGGCGGCCATGGCCTCCATCACGCAGCGGGGAAGCCCCTCACGCTTTGAAGTAAGAGTTACGATGTCGCTATCGCGGAGTATCTCGGGCACGTCCCGGCGAAAGCCGAGAAAGTGCACCCGCGGGATTTGCTCCCGCTTGACGTTCTCCTCAAGGCGTCTTTTCAGCTCCCCCGTCCCCACCAGCAGCAGGTGGCAGTGAGGGTGCCTACCGGCAATAACTTTCCATCCTTCCAAAAGAAAATCATGATTTTTGTTGGGATTCATCTCCGCCACACAGGTGACCACCGCATCAGAGTCCGCAAGGCCGAGCTCCCTGCGGATGCCGTCCGCAGCAGGCTGCGCCTCGAAAGAGCTTAAGTCTACACCCACCCCGTGCACGTAAAAAAGGTTCTTTCCCGGCTCAAAGCCCATGCGGCGGGCGTTTTCGTAGTCTTCACCGTTCATTACGATCAGGCCATCCGTCCACCGGGCGGCAATGCGCTCTGCCGTATAGTAGACGAGCCAGTTCTTCAAAGGTGCGCCCTTGTAGAAGTGAAAGCCGTGGGCTGTGTAGAGCACAGGCCCCTGCCCCGTCTTTTTCGCCAGATACCTCCCCAGAAAAGCGGCAACAGGTGTGTGGACGTGGATCAGATCAAAGCGGTGCTCCTGCAATAAAGCCTTCAAACACCGGTAGGCCTCCAGATTGGCCGGGCTGTAAGGGGAACGGGCAAATTGGGATCTCCCAGCATATCACCCCTGCCTCCTCCACCCGCTCCTTATGACCCTCTGCGGAAGAGGCCGCTGCGTGGACCTCACACCCCCATCCCTGCAGCATCTTCATAAACGGCACGTGGAAGGCGGCCAGATGGGTGTAGACAGTGGCGAGAAAGAGAACCTTTCCGGACGGCACCAGTTCAACCGCTCCTTTCCCTCAATACTTCGACCCGATCTTGCGCCTGACTTTGCTCAGCCTGACGGCAGCCGGAGAGACTCCTCCCAAGGCGGAAAAGATCCTGTCCTCGAAATCGTCTAAAAACGTCAACTCACAAGCCTCTTTGATCTTGTCTCCGATGAGAGCGTTTAGTGCCATGCCAAAAATCGACAACACCGGCTCGCCGAACGCCCCGACCGGCGTCAGGGCTTTTTCCAGCAGCAAACCGACCAAATCTATCG
>DAINRC010000299.1:0-1320 GCA_036742135.1 Bacillota bacterium
TTTCTTGCCATCAATTTTGACCACCTTGGCGGGAATAGCAAGACACATTCTTCTTCATCACCTCACTAGCGATATATACCTGGCCAAGGGAAATCCCCCCATCGTTTGGCGGCACCTTCCGGTGAAAGAGAACCTCGAAGCCCGCTTCCCCTAGCTTCCTCCGCAGCATGCTGAAGAGAAGCCTGTTTTGAAAGACACCACCACTGAGCACCACTCTATTGAGGCAGGTATCTTCCCTCAGCTTTTCCAAAACCTTAGCAATCATCTCCACCAAAGTCCAGTGGAACTTCCCGGCAATTACCGGAACCGGTGTGCCCCGCTCCAGGTCCCGCAAAACCCCTTCCCAGACCCCCAGCACCCCAATCTGGTAAGGCAGCGAAGCGGCAGACAACTCGAAATCGTAACCTTCCCTAACATCAGGGTCGGCGAGGGCCTCCATTTCCATCGCTGCCTGGGCCTCGTACTGGACTCTGGTGCAGACCCCTAAAACAGCAGAAACTGCGTCGAAAAGCCTCCCGCAACTGGAAGTCGGGACAGTATTCAGCCTTCCCTCCAACTGCCTGATCAGCACCTGCTGTTCTTCTCCGGGAAGAGTAGGCAGGTACTTCTTTGCCCACCTGAGACCACGGGGGCCAAAAAGCTCGTAAAGATAAGTAAAAGCCATCCGGGTCGGCTTCTTAATGGTCACTTCTCCTGGCAAGGGAACATAAGCAAGATGGGCAACCCGCTGGAGTTCAGCCGGTGTTCCCGCAAAAAACTCAAAACCCCAAATTGCCCCATCAGTCCCATATCCTGTGCCATCACAGATTACCCCTAGGGCTGGTCCCTGAGCCTGGTTTTCTGCCAGGCAACTGGCCATGTGGGCGTGGTGATGCTGGACACCGATCTTCACCACTCCTTCCTGGCGCTTCGCCCAGCGGGTGGCCATGTAATCAGGATGGAGATCATAGGCGATGACTTCTGGCTTGACATTGAGCATCTTTTCAAACCTGGGAATGGTGTAGAGAAACTGCTGATAGTTGCCGAAGTGATTTAAGTCTCCCAGGTGCTGACTCAGGTAGGCACTTCTGCCCTTGGTGAGGCAAAAAGTATTTTTCAACTCTCCACCACAACCCAGGATCGGAGGAACCTCTTCCGGCAGGTCCACAGGCAGAGGCACGTAACCGCGCGCTCTCCGGTAGATCTGGACCTCGCCATCAACTACAGCAGCCAGGGAATCATCACACCTGTTGTAGATTTTCCTGTTGTGCATCAAGTAGTAGTCGGCAATCCCTCTGAGCTTCTCTAGGGCCTCTTCATTATCAATAATCAGGGGGTCAT
>DAINRC010000300.1:0-1276 GCA_036742135.1 Bacillota bacterium
GATCTCGATGATCTGCGTGGTGACCGGGGTTTCTGGATTGACAAATCCAGAGAACGCCCTCACAATACTTACCTCAATGTGGCGGAGGCACTTGCAGGAAAACAACCCCGCGGCAGGTTCAAGGATTGGTCTTTTACCGAGCCCCCCAAAGGTTCTCCAGATTATCGGGAGATTTCTTTCAGCTACAGCAAGGACAATCGGGTGACCTACAAGTTTTCAGAAGAAAACAAACACTACCTCCGCTACATTAACGGGGTTCCCCACATTGACCGGATCACTGGAGAACAACTAGCAGTAACCAACATCGTTCTCCAATACGCTCCCCACCGCTTTACAGGAGATTCCCTAGGGCATATTGAGGTCAACCTGATTGGTGAGGGGAAAGCGGAGTTTTTCCTTGCTGGGAGGTATGTTGAGGGCTCCTGGGAAAAAAGGTCATCGACTGCTCCCACTATTTTCTACGATGCCCAGGGAAGAGAGATTGCTTTTGTCAGGGGCAACACCTGGATCCAGGTGTTGCGTCCGGGGACACCTGTTCACAAAGACTAGGTGGCAAAAGCGCGCTTGATCACTTTGACTAATTCTTCGAAAAGCAGCGGAGTCAGTGAGAGTGCCCCCACCAGCAGCCACTGCTCCGCGGTTAAGGGAACCGTCTTGAAGATGTTCTGCAGTCCGGGCACAAGCATCACCATTAATTGCAGTCCACAGGAAGCTGCTGCTGCCCCGATCAGGAGCTTGTTGCTCAGGAGTCCAAGTTTAAAGAGAGATTGTCTTAAGTGACGGATGTTGAAGGAATGGGTTATCTGGACGAAGGCAAGGGTGCCGAAGGCCATTGTCCTGCCGCTGGCAAGCATTTGGGGATCTCCCTGATATCCCACCCAGAAGGCTGCCAGAACCAGGGCTGCCAGGAACAACCCCTGGTAGATGATGTGGTGACCTAGACCGCCGGAGAAAATCCCTGCCTTCAGGGGGCGAGGCGGCTGTTCCATCAATTCTTTTTCTGGAGGATCGTTGCCAAGGGCAAAGGCTGGAAGACTGTCGGTGATAAGGTTCACCCAGAGAATCTGGAGGGGGAGCAGGGGACTGGGAAGTCCCACAGCGATCGCTGTGAAGATTGCCAGCAATTCACTGCTGTTGCAGGAGAGGAGGTAGTGGATCACCTTTCTGATATTGGAGAAAATTGCCCTCCCTTCCCTTACTGCAGAGACGATTGTGGCAAAGTTGTCATCTGCGAGAATCATGTCTGCTGCTTCTTTGGCTACATCGGTTCCGGTGA
>DAINRC010000301.1:0-315 GCA_036742135.1 Bacillota bacterium
CTTCTGGGCCGTAACATAGGCGAGCCGTTTTTCGTCCGTTACGGCAAGTACCTACGTATACCCCCCGCAAAGTTGCAAGAGGCGCAGGAGTTGCTCGCGCGTTCGGCCGGGGCCTTTCTCATCGTGGGCCGGTTTATCCCCGGGCTTGGCAACATCACCCCTTACCTTGTGGGCCTTGCACGGTGCCAGTTTGGCACCTTTTTGGCCTATAACTCGCTCTTTGCTCTGGCGTGGGGAAGTTTATATCTCAGCCTTGGCATGCTTTTCGGACAGCACTGGCCCAGAATATGGGCCCTTTTACAAACCCCCGTCACT
>DAINRC010000301.1:405-1262 GCA_036742135.1 Bacillota bacterium
ACCTGCTCTTGTGGTGCCGAAGGTGGGAGTCGAACCCACACGGGAGCTAAGCCCCAGCGGATTTTGAGTCCGCCGCGTCTGCCAGTTCCACCACTTCGGCAAGCATTTGTGTATCTATAGCTCTTAATCATGTTACGGTAACATCTTGTTCCTGTCAAGTTACCCCGACCCAGCGCCATTTGACCTCCACCTGGTCTGGCCCAATTAACTCCTTGAGCACGCGTACTACCGGCGTTGTAAGATCCACCGCGTATTCGCTCGGCAAAGTACGCAATCTCATGCCATCGCGTAAAACGAAATAGACCGGGTGTTTTCCACGGTATGCGCGCAGGATATCTTTAATTTCACTACTTGGCGCCGTGCGGCCGCCCAGTTTGATATGCACTTCCCCACCTTTATCCAGGGAAGTTAGGCGGGTGGCGATAATCTTGGCTTCATCACCGTCTCGGTTAACCTGTCCCCACAGCAAAAGCCCGGCACCTTCCTGTAAGAGATGACGGCATTCCCAATAAACCCGGGGGAAGAAAATCGCCTCAATGCTGCCGGAGAGATCTTCGATCATACCAAAAGCCATCGGGTCACCCCGCCGCGTGCTGATGCGCCGCACGGAAGTAACCAGGCCGCCTATAATCACATCTCTTCCCTCAGCCATTTTCCTTATTTCATCGATATTGGCCGTCGTTGCCGCCCGCAGAAGCAGGCGGTAGTCTTCCAGCGGATGGCCGGAAATGTACAAGCCCAGGGTCTCCTTTTCGGCCGCAAGGATATCTCTTCGCGTCCACTCAGGTACAGAATGTAAAGGCAACACAGCAGGCGCTGCTTCTTCCACCCAGTTATTAAACAAGGAAAGCTGGGCG
>DAINRC010000302.1:0-1244 GCA_036742135.1 Bacillota bacterium
CAAATACTCCGTGGTTACCGAGTCAACAATCCCCCGGATTTCACTGTTCCCCAGCTTTGTCTTTGTCTGACCCTCAAACTGCGGTTCTCGCATCCTAATGTTGAGAACCGCCGTAAGTCCTTCACGTACATCTTCACCTGTAAGCCCTAAGCCACCGTTTTTGAAGACACCCAAGCGGCGGGCATAATCATTGACCACCCTCGTTAGCGCAGCCTTAAATCCGGTCTCATGGGTCCCACCTTCCTGGGTGTGAATATTATTAACAAAAGAGTAGATATTTTCGACATAACCGTCATGGTATTGCATTGCAATTTCGATCCAAATTCCCTCTCTGGTGGCAGTAAAGTAAATTGGCTCCTCATGGAGTACTTCCCTGTTTTTGTTCAGACTTCTGACAAAATCGACAATTCCACCTTCCTGGAGAAAGGTGACTTCCTCCCCAGTGTTCTCGTCTCTAAAAAAGAACTTCACTCCCCGGTTCAGGAAGGACAGATCACGGAGGCGGTTGATGATAATTTCCTTGTTAAATTTTCTTTCGGTGAAAATTTCGGGATCAGGAAGAAAGCGGATCTTTGTCCCGGTTTCCTCACTGTTCCCGATTTCTTCCAAGGGGCTACTGATTTTTCCCCGCCGGTAGCGCTGAAAATACTTTTTCCCATCTCTTTTGATCTCAATTTCTAGCCAGCGGGAGAGGGCATTAACAACTGAGAGGCCAACACCGTGAAGGCCCCCAGAGATCTCGTAACCGTTACCTCCGAACTTGCCACCGGCGTGAAGTAAGGTTAGTGCAGCTTCTACTGCAGGCCTTCCTGTTTGGGGATGAATATCTACGGGAATTCCCCTCCCATTGTCGCTGACGGTGACGCTTCCATCCTGGTGCAGGATCACCTCAATATAATTGCAGTAACCCGCCAATGCCTCATCAACACTATTGTCAATAAGCTCGAAAACGAGTTGATGCAAACCTCTGCTTCCTGTATTTCCGATGTACATTCCGGGGCGCCTGCGGACAGCTTCAATCCCCTCAAGGACTTCAATCTGACTCGCATCGTAACTGTTACTGCCTCTAGCCACCTAACCCACCTCTGACCACATTCTTACTTTGACTGTGTAACTAAAACTCCCAGCGACACCATTTATTGCAACATAATCTATTATAGCATAAACAAGAGCATTCTAAAACAAATGTTCTCTATTCTGTGATCCGTCTGTGATATTGTCAGGGTAAAATCCGTCTAAGAAAA
>DAINRC010000303.1:0-1235 GCA_036742135.1 Bacillota bacterium
GTGCGTTGGCGCCGGATGCAGGGATATAACACCTTGTGGCTTCCGGGAACCGACCATGCTGGGATAGCTACCCAGGCACGGGTGGAAGAGGAGTTGGCGAAAGAAGGGTTGACCAAACACGATCTGGGCAGAGAAAAGTTTCTTGAGCGTGTCTGGGCCTGGAAAGAGGTTTATGGAGGCGAGATCATCAAGCAGTTAAAACGCCTGGGGGCCTCTTGCGACTGGGAGCGCGAGCGTTTCACCATGGATCAGGGCTGCTCACGAGCGGTGCGCGAGGTTTTCCGGAAGCTCTACGAAAAAGGGTTGATCTACCGCGGGAACTATATCATTAACTGGTGCCCGAAGTGTCAGACGACTATTTCTGACATTGAAGTGGAGCATGTCGAGCATCAAGGAAAGCTCTACTACATTAGGTATCCCGGTCTTGACGGTAGTTCCGGAGTAGTTGTAGCTACTACCCGGCCGGAAACGATGCTCGGTGATACAGGGGTTGCTGTTCACCCTGAGGACCCTCGCTACCAGCACCTCGTTGGAAAAAAAGTGCTTTTGCCTTTGATGGATCGCCCGATACCTGTTGTTGCCGATGAGGCTGTTGACCCTGATTTTGGAACAGGAGCGGTTAAAGTGACCCCTGCTCATGACCCAACTGATTTCGAGATCGGCAACAGGCATAACCTGCCTCAGGTTGTGGTCATTGGTAGAGATGGGCGGATGACCGAAGCTGCTGGGAAGTACGCTTTCTTAACCAGAGAAGAAGCGCGCCAGCAGGTTGTCAGCGACCTGGAGAAACTAGGTCTGCTCCTCAAGGTCGAAGACCATGACCATGCTGTTGGTCACTGCTACAGGTGCGATACCGTAATCGAGCCTCTGGTTTCTGAGCAGTGGTTTGTCAAGATGAAGCCTCTTGCAGAACCTGCTCTTCGGGCGGTAAAAGAGGGCAAGATCCGCTTTATTCCCGAAAGGTTCACCAAGATCTATCTGAACTGGGTGGAGAACATCAAGGACTGGTGCATTTCGCGTCAACTGTGGTGGGGTCACCGCATCCCTGTGTGGTACTGTCAGGATTGTGGAGCAGAAATCTGTCCTCCGGAGGACCCCCAGGTTTGTCCCTACTGTCAAAGTCCAAGGCTTGAACAGGACCCTGATGTTCTCGACACTTGGTTCAGCTCTGCATTGTGGCCTTTTTCCACCCTTGGATGGCCGGAGAAGACTCCTGAGCTTTCCTACTTTTATCC
>DAINRC010000304.1:0-1231 GCA_036742135.1 Bacillota bacterium
CTCCTGGGGCAGCTCTTCAGACTGGACATCCTCGGGGAGCAGTTCAGGTAGTTGCTCGCCATTTTTCGATGCCTCTCCCTCCTTCAGGGCCTGGAGCCTTTCTGAGAAACTGCACCCTCCGCTGACGCAGAGCAGAGAAAATAAAAGCAGCAAAACAAAAGCCTTTCGGAAAAACAAACTCCCACCTCCTTCCTTTAAATGGTTTTAATGCCTGATTGATCCTATGAAGGAATTATTTTTTTTATTCCTGGACTGGAACAAGGAGGGAGACACCAAACTCAAGCAGAAGGAAGCTTCACCTGGGGAGACAAACGGGAGCAGGAATAGATGGGGAAAGAGACAACAAAAGTAGTACCTTCAATTAAATTGCTTTCAACCCTGATCTTACCCTGGTGTCTCTCGACAAGCGACTTGACAATGAAGAGGCCGAAACCTTCGTTTTTTCCCTTTTTCGTGGTAAACCCTTTTTGAAAAACTTTTTGCAGATCACTGACCGGAATCAGCGGCCGGAAGTTGTTGACCCTGATCTCGTAAAAATGCTCCTCTTCACTAATCTCCACTCTAATGCAGCGCTTCTCGGGAGGGACACTGCAGACAGCATCGAGGGCATTGTCAATAAGGTTGCCAAGGACACGAACGAAATCCAAGGGCGGCACCTTTAGAGAGGTGAGATCAGAGCTCAGGTCCACTGTAAAAGAAATACCGGAAGCCTCTGCCTGTTCCATCTTCCTCAGCAAAAGTCCGGCAATCTCAGGCCTGTGGAGGATGTTCTGGAAGACATTCGAAGGACGCTTAATTTCCTGATTCACTTGACCAATGTAGTTCCTAGCAGCATCTAATCTCCCGATCTGCAACAGTCCAGAGATCACTTGAAGGTGGTTCAGAAAATCATGGCGCTGAGCCCGCAGCATGTCGAGGAGGTGCCGAGTTTCCTGGTAGCGCAGCCGATTGACCCTGGCCTCGGACTCGGCTTCTACGATCTTGCCTAAAATCCTGAAGACAGCAATTGCCAGCACTCCGCAGAAAAACGCCACACTGATAAAAATCCCCGTTGAGCTGAGAAGGGTTCTCCCTTCAAGAAATCCGAAGACGCGGCTACCCTGAAGGCACCCAACGGAAACCAGCAAAAAAGCCTGCACCAGGATAAGGTTCAACAAAAGAACACACCGGGTGCTGAAAGGAAGTCTCGGGCCCCCCATGAATTCACTCCCGACAAACGACTTTGTGAAAT
>DAINRC010000305.1:0-1218 GCA_036742135.1 Bacillota bacterium
TGAATTCCGTGATCTTCTGGCAGGGCTGCCTCTGGAAGTGCTTTCTTTGCTTGATTTTCCAGATATTCCTGAGATCCCTGAGACCAGGTCAACTTTCCGGGAAAATGCCCTCTTGAAGGCACGCACAGTTACCGGGTATACAGGTTTGACTGCTCTCGCAGATGACTCCGGTTTGGAGGTTGATTATCTCGGTGGAGCGCCGGGTGTTTACTCCGCCCGCTACGCAGGACCAGGGTGCGATGATGCGGCTAACAATCAGAAGCTCTTGACAGAGCTTGCCGGAGTTCCGCTGGAGAAAAGAACAGCGCGCTTTCGCTGTGTCATTGCCATCACCACTCCTCAGGGAGAAGAGTTTTTCTGTGAAGGGGTTTGTGAAGGGAAGATCGGCTATTACCCGCGAGGGGAAGCGGGTTTTGGCTATGATCCCCTTTTCATTGTCCCGGCGCTGGGGAAGACATTTGCTGAACTCGGTCCCGAGGTGAAAAACAGAATCAGCCACCGCGCCCAGGCGATGCGTCTGGCCAGGGAAATCCTGGGACGCCTTGTGGGGGGAGGTGGGGAAGGAAGAGGGAATGCGGATCGGAGTCCTGAGTGACTCACACGGGAGTCTAAGGCGTGCAGAGCAGGCTGTTTCCCTGATGGGGAAGATTGATCTTCTCCTCCACGCGGGTGATTTTTACCGCGACGGTCTCCACCTGGGAAGGATTTTCCAAGTTGAAACTAAGGCGGTTGTGGGCAACTGCGACCGCGGGACCCAGGGACCGGTTGAGGAGATTCTGGAGGTCGCGGATCACCGGATTCTGCTTACGCACGGCCACTTATATGGCGTTAAGTTCGGTCTGATGCGCCTTTATTACCGGGCCCTCGAGGTGGAAGCTGGTATCGTCGTTTTCGGCCACACCCATGTCCCGATGGCAGAGGAAGTGGAAGGGGTTTATTTTCTCAACCCTGGAAGTGTAGCTTACCCACGGGTTAAGGGAAAATACACCTGTGCAGTTCTCGAGATTGCAGGTCCTGATTACACTGCTGCGATCATCAGCTTAGATTAGCGTTTTTTCGCTAGTTACGGCCGAGGGCTTTTTCCTGAACAGCAAGAACTGACAGGTCATAATAAAATTTCTGTAGTTCCAAGAAAGGAAACCGTGCCTCGAAAAAGGTAAAGAGACCTTGTTATTGCTTGAAACTGGCGGTATTCTGTGATATACTTTGTTTTGCGGA
>DAINRC010000306.1:0-1211 GCA_036742135.1 Bacillota bacterium
TAAAACCCAGAAATCGAGGGGATCGAAACAGCCTTCTGCTTCTCCCTTTCCCGAGTGGGAGATCATTCTGAAGCCGATAAAACTTAAAAGACCAAAGGCAATCCAGTGGTCAAAACTTTCCACATACCTGGCAAAACTGCTCGCCGCCAGCCAGCCGACAACAGGCATAAAGCCCTGGAAAAAGCCGAAAGTGAGCGCAATCGGGAAAGCACTCCTGAATCCGGGCCGGAGCATGGTGATCCCGCTGGTAACAGAAACGGCAAAAGCATCCATCGCCAGACCGAGAGCAATTAAAAAAACAGTGAGCAGATCCACTTCTGTCAAGCCCTCCGTGTCCGAAAGTGTTCATATCCTGCGAGCAGGAGGTTGAGAAGAAAAAGCACGACAAAACCTGCGAGCCCAGTGACCCCAACGGTGAGGTCACTGCCCCCCTCAACAACCATCAGAGCCAGCCCAGCGGTGGCATTGAGAGAACCGTGAAGGATGGCAGCAGCGATCACCGAGTTGCTTTTGAGCCTGATGTAACTGAAAATCGGAGCAAGGAGCAGGCACCAGATAATCATCATCAGGACCCCCAACTTGGGGTGCTGAGGGTAGTTGTGCCCCTGAAGGATGAATGGAGTGTGCCAGACACCCCAGATGAGACCGATGACTGCCGAAGACCTCCAGAAGCCCAGGTAACCCAACTCCTTCTGGAGGAAACCCCTCCAGCCCAATTCCTCACCAAAGCCGGCAACGGCATTAACAGTAATCCCGGCAACCAACCCCTGGAGCAGTCCCAACCAAAAAGGGTGAACAGGGAGTGTCTTCACCTGGGCCTTCATCTGCTCAATCTGCTCCGGGGAGTAAACCGAAGAAAACTTCTCGAAAAACCCGGCCATCTCCGGAGAGTAGTGAACACCAGGGAAGAGCAAGCTCACCCCGATGGTGGCCAAGGTGATCACCGGGGGCAGGAGCCAGGCCACGAGAAACCACCAGTTCAACCTGAAGGAAATGCCCAAAGGCTCCTTCAAAGGCTCCTTGTAAACGACTCCCTGGAGGAGGAGAGCGACGATCATCGGGACGAACATGAAGGCGACAGCAACGAAATAGGCCTCAGGCGTATTCCACCTGCCTCCAGAAAGAAGGAATAAGGCAACCAGGAGCCAGCTCAGCATAACAGTTATCCCTGTAAACAGACCTGCCCTCTTGAGATTTTCCCGCACGAGACC
>DAINRC010000307.1:0-220 GCA_036742135.1 Bacillota bacterium
GTTTAGTACAGTTTTTTGGTGCGTAGCAGTGCCGCAAAATCGGGATGCGAGACAGGGCGTCTTTGATGAGACGCTCTGTCTTTTTTTATGGAAGATTGTTCTGCATCCAGTCTTCCGGGGGAAAGGGGGAATTTAATCTCAATTCCGGCGGGTGCAGAGCATTTCCACAAAAAATCTCAAGAAAAGGAGTGGTCAAAAGCTTATGCAGGGCTTTCTGAAG
>DAINRC010000307.1:230-1202 GCA_036742135.1 Bacillota bacterium
GGGTAAACCTTTGCGTGCATCCGCTTGAGGATGCCTCTCAATTTATTGAGGGGAGAACGTCACAGACGTTTCCGCGCCGGAAACCCCGGGGGAAAGGAGGGGAGGTCTTCTGACACCCGTGCGGTGCGGGAACCGTCCAGAAATCTTAAATTCCAAATTCCAAAAGGAGGGGATTTCTGCTCATGCTCAACCTTGTGCAGAAAGCCCGCAAGGCTTTCCGCAACCAGAAGGGCTTCACCCTGGTCGAACTCTTAGTGGTCGTCGCCATCATCGCCATCCTGGCCGCGGTGCTCCTGCCCAGGCTACTGGGCTATACCAACAACGCGCGCGTGAGCAGAGCAAAGAGCGACCTTGCCTCTATGCGGAGCGTTGTAGAGGCATATGCTGCTAATGAAGGCAACGGGTACTACCCTATTGCTGACAACACGGCTGACGGCGGCATCGCCAAGGTGCTGCAGGCCAAAGGCATTAAGTGGACCGGAGACGCGGACGGCGTGAAAGACCCCTGGGGTACACCTTACCAGTACAAGACGGCGCCTGACGCCAGTAATACACCAGATCAGCACTACCTGATCATCTCGGCCGGCCCGAACAAGAACCCCGGTGATGCGGACGACAGTTACTGTGGCGACAGCACATCGCCCACTCAGGGAGAGCCGCCGGCCGCTTCTGCTGATGGCGGGGCTTACGGCAATGCGGTTCCTTCCGCTTCGTAAACCTTTTTCAGCGAAGGCCGGACCTTTTCGGTCCGGCCTTTTGTTTTCTTAAAGCCGTCGAACTTGGGGGTGCTGTCTGTGGCGAACGCTCAGAAAACGTATAAAGTCGAAGTCATTGCTTCTGGGGCGCGCCGCGAGCTGGCTGTACAGGCCGCGGGTTCCAGAGAGGCTGCGGCGAAGGTCCGGAAACAAATTGGCGACCGCGGCGTAGTGGTGAAGGTCACGCCAGCCGGCAAAAAAGGGCTGTCCTTTTCCC
>DAINRC010000308.1:0-1200 GCA_036742135.1 Bacillota bacterium
CACCACTTGGGTCCGTCTTCCCAGCCATGGTAAAATGGCACACCCTTATTGGAATCGGGGAAGGTGCGATTACAACCATTGTAGTCGCCTGCCTGAGCCAGGCTCGCCAAGGCCTCGCATGCGAAACCAACATCTGTGAGGTGTGAAAAATGCGCAAACTGATTTGGATTTTGCTAATTGCTTCAATCCTTGTGGCCTTGTTTCTCAGCCCCTTTGCCTCATCTTTCCCTGATGGATTGGAAAGGGTTGCCCAAGACTTAGGGTTTCTAGAAAAAGGTGAAGGAAAAGAGATTATTAAATCTCCAATCCCGGACTATTCTTTCCCGGGCATTGATAACGAAAGGGTAGCAGTGGCGGTCGCCGGTTTCACCGGAACAGTTCTTACACTGGGGATTGTTTACGGGATTGCGGTGGTAATAAAAAGGCGTCCAAACCTGAAAAGCATGAGCAAAGGGTGAGATTGATGCTGAAAAACCCTGGGGCCAGCTACCTGTGTAATGATGTGGATAACGGGGATCTTTCCCCGAGATCTCCCTTCATCCTTCACTCGTCTCGGGTTGCCTGGTGGGGGGTGGCCTGCGCTAGTAGAATGGGCGCCACCTTGGAGGAACAAAGGCTGGCTTATCTTGCGGGAATTTTTCATGACATCGGAAAATTCAGGATGAGTAGCTCCATTCTTCTGAAAAACGGGCCACTTACACTGGAAGAATGGCAAAAGATCAAAGAACACCCGCTTCTCGGGGCCGAGATTTTGGAGCACGGCGAATTCCCTAAAGAGGTCATCGATGCGGTCCGGCATCACCACGAAAATTATAACGGCACAGGCTACCCCTATGGCTTGAAGGGCGAAGAAATCCCCCTTCTTGCAAGGATTATCAGGGTAGTTGACGCCTATGATGCCATGACCTCTCAGAGGCCCTACCGCAGCCCTTTTTCACCGGAAAGAGCAGTTTTCGAGTTGATAAGCGGAATGACCAGAGAGTTTGACCCCGATGTTGTGAAAGCCTTCTTGCAGGTTCGTCGTTCTTCCGGTCTACTCTTCGAGAAGTTGTGGCCAAAAGCTGCGGTAACCTGCTTGATGTCTCTGGTTTACGAGAAGCTAGATATCACAGGAGGCCGAGGATGATTGGGCCGTTCCCTAAGCCAGGTTTTAACACGCTGGTTCCTCTTGTTTGCTTTGCTACCAACAGTGATCCTGGG
>DAINRC010000309.1:0-1184 GCA_036742135.1 Bacillota bacterium
GTTTATTTCTCGTTCTCTTCAGGTAAATCCTTCTAAAAAGCCCTAAAATACAGGAAAATTGCAAGAAAGAAAGACTATCAGCATAAAAATATCATGAAAAAACTTTGAAGGGAGGGAAAAGCCGCAAGGCTTGCGGTGTCCAGTAATGAAGGAATCGATAGGTTCACTTCTGGTGATCGCATTACTGGCAGAGCGTCTTGTGGAAATCGGCAAATATCTGATCACCCCCTTCCTCAAAGAGTGGGCGGGGACCTCCAAACGCGCCTTCTGGCAGGGTTTGGGTCTTGTATTAGGGATCATCCTGGCTTTCCAAATGAACATCAACTTTTTCGAAATTATCCAAGCACCCGGAGCACCGTGGCTCGGCAAACTTCTCGCTGGCCTTTTCGCCGGTATGGGAACCCAGTGGGTCCACGAAATCCTCAGCAACCTTCCCTCGGAAGCTGCCCGTAACTTTCGTTCTCAGACCGACTCTCGCAACAAAAAGGGAGGAGGAAAATAACGCCGAAAAAGAAGCACACCCTCAATTTGAGGGTGCTTACAAGCAAATTGGAAGTTTCCTGACTAACTCTGGCCTGTATCTCTTCTTACAGCAGCAGCGACATCACCGGGGTCCTTCCGCACCCGGGCGACACCACTCGCGACCGCAGCACCAGCTACGGCAGCAGCCACACTGGGTGCCACACGTCGGTCCAGAGCACTGGGTATGATATAGTCTCCATCTAACTCATCTTCCCCTATGAGGCCCGCAATTGCTTGAGCAGCGGCAACCTTCATCGGCATGTTGATATCCCGGGCCCTCACTTCCAGCGCTCCTCTAAGCACTCCCGGAAAGGCGAGCACATTATTAATCTGATTCGGAAAATCGGATCTCCCTGTTGCTACCACATACGCCCCACCTTGTTTTGCCTCATCAGGGTAAATTTCAGGCTCAGGGTTTGCAAGAGCAAAAACAATGGCGTCTTTAGCCATCGTTTTTACCATTTCAGCCGTAAGGATCCCACCGACAGAGAGGCCGATAAAAACATCAGCACCTTTTAAAGCATCGTGGAGAGTTTTAACTCCTTCTCTGTTAGTAAGCAGTGCCAGTTCTTCTTTGTAGCGATCCATGCCCTCTGTCCTGCCGCGGTAAAGAGCACCTATGCGGTCACAAACAATTATTTCACCCACACCTAGCTCGTAAA
>DAINRC010000310.1:0-233 GCA_036742135.1 Bacillota bacterium
GCCTGCAAGTGTGCTTTGGACAAGTTGGGATTGGACCTAGATAAGCTCGGTATTTCTCTTATCGACTGTGGGGGTAAAGAAGAGCTAGTACAGATCGCTAGCATACTTCAGCGCTTTAACATACCAACCTACGCCCTTGTCGACAAAGATCCAGGCAACCCAGTTTCTGCGAAGCAGTCACAGGAGTTAATCAAGTTGCTGGGTAATGATAGCGTTTTGTTTCAAAATCCTAA
>DAINRC010000310.1:369-1183 GCA_036742135.1 Bacillota bacterium
CTTGAAGGGGTATTTGGATTATCAAAAAAACTTTCAAAGAAGGAAGCCATTGAGTTTTTCCCAAATTGGTTTCAAGACAACGAACCGCCGGATGTTTATAAGGACCTTCTCGTTAAGTTGAAGGGAATATGAAACTTTGCGACAGGACGAGATGCGAGCTGGGTTGAAATTCATCGTCGAACAGTGGGAGAGCGACATCCAGAGGATGCGGGAAAAGCACCCGGAAATGAAGTGAGGTCCTGCAGCGGCGAGGCACTAAGTTCTAAAAATGCCACTGCTGCTACTCCAAATGTCACCATTGGGAGGCGAGCTCTATGCCTTATAACCGTGTCGTTTTCACCGCCACCCTGGGCGAGTTGGCCGAGGTGCCCGGCACACCTTTTGCCTACTGGGCGCCCAGGTCTCTGCGGGAGCTGTTTAAGAAGTTCCCTCCCTTGGACCGCGACGTGGCCAGACAGCCGGAAAAGCCCAAGATTGCCGATGTAAAGCAGGGCTTGGCAACCGCCGATGACCTGCGTTTTACCCGCTTCTGGTGGGAGGTGCAGGTGGAACAGATCGCCACCAGCCGTGAGGAGACGCTTCAGGGGAAGAAGTGGGTGCCTTTCGCCAAAGGCGGCAGGCCCTTTTACCACGATGTTCAATTAGTGGTTAACTGGGGGAACGACGGGGAGGAGATAAAGAATTACCGCGAACCTGGGGGCAGACAACGTTCTCGGCCACAGAATGAAGCCTTCTACTTCCGTCCTGGGCTAACATTCCCAAATATTGTTTCATCAGTTCGCATCAACGCCCGCGTGATACCGACAGGCTGTAT
>DAINRC010000311.1:0-1149 GCA_036742135.1 Bacillota bacterium
TCCTATTGAATTGGAGCACCCTAATGTAGCCGAGCCCTGAGTGGCCTGGTAGCATTTTCCAGGTAACTGAAGGAATAGTGATCTCGTCTCTGACAATATTGAATTCAATAAACCTGTTTTCACTTTCGCGCCAGACCTTAAAAGAAACCCTCGTTCCCGGCTTCCCCCGCAGCAGTTGGGCTGCCTCGATTAAGGTGATCTTCTCTGTATTTCTCCCTTCGATCTCCACAATGATGTCTCCGCTTTTGACCCCAGCGCGGTCAGCAGGTGTTCCCGGCAATGGAGCCACAACAACCAGCCTTTTCTTGCCATCAAGATCGATCTCTACCCCAATCCCCCCAAACGAACCTTCAATCTGGAGGTCCAGTTCCTGATAAAGGTCTTCATCAAGATAAACAGAATAAGGGTCTCCGAGAGCATCTACCATCCCTCGAATCGAACCCTCAATCAGGGTAGCAGTACTCACAGGTTGCAGGTACTCCCTTTTAATCAGGAGAAAAGTCTTGACGAAGGTAAGAATGTAGTTATCTCGCGCCCAAAGAAAAAAAAGCCAAAAACCGCCACCCAATACCAGGAGGATGAGGACCCCTGCAGCAACTAAGACCAAGCGCTGTTTCAGCATCTCCACCTCCTAAAAGAGCCATCTCCCTTACTATACGAAAATTTTTGCCAAAATATTAATTAATTTTGCGCCCGTTCTATCCGCGCAGACAGCAAAAGCCACAAAATTAGTCTATCCTATCTATAAGTTGTCTATAAGTAGCTAGCAGGGTTCTGAGGATTTCCGTTGATCCGGACTTCAAAGTGCAAGTGGGGACCAGTGCTCCAGCCAGTGCTCCCAACGCAGCCAATGGTCTGGCCTTGCTTCACCTGTTGACCAGTGCTGACACTGATGCTGGAAAGGTGGGCGTAAAGAGTGGAGTAGCCTCCTCCATGGTCAATGACAACCACCTGTCCGTATCCACCCAACCAGCCGGTATAAATCACAGTCCCATCATCAGAAGCAACAACCGCAGCCCCAGTCGGGGCAGCAATATCGATCCCTGTGTGCATCCGGTACTGGTGGAGAACCGGATGGTAACGCATTCCGTAACTAGAAGTGATCTGCCCATAACCAGGCACCGGCCAGATGAAACGCCCTGTTCCCTG
>DAINRC010000312.1:0-1130 GCA_036742135.1 Bacillota bacterium
ATGGGATGGGATGCTTTTGGACTCCCTGCAGAGAACGCTGCGATCAAGCACGGGATTCATCCAGCGAAGTGGACCTGGAACAACATCGACAATATGCGCCGCCAGTTGAAATTGCTTGGTGTGAGTTACGACTGGTCGCGGGAGATTGCCACTTGTCACCCGGATTACTACCGTTGGACACAGTGGCTCTTTTTGCAGTTATACAAGAGTGGCCTGGCTTATCGAAAAAAAGCTGCGGTTAACTGGTGTCCAGCCTGCGCTACGGTGCTGGCCAACGAGCAGGTCAAAGATGGTGAATGTGAGCGCTGCGGAACTGAGGTTACCAAGAAAGAACTGGAGCAGTGGTTCTTCCGGATTACTGCTTATGCCGACCGTTTGCTTGAAGACCTGAAGAAGCTTGAGGGTTGGCCGGAGAAGGTCAAAGTAATGCAGGAAAACTGGATCGGCAGGAGCGAAGGAGTGGAAATCAGGTTCAGGCTGGAAAACGGGAAGGATGTCCCCGTTTTCACTACCAGGCCTGATACCATTTACGGGGTGACTTATATTGTCCTCGCTCCTGAGCATCCCCTGGTGGAAGAACTTTTGCAGGGCAACCCGGATGCCCCTGAAATCAGAAGGTTCATCGAAAAAGTGCGCCTCCAGAGCGAGATCGTCAGGACCGCGGCTGAAGGAGAGAAAGAAGGAATTTTCATTGGTGCTTATGCCATTAACCCTCTTAGTGGTGACCGTGTCCCGGTCTGGATTGCCAACTATGTCCTGATGGAGTACGGAACAGGTGCAGTTATGGGAGTTCCTGCTCATGACCAGAGAGACTTCGAATTTGCTCGGAAGTATCGCCTGCCTGTCAAGGTAGTCATCCAGCCTTTGGGAGCAGAACTCGATCCACAAACGATGGAGGAGGCTTACACGGAGCCAGGCTTGATGGTCAATTCGGGTCCTTTTACAGGAATGGACAGTGAGGTTGCCAAATTGGAGATCGCCGAGTTTATTGAGGAGCAAGGGTACGGGGAGAGGAAAGTTAACTACCGTCTGCGTGATTGGCTGATCTCCCGGCAGCGCTACTGGGGGGCCCCGATTCCAATTGTTTATTGTGAAAAGTGCGGGATTGTGCCTGTTCCGGAGAGTGACCT
>DAINRC010000313.1:0-1124 GCA_036742135.1 Bacillota bacterium
GGTGCAGACCATCGCTGAACCTCCTGCCAAACATCAGGCGGCCGGTAAATTCATCAACAATGATCACCTTGCCGTCTTTAACAACATAATCGCGGTCACGCTTCATTAAAGCGTGAGCCTTCAAGCCCTGGTAGACGTGGTGGGCAAGCTCGAGATTGGATTCATCAGAAAGGTTCTCGATCCCCAAAAGTTTTTCAACTTTGCGGACTCCCTCCTCAGTGAGAGAGACGGTATGGGCCTTTTCATCAACCTGATAGTCAACCCCTGCCTTGAGCCTGGGGATAATCTTGGCGATCCGGTAGTAGAGCTCTGTCGGCTTCTCTGAGGGCCCAGAGATAATCAGGGGGGTTCGCGCTTCATCAATAAGAATGCTGTCGACCTCGTCGATGATGGCGTAGTGGAGTTCCCTCTGCACCAACTCGGAAGCGTGAAGCGCCATATTGTCGCGGAGGTAGTCGAAGCCGAACTCATTGTTGGTCCCATAGGTGACATCGGCAGCATAGGCGCGCTGTCGCTCAGGAATATCCATCCCGTGAACAATGAGACCCACAGAAAGACCGAGGAAGCGGTAGACTCCCCCCATCCACTCACTGTCGCGGCGCGCCAGATAGTCGTTGACAGTAACGATGTGAACGCCCCTTCCGGTGAGAGCATTCAGGTAAGCGGGCATCGTTGCCACAAGGGTTTTCCCTTCCCCTGTCTTCATTTCGGCGATCCGGCCCTGGTGGAGGACAATCCCCCCCATCAATTGGACGTCAAAGGGGCGCATCCCTAAAACCCGACGTGCTGCCTCCCGGACGACAGCAAAAGCCTCGGGGAGGAGGTCATCGAGGGTTTCCCCTTCAGCCAGTCGAGCTTTAAATTCATCAGTTTTTGCCCTCAACTGCTGGTCACTTAAGGCTTTGATCTCTGGTTCGAGAGCATTGATCTGATCGACGATCTTTTGAAGCTTCCTAACCTCTCTAGCATTATCATCGAAAAGGTTGCGGAGGATACCAAGCAACATCATCACCTTCTTTTCCTAGAAAACCGCTTCCATTTTAGCACCACTCTGTTTTTCTGGCAAGGAACTCACTGGCTAGGCATTTCGCCCGCTGGGCTTGAGGAAGGCAAAAGGGACCTAC
>DAINRC010000314.1:0-1093 GCA_036742135.1 Bacillota bacterium
CCGGTGTTCCGATGATTAATGCCGGCCTGATCCCCTGAGAGGCCTGGCGGAGGACTTCCGCGAGGGCTGTCGGAGCGTTTCCGATGACAACCACATTATCCTGAAGTAGTTCCCGAAAAAGACGAACAGCAACGAGAGCCCGTGTCAGACCTTCAGCTCGAGCAATGGCTATAACGCGAGGGTGGTGGGTGTAACAGACAACTCTGCCTTTCAGCTCCCGCAGAGCTCCTAGGTTGATGCCCGCCCTAACCATGCGCACATCAGCAAACAAGAGAGCACCACGCCGCAGAGCAGCAATCCCGGCATCAATCGCTTGGGGATGGAACCGCAGAAGATGAGCAGCACCGGGATCACCTGTAGCGTGAACAACCCTGCGGACTACCTCCCCTTGACTTCCGGGGAATTTCTTTTGGAAGGCTTCACACCCCACAATTTCTTCAATTAAATTCCGGCTCCTGGCCACGATATCCTGAGGGTTTACCAATTCCTGATCAAGGTCCAGACCAGCAGCGGCGCGCACCCTTTCTCCTAAAATCTCCGCAATCCGAGGATCAGGCCCCAGACAAGGAGCTACAATCAACTGAACCTTTTCCCCATAGACAGCCTGCAATCCAGCAATTTCTTCGGGAATATCCTTCTCGATATGGACACCTGGAAAAAGAAAAGCGGGAACAACGATAATCCTCTCCACTCCATCTTCCACAAACCGAGCCACCCCTTCCGCCAACGAAGGTCGACCGAATTGAAAAAAAGCAGGGAGCACCCGCATCCCGAGGTTTTCCTGGAGCAGTTCTGCCAACTTCAATAGCCCATCATTGGCAGCGTTTCGCCTGCTGCCATGCCCGAGCAGCAAAACCCCGCACTTCGCCATTTCTTTCCCCCTTCCTTTGTCTCCTCTACATACACTCAACACCTGTCTCTAGCCTTTCCCCAGTCATCCTGCTCCGCCTATCCCCCTTGCATCCCTTGCGGCCTCATCTCAACACGGCGCTTAACCGTTCCTTCGCACGTAGACATACATACCTAAAAGTATGCGTGTCTACAGCACCTGAGGCGATCAACTCGACCTCCGGCCGGAGTCCTGCAGTAACAC
>DAINRC010000315.1:0-1081 GCA_036742135.1 Bacillota bacterium
AGCAAGCCCTGTTGCCACATCCGCTTTGCGGCAACTTCCCGCAGTGTGGGGACTGGTTTCAGTAAAACCTCGGTAATGTAATCAAACATGACCTCTTAGCCCGGACACCCCAAAACCGGATGTCGTCTTCTCAGACCAGGGCTCTGCCTCCTTTCAGCTTAGCTTTTCAGTAGTTGACCATAATGTAGCCTCGCGGCAGGGGGAATGTTGCCGGCAGTTGTGACAGGGCGATCCTTGCAGTGAGATCGCTGAAAATTTTCAGGAGTCCTGCATTGCGGTAGTAGACAACACGGGGTTTGCCTTTAATTCCCGCCAGCTTTGCTGCCAGAGCAACAGCTTCCTGGAGTCCCCCTAGTTGATCAACCAGTCCGAGCTCTTTTGCCTGACTTCCCGTAAAAATTCGCCCATCTGCCAGTTTCTGCACTTCTTCCAGCGGCATATTTCGGCCTTTGGCTACAGCTTCGAGGAACTGCTTGTAGGTTTCATTGATGATTCCCTGAATAATTCTTTTTTCTTCTTCAGTTACCGGCCGCGCTGGGGAGAGCATGTCCTTGTGGGCTCCGCTTTTGAAAACTTGTTCCTTGTAACCGATTTTGGCGTAAAGCTCCTCTAGGTTGGGAACGGTGGTGATCACGCCGATGCTTCCGGTGATTGTTGCCGGTTGAGCAACAATCCTGTCGGCAGCTACACCTACATAGTAGCCTCCAGACGCAGCAATGTCTCCAAAAGAGGCCACCACCTTTTTCCCTGTTTTCCTGATCTGCTGAATCAACTGGTGCAGTTCCTGAGAAGCGGCAGCACTTCCTCCTGGGCTGTTGATTCTCAGCACCACAGCCTGGACTGTGTCATCTTCGGCGATTCTTTCCAGAATCTGTCTTGTTTCTTCTGTCGTCGAGTTGTAGAAAAGTGAACCCTGGGCTTCAAAAGAAATTGGCCCTGTCAGGTAAACCACGACAATTTTTTTCTGCTTTGCAGGAAAAGGGAATAGGGTTTTTGCCGGAGATTTCCGGAAAGATGCCCAGCTAACAAACACCAAGGTAATCACTACACTGGCGATTACCAGAAGTAACCCGGCTTTCTT
>DAINRC010000316.1:0-1074 GCA_036742135.1 Bacillota bacterium
TTGTCATCTGCGAGAATCATGTCTGCTGCTTCTTTGGCTACATCGGTTCCGGTGACCCCCATTGCTATTCCGATATTGGCCATCTTCAGTGCCGGAGCATCATTTACCCCATCTCCAGTCATCGCTACTACATGTTTTCTCTCTTTCAAGGCCTTGACGATGCGCACTTTGTGCATGGGGGCGACGCGTGCATAGACATTCACCTTTTCGACAACTTCAGTAAATTCTTCATCAGTGAGCCGGTCCAGTTCAGCACCAGTAAGGACCAGCCCTTCCCGCTCATGAATTCCCAGTTCACTGGCGATGGCTACTGCTGTTATCTTGTGATCTCCAGTAATCATTACTGGTTTGATCCCGGCGCGGCGACAGGTTTCAACTGCTGTTTTGGCTTCCGGACGAGGTGGATCGATCATCGCTACGAGTCCCACGAAGACCATGTCTTTTTCTACTTCTGCGGGTTCCAGTTTTTCTGGAAGCTCCACTAAGGGTTTAAAGGCGATGCCTAGAACCCGCAGTGCCTTGGCAGCCAGCATTTCGTTTAAGGAGTTCAGGTGTTCTGCTGTTTCTTTGGATAAGGCTATAACTTGGCCCTTTTCAATGATGTGGGTGCATCTGGGGAGAAGGACATCAAAAGCCCCTTTCGTGCAGGCAATGTAGGGGGTTGTTACAATTTTCCTGAAAGCGCCTGCAGGGTGGACAGTAGTCATCATTTTCCGGTCGGAGTCAAAAGGTATTTCTCCAACCCTCGGTGAGGCAGCCTCCAAAGTTTCTCTTGTTAACCCACCTTTTTTCGCCAGGACAGCCAGAGCGGCTTCTGTGGGATCACCAAGAATTTCCCATTTTCCCTGCAGGGAGCCATCGATGACTTCGTGGTTGAGGTGCGCGTTGTTGGTCAGGGAACAGATGCTCAGCAGGACTTTGAGGTCAGGGTCTTCTTTGGGGTCATCGATCTTTTTGTCGTTTTCGTAAAAATCCCCTTGTGGCTGGTAACCTTCCCCGGTTACGTTGATCAAGCGACCACCAGAAAAAAGGTATCTGACGGTCATCTCGTTCTTGGTCAGGGTTCCTGTTTTG
>DAINRC010000317.1:0-1015 GCA_036742135.1 Bacillota bacterium
CTGACTGGCCCTCATTGCGCTGACCGGCGACAGCAACAACCAAGTCGGGAAACCTTGGAGACATTTCGTAAGGCAATCCTGTAGCATCGAGCGCCCCAAGTGCTGTAATACCCCAGATACTGTCTGCCCTGACCACCACCTCCGCAGGACCGAAAAGGAGTTCCCCTTTTTTTCCGACAACAGCAACACTTACCCTGATACCCAGCACCCTTTCGCCGTTTTGAGCATTTCCACTATCTTTACTGGAGGCACCTTCACTGCTACTATTAGTAGTGTTCCTTCCAGATGTAGATTTGCTGAGCCTGCTCTCGGTTCCACCGGCTGCTTTCTTGCCATCTTCTTTACTTGCCTGACCACCCGGAGAACCAGAAGGCCGGTTTTCTGATGAAAGGTCAACTTCTGCGCTGACTCTTGAGCTTTCTTCTTGCCTCGTCTCCTGCTGCTCAAGTTTCGTGCTGATCTGGCCGGACGAATCGCGTCGGTCTGCTCTTTCCGCAGAGATCAGCGGGATCAATAAACCAAGTAAGAGAACAGCGATAAATACAAAAATGTGAGAACGCTTCATCAACCGAACCTCCAGTCGAAAGATATCCGCCGGAGGCAGATCGTCACCGATCTGCCTCCGGCAGGAGAGCGAGAGGAGCAATGGGACCCGTCTGGAAGAAGAACGTGGTGAGCGCCGACTTCGACGGCAGGAGAGCGAGAGGAGCAATGGGACCCCTGAGTAGCAAACAAAGCAGAAAAGACCAAAGGCAATGATGACCACCAGCGGCACCACTCTGGAACCCCTGGCTCCTGTTTCAGCTTGATCAGGCAGGCGTAACTACCGGAGGCAGATTCCATCTTACCAGCAATAATATAACCCCCATCACTTGCAGGCTGAAGATCATAAGCAGCTTCAGAGCCCGATCCACTGTATGTTTTTTCCCACACCCGGTTCCCCCGCTCATCCACCTTAAAGACCCAGATGCGATGACTCCCCCGTGTCTCTTTCTTACCCGCCAGCAAGTAGCCT